>JAEZIW010000054.1 GCA_023436525.1 Bacillota bacterium | reverse complement strand
TTATGGGGGCATACGATGTTTCATTCGGTCGGGTACCTTGGTATGTACATTAACATCGGGTTGGCCGTTATCGCGCTGATACTGATTTTGAGCGGCTGGTACCAGATTTATAAAAACTACTGGTCGAAAGAAAAAGGAACGGGCAAGCTGGTAAAAACGGGTATATACAAATACATTCGACATCCGCAGTATACAGGCTTAATGCTGCTCTCTCTGGGGATGATGATTGAGTGGGCCACGCTGCCGCTGCTTATATTATTTCCTGTCATGTGTTTATTGTATATCCGTCTGGCAAAAAAAGAGGAAAAGGACATGCTAAACGAGTTTAAAGACGAATACAGCGAATATATGACAAAAACAAAGCGATTTATTCCATTCATCGTTTGAAAAAGATACATTAAAAAGACTATTGAAAACCTTGCTTAAATGAAGATTTAAGTGGGTTTTTTTCTTTCAAATTTATGCCGCCTTATCATGATGGGCTGAAAGGTTTTTAATTCTCTTTTATGGGTATGCTGCCGCAGGATTGGTGCTAATGAGCGTGACTCGGATTTTGTATATATATATTAAGATTCCAAATCGCCAATAGTAACGGGGGAGTCTTATTCATAGAATAATAGAAAGCCGGGTGCCCGGCTTTCTATTGTGCAAACCGAACTATGATACAATTTCGGGCTGCGTATTGGATGTTTTTGAATCTATCTTTTTGGTTTCTTTGAGTAGTCGCTCATCACATCTTTCAGTATCTCCACGGTTTCCTGAGAATCGTTGAGCTCCTGCTTCAACCGGGAAATTTCCGCTTCCAGCGCCATGACTCTGACTGATTCAAGATCATCATGAACGCGCCCTGATGCTCGCTCCTGAGCGGTTTTTTTGTGTGTTTGTCTTGATGTTGCACTGTTTCTTTCCGTCATAGGATTCACCTCTTCATAAACATACTCGTCATCTAAATATTCATTGAACCGGCCTCGTTTGACGTAATGTGTATGCAGCAGTTCGTGCGACACATGGCTGTTCGGAAACTCCAAATATTCCTCGTAGAGCTTTATAATCGATGGGTTTTCATGCGATTTGCGCATCACTTTTGATTCGTCTTCATCATATATGCCGCTTAAACGTTTTTGCCGAACGTCAGTATCCTTGGATCTTGGCTGTCCGCCGCCCATGATGCAACCGCCCGGACACCCCATCACTTCGATAAAATGATAGGGTGATTTACCTTCGCTGATCTGATCCATCAGTATTTTGGCACCGGACAAGCCGCTTGTGACGGCGACCTTAACAACAAAGCCCTCAAGGAACTTGTATTCGGGCAGCACGTCTTCAAATGTCACATCGGCTGTTTTAATCTGATCGAGACCGACAATGGGTGAAACATGCAGGCTGGCAAACGGCAGCTCGCGTCCCGTTACAATTTCATAGACGGTGCGCAGCGCCGCCTCCATTACGCCGCCGGTGACGCCGAAAATATCGGCGGCACCCGTCGACAGCCCAAGCGGGTCATCGAACGCGCGGTCATCCAGCAGTGAGAAATCTATACCGGCTTCGCGCACCATCTGGCCAAGCTCTCTCGTCGTCAGTACCGCGTCCACATTCGGTACGCCGCTGTTTTGCATTTCATGGCGGTTGATCTCGAATTTTTTGGCGGTACATGGCATTACCGACACCACATACATGTCCTTCGGGTCGCAGCCGATCTTTTCGGCATAGAATGATTTAACCAGAGCCCCCAGCATGGTGTGCGGTGATTTGCACGTTGAAAGATGGGGCAGAAGGCTCGGATACGTGTGCTCGATATACTTAATCCAGCCGGGGCTGCACGATGTAATCATCGGCAGTGTCGTTTCGCCACCAGTCAGCGCTTTTTTGACCCGCGTTAAGAATTCTGTGCCTTCCTCCATTATCGTGAGGTCAGCTGTAAAATTCGTATCAAAGATGTCGTCAAAACCGAGCGTGGCCAGTGCTTGCGCCAGCTTGCCGGTGACGCGTGCGCCCGGCGCATAGCCGAATTCTTCACCGATGGCAACACGGATAGCGGGAGCTACCTGCACGATACAGCGTTTCTTTTCATCGCTGAGTGCCTTCCATACGGGCTTAATCGCGTCCGTTTCCTTAAGTGCGCCCACGGGGCACACCACCGTGCACTGCCCGCAGAACACGCACCCTACGGTTCCGAGCTTCAGATCCATGGCGGGGCCGATAACCGTTGAGAAGCCGCGGTTTTGCGCATTGAGTATCCCTGTGCCTTGTATCTCGTTGCAGACCGTTACACAGCGCCTGCATAACACGCATTTGCTCATGTTGCGCGTGATGGAGACGGACGAATCCAGATTGAACTCCGAATGCTCTCCGTTGAAACGAGATTCACTGACACCGAGCGTTTTTCCAAGCTCCTGCAATTCACAGCTTTGATTGCGTGTGCAGCTTAAGCAGTCTTTGTCATGATCGGAAAGCAGCAGCTCATACAACACGCGGCGCGCGTTGCGCACTTTTTGTGTATTGGTGTGAACAACCATGCCTTCGGCCACCTTGGCTAGGCAGGATGCCTGCAGCGTTTTGGCACCCTTCACGTCAACAACGCAAATGCGGCAGGAACCGAATTGATGAACGCCTTCTAATTGACACAAGCCGGGTATTTTAATGCCGGCTGTCTTGGCTGCTTCCATAATGGTGGTATCGTCGGGAACAGTGACCGCAAGGCCGTTAATTTGTAAGTTAACCATCTGTGACTACCTCCTTTCACAATGCAGACAGCGCATGGCTTCGGCCATCGCATTGAGCTTATGGTAACCCTTAATCACTTCTTCGAAGGAATTCTTTCGCGTTTCGGCGTTCAGAATTTCCAGGCTGAAACGCCCATGAGCCACAATCTCGTCGTCATCGCTGACAGAGGGAATATCGATCAGCTCGCCTTTGTTGAGATGCCCTTTGCCGCCAAGGTACTTATCAATGGATATGGCGGCATTTTTGCCGTCGGCAATCGCGCGGATTACCTCATCAGGCCCGCGTGTCACATCACCGCCCGCAAAAACGCCCGCCATCGTTGTCATCTGTGTGTCGCTTTGCGTGATGAAGGTTCCCCAGGCCGTCAGACCAATTTCGTCTTTGCCGATAAACGGGAAGTCAGCAAACTGGCTGACAGCGGGTATCACCATATCGGCATCAATGAAGAAATTTGAATCTTCCACGAAAACGCTGCGTCTGCGGCAGGATGAATCAAAGTCACCTAGGCACATTTTCACGCATTCAATTTGAGCCACACGTCCGTCGGGCCCCGGAAGGAAGCGCACCGGCGCGGCGAGGCAGATGACGTCAATACCTTCCTCAATCGCTTCGCAGATTTCCTGTTCGTAAGCCGGCATAGAGTCTTTGGTTCTTCTGTAGAGAATCGTCACCTTATCGGCGCCCAAACGCAGTGCCGTTCTTGCGGAGTCAATCGCTGTGTTGCCGCCGCCGATTACAACCACGTGACGGCCCGTATCGATAGGCTGATGCATGTTGGCTTTTTTTAGGAATTTAATACCATGAATAACGCCCGGCAGGCTTTCACCCGGCACATTGATTTTTTGAGGCAGTTGAGTGCCTGTGGCGATATAAACCGCGTCATGCGTTGCTTTGAGTTCTTTGAACGACACATCGCGCCCGACCTCGGTATTCAGATGAATTTTAACACCCGTTTGCTCAATGAGGGCGATCTCTTGCGCCAGCACATCCTTGGGCAGCCGGTATTCGGGTATGCCATAAGCCAGGACACCGCCAGCTGTATTGTGTGATTCATACACATCCACATCGTAACCGATACGCGCCAGATAATAAGCGCAAGTGAGGCCAGACGCACCGGCACCGATTACCGCAACGCTTATGCCATTTTTTGGGAACACAATATCGGTGTGATAACGCCCTTTGTCATAGGCCATAGCGTAGTCGGCGACAAAGCGTTTTAAATCGCATATGGCCAGCGCCTCATCCACCGTGCGTCTGCGGCATTTGCTTTCGCACGGCCGCGTGCAAATGCGCCCGCAAACAGCGGGGAAGGGGTTCTCCTGACGTATCAGCTTATAGGCATCTATAAACCGCCCGGCGGCGATTAACGATAAATAGCCCGGCACATTCACATTGGCGGGGCAGGTGTTTTCACACGGCGATATGAAAAGCTCGCTGCAAACGCCCGCCCGGCAGTATTTATGCTTAATATGCTCGTCATATTCCTCGCGGAAATACTTGATTGTGGAAAGCACGGGATTCGGGGCCGTTTGCCCGAGGCCGCACATGGCCGTTTCCTGTATCGTTTCGCCCAGCTCAATCAGCAGTTCCACATCGCCCTCTTCGCCTTCGCCGCGAGTGATGCGCTCGAGTATTTCGAGCATACGCTTGGTTCCGATTCGGCAGGCGGTGCACTTGCCGCAGGATTCATCCTTGATGAAATCCATGAAGAAACGCGCCGTATCCACCATGCATGCATCTTCGTTCATAACGATAAGCCCACCGGAGCCCATAATGGCCCCGAGTTCTTTTAGCGGCTCATAATCGGTTGGCACATTGAGGTTGTCTGTTGTAATGCACCCGCCGGACGGACCGCCGATTTGCGCCGATTTAAATTTTTTCTTATTGGCTGTTCCGCCGCCAATTTCAAATATAATATCTCCGAGAGGTATGCCGATGGGCACTTCCACAATGCCGGTGTTCATCACGTCTCCCGCCAGTGCGAACACCTTGGTGCCTCTGCTTTTTTCGGTACCGAACTGCGTGTACCATTCGCCGCCGTTCAATAGTATCATCGGTATACCGGCAAACGTCTCAACGTTGTTGATGATGGTCGGCTTCCCAAACAAGCCTCTTTGGAAAGGGAAAGGCGGCTTTTGCTTGGGTTCACCGCGATGGCCTTCTATGGAAGCCATCAGGCTGGTTTCTTCGCCGCATACAAACGCACCGGCTCCGATTCTCAGCTCAATATCAAATGAAAAACCGCTGCCGAATATGTTGTCGCCGAGAAGACCTCGTTTTGTGGCTTCCATCAGCGCCGCCGTCATGCGTTCAACCGCAATCGGGTATTCGGCACGCACATAAATGTAACCCATAGATGCACCGATGGCATACCCGCCGATTATCATGCCTTCAATCACCGTGTGCGGGTCGCCTTCTATGATGCTTCTGTCCATAAATGCGCCGGGGTCGCCTTCGTCGGCATTGCAGACAATGAATTTCTTGTCGCCGGCTTGCTTTTGAGCCGCTTCCCATTTCACGCCTGTTGGGAACCCGGCACCGCCGCGCCCTTTGATGCCGGAGCTTTTAACCTCTTGCACAACCGATTCGGGTGTCATGTCATTTATCGCCTTATAAGCGGCGGCATATCCGTCCCGGGCAATATAGGCTTCAATGTTCGCATACTCGATGGAGCCGCAATTGCGGAGTGCAATTTTCACCTGCTTTTTGAAAAAGCCGATATGATCGATATTGGGCACATACTCGCTGAGAGAATAGTCGTAGAATGTGTACGGCACGATCACCTCGCCCTTTTTAATGTGCTTTCGCACGATCTGGCGGGCTTTTTCTTCATTAAGATCGGTGTAGAAAATCTTGTCGGGCATCACCAGCATAACCGGCCCGACTGCGCATGTGCCCATACAGCCGGTTTCAAGAACCTTAACCTCGTCCATCATGCCCGCGTCTGCCAACTCGCTGATAACAGCATCGCGAACGAGAGCGCAGCTTGATGACACGCAGCCGGCTCCGCTGCAGACATAGATTTTGTATTTGTATTTTTCAAGCTGGCTGTTATAACGGATTTTAATTTCATTCAATTGGTCGAGTGAGCCGATAATTTTTGATTTCATCACCGTTCACCTCCTATTCATTCTCGTATTTTGCAAGTATGGCATTGAGCTTATTAACATTGACTTGCTTGTAGACAACATCGTCGATCATCATGGCCGGAGCCAATCCGCACGCACCGATACAGCGGGCAACCTCGAATGTAAATTTACCATCCTTGGTTGTTCCGCCAATTTCAACGTCCAGCTTCTCTTTGAGGCTTTCAACAATCTTTTTTCCGCCGCGCACATAACAAGCCGTTCCGAGACAGACGCGGATGGTATGCAGCCCTCTTGGTTGTGTGGAGAAAAATGAATAAAACGTGATGACACCAGACACCTCGGATAACGGTATGCCGAGGGAGTCTGCAATATAGGTCTGCAGTTCCAGCGGCAAAAAACCGTAAATTTGCTGCGCAAGATGAAGAATCTGTATCAGGCTGCCCTCTTTATCCCGATACATATCGATCACATTTGCAATGGCCGCAAACTTGTCTTCATCGCATTCTTTGCAACTGTGGAGCTTGGCTTTCACTGTTTTCGTGCTCATAGGCTACCTCCAAGATCGTTTATTCAGACACAACGCTAAAAATATATACCGATAACATCATGATCATATCAAACGGTTGTGATAAAAATATGATGATATTTCACAGATTATCCTTCTTTGCCGTTGATTTTATTGAAAAAAAGATGAGTGGCGTGGATTTCTTCACAAATTCATCACAATTGAAATAAAGTCATTTATTGCTTGCGTCAAAAATACGAATGTAATAAAATATACATAATTAATAAAAATTGAGTTTTTCATATGCGACATGACACGAATGTTCTGTTAAAGAGGATCGTGAAATGAGTGAAATCCGTTTACTGATCGTCGACTCGGCAGCCGATTTGAGAGCAACGGTAAAAACACACGCAGCCATGGATAACTTTCTTGTTGACGAAGCCGCCGACGGTATTGACGCAATAAAAATGTTCAGACGTCATGAGTATCATGCGATTGTTTTAAATGCGGATTTACCTGAGCTCGATTCGTGGCATGTATGCAGACAGATAAGAAAAAGCTCTCAAACACCAATTATTATTCTGTCTAAAGAAGAGAGCGAGGAACAAAAGCTGTCATACTTTGATATCGGTGTGGACGATTTCATAAGTGCTCCGTTTTCCTGCAAGGTATTAATGGCAAGAATTCATGTGCTGCTGCGGCACAGCGCGTATCACGCTGATTACACGCCAAGACGGCTTATTTATGACGGATTGTGCATTGATGTTTTCTCTCATATGGTCTATATAGACGGAGACGGCATTGTACTGACCCCAAAGGAATACAAACTGCTGGTGTTCCTCGCAAAAAATCCGAATCGGGCTTTCACGCGTGAAACAATCATCAAGGAAGTGTGGGGGGATGATTTTTTTGGTACGGACCGGACGGTGGATACGCATATTAAAACGCTGAGAGAAAATATAAAGCCGTATCATCGATATGTGGAAACCGTGTGGGGGGTCGGCTATATTTTCAAGACATGAAGCTCAAGAAATGGCTCAGAAGTACGATAATACTGTTAATGACGATAAGGAGGATTTATATGGTAAGAACCGAAAAAATCGGCCAAAAATCCGTCATCATTGTGGATGTTGAAAACATGCAGGGCGAGCAAACGCAGGAAATCGTGCAAACGCTGCGGGAGGGCAGTGAACTGGTGACAAAGCAGTCGGAAAAATCAGTTTACATCATAACTGTCGTGACCAATGTGAAATTCAACAATGATATATCCAATGCATTCAAACAATATGCGTCGTCGAACACGAAGTATGTGAAAGAGAGCGTGCTGGTTGGGTTAAGCGGGCTGCAGACTGTTGTGTTTTCTGCTATCAAGGCACTCACCAAGCGAGATTATCACCTCGTGGGCACGCTGGAAGAAGCCAAGAAGCTTATGGAATCGCTGTAACACGTCAGTTTAAGCGTATAAACACTGCTTAGAGTCCTCCTTCCGGCACTTCGTGCCACCTCCCTCCAGAGGGAGGCAAGGGCAAAATGCATTCATGGAAGCACTATGGTTAACCGCGAAAAAGGTGAACTGGGTGCTGGCACCGATAGGTGATTGGTCGAGAGAAAATGACTTAAAATCGTCACTCCCTTTGTCAAATGCCGGATTAAAATACGCCATTTCCCACCTCGCTCACATTGGCTGCCTATTTACCCAGTATAGATGGATTGAGAGGCTGAATTTGTATGAGCCGCTGCAAAACGGCGCTCTTTTTGCATCAGTAGCTGACATTAAGCAGTATGAACTTGATGCTGTCGCCGCTCCAGCCCATATCCCACGGCACGCGATTTCTGTCGAGATTGTGGCA
>JAEZIW010000049.1 GCA_023436525.1 Bacillota bacterium | reverse complement strand
ATGCCGGCGTTTTTGATAATATCAACGATCTGCTTTGCAGATAACGATGCCAGGCTGCCGGGGCTTTTGATATCCGGAGACAGCCTGTCTTCAAAATCGTTCTCAATGACAACAGCCATCATCGGGCGCCCCGAAATATGCGGGCGTGGCTCAATGGCTTTGACTGTGCCGGATACGCTGGAATAGCACGGCACACTCACATATCCGCTTGCGTCGGCGACCATTTGGCCCATATCCACCTTGTCGCCCGGCTTTACGATGGGGACGGCGGGCGCACCGATATGCTGGGAAAGCGGCAGTATAAGTTCGTTCGGCACACTGCAGACTTCAATCGGGCGCTTATCCGTAAGCGTCTTGCCGTGATGAATGCTTTTAAGCGGATGAATGCCGCCTTTAAATGTTAGTTTACTAGCCATACGGACTCCTTCATCTGTATATATTCATTCCCGAGAAATTATTATAGCACGTTTGTTCATAAGTTTATATTATAGGCCAACGAAATATTTCGTAAATAGTGCATTTATTTTGGAAATGCGCGTACTTTTTGTGTGCAAGTTTTCACAAGCGTTTTTTCGTATAAGTTTCGCATAATACATCATAATATGAACAAGCAGACGAGTGCCCAAAAGCCGATGTTTACAAATAGGACCTCTTATGTTATCATAAATTCTGATTTTAACCGCTTACACTGCTTGGCGAGTATCCGACGCTTTGCATTGTTTACGGGGTTTACCTAACAGGAGGAAAAATGGATAAGGAAAAAAAGGCGGGCATTATCTCGCAGTTCGCCATCAGCGAGGGTGACACAGGGTCGCCGGAAGTACAGATTGCGCTTCTAAGCGAACGGATCAACCACCTCAACGATCATTTGAAGACGCACCAGAAGGATCATCATTCCAAACGAGGCTTGCTGAAAATGGTCGGTAAAAGAAGAGGCTTGCTGAACTATCTTAAGAAAAAGGACATTGAGCGTTACAGAGAAGTGCTTAAAGGTTTGAACTTAAGAAAATAACAAATAATAGAGCGGGCGACCGCTCTATTATTTGTATTAAAAACATGCCAAGTTGCATGGGGCATGCGCATGGGGCATGCGCAATGCTGTTAAGGAAGAAGGAGAAGAATAACAATGGAACACAGAGTATTTGAAATGCAGTATGCCGGCAGAACACTGACGGTGGAAACGGGCAAGTATGCACAGCAAGCCGGTGGTGCGTGCCTGATGCGGTGCGGCGATACGGCGGTGATGGTGACGGCAACGGCAGCCAAAGCCCCCAGAGACGGGATTGACTTTTTCCCGCTCAGCGTGGAATTTGAAGAGAAGATGTACTCGGTCGGCAAAATCCCCGGCGGCTTTATCAAACGCGAGGGCAGACCGTCCGAAAAAGCGATACTGACATCGCGCCTGATTGACAGGCCGATTCGGCCGCTGTTCCCCAAAGGTTATTACAACGACGTTCAGGTGGTCTGCACCGTGATGAGCGTTGATCAGGACATCATTCCCGGACCTTTAGGCATGATCGGTTCGTCGGTGGCGCTGTCGATATCGGAAATTCCGTTCATGGGGCCCACGGGCAGCGTGACGGTGGGCATTGTAGACGGTGAATTTGTGCTGAACCCGGATGCGGCGCAGCGTGAAAAAAGCACGCTTGATTTAACGGTATCGGGCACGAAGGATGCTGTGATGATGGTGGAAGCGGGTTCCAACGAGATCAGCGAAGAGCAGATGCTCGATGCGATATTGCTGGCACACGAAGAGATAAAAAGAGTGGTTGCTTTTATTGAAAGCATTGTGAGCGAGGTCGGCAAAGAAAAGGTGGAACCCGTGCTGATCAAGGTCGAATCTGAGCTGGAAGAAAAAGTGAGAGCATACGCTTTAGATAAAGTGGCCCACAGCATTGATACCAACGAAAGAAAGGTTCGCGAAGAGCGCACCGAAGAGATGACCGCGGACGTGCAGGCTCACTTTGCACAGGAGTATCCGGGGCAGGAAGCCGATATTGAAAAGGTTCTCTATTCTCTGCGTAAAGAACTGGTTCGCGACAGAATTATCAACAAGGGCATTCGCCCGGACGGACGCGCACAGGATGAGATTCGCCCGATTTGGTGCGAGGTGGGCATTTTTGCACGCACACACGGCAGTGCCGTGTTCACACGCGGCGAAACGCAGGCGCTCACACTGACGACGCTCGGGTCTGTCAGCGACGCGCAGCGGCTCGATGGCCTGTCTGATCTGGAATTCAAGCGTTATATGCATCATTACAATATGCCGCCGTATTCAACCGGCGAAGCCAAGCCGATGCGCAGCACAAACCGCCGCGAGGTTGGGCATGGCGCGCTGGCTGAAAGAGCACTGATTCCCGTGCTGCCCAGCGAAGAGGAATTCCCGTACGCGATTCGCACGGTGTCTGAGTGCATCAGCTCCAACGGGTCTACCTCGCAGGCTTCTATCTGCGCAAGCACGCTCTCGCTGATGGACGCGGGTGTGCCCCTCAAAGCGCCGGTGGCCGGCGTGGCGATGGGCCTCATCAAGGACGACGAGACGGGCAACATCGCGATACTGACGGATATACAGGGCCTGGAAGACTTCTTTGGCGATATGGACTTCAAGGTGGCGGGTACGCGCAAGGGTATCACCGCAATCCAGATGGATATCAAGATCAAGGGCATCAACAAAGAGATACTGACGCGTGCGCTGGCGCAGGCAAACAAAGGCCGTATGTTCATTCTCGATAAGATGGAAGCTGTGCTGGCCGAGCCGCGCCCGAACCTTTCCAAATACGCACCGCGTATTTACCAGTTCACAATTGATCCCGAGAAGATCCGCGAGGTTATCGGCAGCGGCGGCAAGGTGATCAACAAGATCATTGCCGATACGGGCGTGAAAATCGATCTCGAAGACGATGGCCGTGTGTTCATTCTCTCGGCAGACGAAGCAGCGGCAGATAAGGCCAGAGCCGCGATCGATGCAATTGTGAAAGACGTGGAAGTGGGCAATGTATACCTCGGCAAGGTGGTGCGCATTATGAACTTCGGGGCGTTCGTGGAGCTTTCTCCCGGCAAAGACGGCCTCGTGCACATCAGCAAGCTGGCCAATGAGCACGTCAACAAGGTGGAGGATGTTGTCAACATCGGCGATGAGATACTCGTTCGCGTGGTGGAGATCGACAAGCAGGGCCGCATTAACCTGACGCGCAAGGGTCTGCTGCCCGGCGACAGTAAGAAGGATTCGTCCGAGAAACCGGAATAACATAGACCATATAAAAAGGCTGCCTCGGCAGCCTTTTTTGATATCGATATATTTGTCATATGAGGAGGGCCGAGATGTGACGATGACGTGGCATGCATCCCATGACAAAACACTTTAACATGGTGTTTCAGTCCACTGCCTTGTGGA
>JAEZIW010000238.1 GCA_023436525.1 Bacillota bacterium | reverse complement strand
CCTTTATTAAAGGAGGGGGCACGCGCCAGCGTGACGGAGGATTGCCTGGCGGAGCAGACATCCGTAGGGGCGTTTATTAAACGCCCGCCCAAGGTTAGATAAAACATCGTTCATTGAATTGTAGGGGTGGGTCTCTGTGCCCGCCCGTTTAGGGATAGCAAATCGATCGATCCTCAGTCGGCAAAGCTGGCGGAACGACATGCCCCATACGGGGCACGCACCAGCGTGACGGAGGATTGCCTGTGAGGAACACATAAAACATGGAACGCAGCACAATGGCCGTGGTGATACGCACGGTTGACTACAACGACAACGATAAAATGGTGACGCTTTTAACCAAGGATTACGGGCGCATGTCCGCGCGAATCCGCGGGTGCAAAAAGCCCGCGTGTAAGCTGTTTTCTGCCGCGTCTCTTTTTTGCTGCGGCGACTATACTTTTTTCGAAAAAGACGGGCGATATGGCGTAAAGGGCTGCGTGATCAGCCGCACGTTCGCGCTGCAGAACGATTACGAGGCGTTTACCGCCGCGTGCTTCATTGCAGATGCGGTGGACAAGATGGTGCAGGAAGACGATGTGCACTCCGGCCTGTTCACGCTGACGGTGAACGCGCTTTTTGCGCTGGATACAGGAGCCGCCCCACCGCGCATCGTGCTGTGCTGGTTTTTGCAGCGATTGCTGCATATTGAGGGTGTGTATCCGAGCTTCGGCATTTGCGCGGCCTGCGGCAGCGAACCGCCTCTTGTGAAGTTCTCTGCGGAGCAGGGCGGGGCCCTTTGCCCGGCTTGCGCACGCGGCATCAAGGGCGATTACATCGACGACGCTTTTTTGAATGCACTGCGTCTGCTGGCGCGTACACAGGCAAAGGATATCGGGAGCCTTCGTATCGGGGACGATGTGCAAAAACGCCTGAGCGCGGCGCTGATTGCGTATTTGGAGCATGTACTGCAGCGCCCCTTGAAAACAGCGCGCTACCTTGGCGGCAGTGATCAAAAAGCTGCGGAGATTAAAGATATTTGAGCAGCCGGGTGTCTTGACATTACCGTTCACATATGATAAAATTCCGTTCTGTCGGTTGCTCGATAGAGCTCGGCTTTTCGCGGCTGACTATGTGCGCCTGTAGCTCAGCAGGATAGAGCAACGGCCTTCTAAGCCGTGTGTCCAGGGTTCGAGTCCCCGCAGGCGCGCCATATATGGTGCCTCAGAAAGGCGGCTTTTTGAGGCGGATCATGGTGGGTATAGCTCAGTAGGTTAGAGCGCCAGGTTGTGGCCCTGGAGGCCGTGGGTTCGAATCCCACTACTCACCCCACTTTTTACTCCGTTTGCCGATGGGGTGTAGCCAAGCGGTAAGGCACGGGACTTTGACTCCCGCATTCGCAGGTTCAAATCCTGCCACCCCAGCCAAATTACAAAAAGACAGTTTGAAAAAGCTTTCGGGCTTTTTTTATTTTCTGCTGACAACGGCATGATATCCAAAATGCAACTTATTAATCGCATCATTGCAATAGTCTTTAGTTGGAAACCCAACAAAAACGCCATCTCCTTTGGGAGACGGCGCAGGCTTTTAAAACTTCATGAGTCATTTCGAGTGAGCGATAGCGAGTCGACTACGTAGTGGATCGAAATCCCATGTTTAAAGCGTTTTGCCATGGGATGTTTTCCACTCCGTAGTCATGTCGCTCCGCTCCTCAGCATGACATGTGGAGAGGTTTATCATCAAGTTGAGTGCTCACTTGTGGAGAAATAGCGCACGGCGATGGTACTCTGATATCAAAGCCTCATCCTTTCGCAGCCTTGACGATGCCGATCAGCTCCTGCTTCGAGAGTACCTTCGGCACCGGATACAGCGGATTGATCTCGCGGTAAGCGCGCTTGGCGATCA
Source organism: Bacillota bacterium (assembly GCA_023436525.1). Lineage (GTDB taxonomy): Bacteria > Bacillota > Clostridia > Christensenellales > SZUA-584 > SZUA-584. The sequence goes on along the minus strand of JAEZIW010000238.1, from coordinate 1,806 downwards.
GCTCAAAATCCTTCTCTTCAATTTGCGGTATGTGTTCTTGTATATTCATTCTCTGATTCATGCCCATCACGGCGCTGATAAAGCTCTCGGCCTTTTGAGCTGTGCTGTCTCCTTCGGAAGAAAGGCGAACCAAATCCGCCAGCTTTGCAAGCGGCTTGTGCGCGGACGCGCCGTAGCTTTTCAGCACATACGGCAGTATCACCGCATTGGCAAGGCCGTGCGGCGTGGCATACAGCCCGCCAAGCGCATGCGCGATGGCATGCACGGTGCCCACATACGCACGTGTGAACGCGACACCCGCACAATAGGAAGCGAGCTGCATTTTTTCCCGTGCCTCAATATCCGCGCCGTTCTTGTAGACGTTTTCCAGATTCTCAAAAACCAGTGTGACGGCTTTTTCAGCCATGTCGCGTGTTTCGCGCGTGTTGCTGCGCCCGATATAAGCCTCCACGGCGTGCGTCAGCGCGTCCATGCCGGTGGTAGACGTGATATGCGGCGGCAGGCCGAGCGTCAGCGCAGGGTCGAGCACGGCGTAGCGGGGTATCAGTGACAGATCGTTCAGCGCGTATTTTTCGTGCGTACGGCTGTCGGTCACCACGGCGGCCAGCGTGGTTTCGCTGCCCGTTCCGGCGGTGGTGGGAACGGCGAACAGCAGTGGTGTGCGTTTATGGATTTTAAGCAGCCCTCTTAGCTGCGTGATACTCTTTTTAGGCCTTGCCACGCGCGCGCAAACGCCCTTTGCGCAGTCTATCGGAGAGCCGCCGCCAAAGGCAATAACAGCCTCGCAACCGTTTTGCTTGTATAGAGCTAAGGCCTCTTCAATATTATCGATCGTTGGGTTTTGCACCGTTTTATCGTAAACAAAGGCCTCAATGGCGAGTTGGCTGAGCTCAGAAATAAGGCTGTCGGTCAGGCCGAGCGCGGGGAGAACCGAATCGGTCACAATCAAAACGCGGCTGATATGCTTCTCTTTAATCAGCGCAGGGAGCTTATCAATGCTGCCGGGCCCTTTCAGCAGCTGCGGTTTGCGCCACGGCATAAAATAGGTTGCGGCCCTCATCACAATTTGAAAGATTCGGCAATAAAGTTTATACATCGTATGGCTCCTTTTTCGATTTGATTGAAATGAGCGTGTTGTTTTTGGTTATAAGTTTTTGTATATGTGTATGTTGGCGTTAAGTATCGCAACGGCGGAAATAGTTGTTAGCAGAGCTAACAATCGACTGCAATTCAAATATATCGGCCGCCTGCTGCTTTGTCAACGAAAAAGGAATGAAAGCGGCATTCGGCGTTTGCCCATCAGGAAATAAAAATAATGAATTTTGAGGGTTTACAAATTAAAAACGCTTGTGCTATAATCGTTCGGCAGGGTTTGAGACGGCATGCATGAAATCGGCTAAGAAGCAAGTCAAAGCACTCACTGCCCAACAACATTATTGATATGACCCACTAGCTCAGGCGGTAGAGCACTTGACTTTTAATCAAGGTGTCCGGAGTTCGAATCTCCGGTGGGTCACCAGGCGTAAAGCCCTTGAAGCAATTGCTTTCGAGGGTTTTTTGTTTCTTGGCAAGCCAATTATCACCTTGATAGAGATATTGTCAAAAAAAGAGAATGCTGAAGGAGAATTTGCATACGTACTGAAGCTGGCCCGACCGTATTAAAACATCCATAGTTGCATGATAGAGCATTTTCTGTAGCGATTCATCGTTGAGGAAGATGCTTTTTCTATTTGTAATTTGCATGAGTAAAACACAGCAACACGTATTTCTATGTCAGAAACTTTCAAGGTGATATAATAAAGATTG
>JAEZIW010000143.1 GCA_023436525.1 Bacillota bacterium | reverse complement strand
TTGTAGGGGTGTGTCTCTGACCCGCCCGCAAAGGCACGCTAAGGATGGCATTAGATACAAATCGAAATAAAGAACGGGTCGGCATGTAAACCGACCCCTACAATTCAAAGGGATGCGAAACTAACGACTCAAAAGCCGCTTAATACCTTTAAAGAAGTGCCCGTTCATCATCTCGATTAAGGCAAGCATCATCTTCTCGGATATTTCGCCCGATGTAATCATCGCGTAAAAAGGCATTTCTTGTATCATTGCGAGCATCATGCCCGCCTGTCCCGGTTCGGCCTTTTCAAGCCTTTTCACCATCATTTTCGCGTACAGCAGTATGATCTTGCCGACAAATGTATGCTTGGTGTCTTCAAGCGTGTGTTCGAGCGTATACGGACGAGCCACTTTCCCGTTGTGAACGGGGAGGGGGTTGCCGTACAGCGCCTCGAATTCTTTGTCGGGAATTAATAGATCACCCTGCGGCAGATGGTAATACGCCGGTGCTGTCTGCCTGTAATCAGGCTGAGGCTGCTCAGGACTTTTCAGCTCCAGTGCGGCCTCCAGCAGAATGTCTTTCGACGACGAACCGACGAGAATCCTGTACATACCGCTCTCAGCATACCACGCTTTTATAAGCGTGTTGTAATACCCAAAGTCCGCCGTGTTCAGCGTGACGTTCACTATTTTGGTTTCGCCCGGTTCGAGCGCGATTTTGGCAAATTCCTTCAGCTCCTTTTCAGGGCTGAAGACATTCGGGTTTTCGTGTGAGACGAAAATCAGTGCTGTTTCTTTGGCCGCCACGCTGCCTGTGTTGGTGATGCTGAATTGAAGGCTGACCGAATCGCCGAAGTCGCAAGATTTGTGATTGAGCTGCAAATTCGAATATGCGAAGCGCGAATACGATAGCCCGTGCCCGAACGGGAACAGCACCTCTTTCTTCGCCTTTTCGTAATAGCGGTATCCCACATAGATACTTTCACGGTATTCAACCGTCATTCTGCCGCCCGGAAAATACGGCCTGCATGGGATATCCTCGGTTTTGAGCGGCCACGTTTCGGCGAGCTTGCCGCTGGGCGACTCAGCACCAAGCAGCAGATTCGCGATGGCTGTCCCGACGCCTTCACCGCCAAGGTATGCCAGAAGCACCGCTTTGACATCGTTAATCCATGGAAGTGCCATCGGTGCGCCGCCCATGAGCACGACGACCGTGTTCGGGTTGCAGCGGCTTACGGCGCTTATCAGCGCGTTATGCGCTTCGGGCATCGAGAGATCCTCGCGATCAAACCCTTCTGATTCATAGCCCTCGGGCAGCCCCGCAAAAATGTAAACGATGTCTTTGCCCTTGGCTGCTTCGCATGCCTGGGCAATCAGCTTGCTGTTGTCTTTTGAGTTGTGCTGCAAGCTATACCCATCAGCATATACGGCATCGAGGCCGAGCTTCTGAAAAGCCTCCCATGGCGAATCGATTTGAACAGGCGTGATTTTGGAGCTGCCCGCGCCCTGATACCGAGGCGTTTTCGCAAACGCGCCGATAACAGCCGCTTTTTGCTTTAAGTTTCCGGGCAGAAGATTTTTCTCGTTCTTGAGCAGTACAGCGGATTGCTGCGCGGCTGTCACCGCGAGCTGATGCTGCGCCTGTGTATCGTATGTGAAGTCGTCTCGCTTATTCGCAAGCCCTTTCAGTACGAATTCCACCACACGGCAGGCCGCTTTATCCAGCGCCGCTTCGGGCAGCATGCCGTCTTTCACGGCAGTGACGATTTTAGCGTCGTTGTAGCCGCGGCTTCCCGGCATCTCAAGATCGAGCCCGGCTTTAATGCCCTGCACACGGTCGTGAACTGCGCCCCAGTCGGAAACGACGAGGCCGTCAAAGCCCCAGTCATCGCGCAGGATATCTGTCAGCAGGCAGTCATTATCGCTGCAGTACGTGCCGTTCACCTTGTTGTAGGCGCACATCACCGTCCAAGGCTTCGCCTTTTTTACGGCAATTACAAAGGCCTTGAGGTATGTTTCACGCAGCGTTCTTTCATCCACCACGGCGCTGACTGTTGTGCGTCGCTTTTCCTGATTGTTCACCGCGTAGTGCTTGAGAGAGGTGCCAGTGCCGGTACTTTGAATGCCCTGAATCAGGCACGCGGCGAGCTCGCCCGAGAGCACCGGGTCTTCGCTGTAGTATTCGAAATTGCGCCCGCAGAGCGGGCTGCGCTTTTGGTTCACACCGGGGCCTAATATCGCAGAAACGCCTTCCTGTACACAGGCATCGCCCATGGCTTGGCCAACGCTGTAAACGAGTTCGCGGTCGAAGCTGCAGGCAAGCGCGCTCGCGGTGGGAAAGCAAACAGAGGGAACGCTTTTGCCGATGCCCATATTGTCGTTCATGGTAATTTGCTTTCGAAGACCGTGCGGCCCGTCGGACACCATGACAGACCCAAGGCCCAGCCGTTCCACGGGCTTGGTGTGCCAGCAATCAAAGCCGGAGCACATGCCCGCTTTTTCCTCAAGTGTCATTTGAGCCACCAGCTCTTTGGCTTTTTGCTTGATGGATACAGTCGTCATAGCCACCTCCAACCAATAGATATCACGTTATAACTTCCATCTGCCTTCGTCATTTTCCTTCAATAGAAACAAGTTTCTATTGTGTATTCAATAATAAAAGGACAGTTTTTATTATTAAAATGCAATCCTCAGGTTATCGCTAAAATTTAAAGACCCTCTTGCAGATGAAGGAGAAAGGGGGGCATAGGAGTCACTGATTCTATCGATATTAAACCATTTCTCCCAATCACCTATCGGTGACAGCTCAATTCATCCGTCAGAGTGGGCCGCGATAATTGGGCTTTAGGCTCTCTGAGAATAGTATTAAAATGTGATGCTCTTTAAATTGAATTTGGTTCGCCTTTAATAACAGTTATCGGTGTAGCATTGTGCCGTCAACCGCGCTGATAGTCATCAGCACATTCATGCGCTCCGATGGTTGACCCAGCATAGCAACCTCGTTATCCGGGTAGTCCTGATATCCGTAGAAATTCCATACGGGCACCAGAAGATATTCACCGAGTGCATCCTTCTGCGGGACAGCGGCCATACAAAGATCAATATGGGCGATGACGATGGGGTAGATCTCAATATCGTGCTCTTTGATGAGCTCTTGCGTTGGCCACACTGCACTGTGAAAGACGTTCGTCCTGAACGTTTCCATGATATTTTCAAATGGCAACAAGGAGACGTTTTCTTTTACTGTGCCTCTTATTTCGCCGTAGCCGCTCCAATAAAAATCTGTCGGACCGTTGTCGCCGATATCGATACCGATCATATCCGCACGCCAGAACGGTGTCGCAAATTCCATTTCCTCAGGAGCGAAGATATGGCATATGTTGCGCAGCGGCAGCCCATCAACAGTCAGCTCATAATTGATTCTTGTTACCTTTTTTTTCACGCTGGGGTCTTGGCTTGTTGTAACAGGGCCCGTGCTTACAATTTGTGTGTGATCAAAGCCTAGGTCATCAAGTATTTTCTGCGCGATTTCTTCGGGCGTGCCTGTTGAAGGGAAAATGCAGCCGCCCTTGCTGGCATCGCGAATGCGAACCTGAAACATGGCATCGTTCGATTCTTCAGCGAGATTGCTGACATAGATGAGAGCGTCGTCGCTGCCGCCGTTATCCACATAGGTTTCCAGTACCTCATAGCCTTCCTTGTTTTTGGTTAGGGTTGTCGATACGGTTTGCTTATCAACCTTCTCAGGCGCTTTTTCATATCGCTCCTGCAAATCCTTCAATTGCTGTTGCAATTCGTCTTCGGTGATGCCGCCGAACAAGTCATCACGGTCTTTCTGAGACAGCGTCAACAGATGCTTAACGTCAACGATCTTATCTTCAGCGTCTTGCTTGGTTTCCACATATTCGCCGTTGTACAATGTCTTTCCGCCGACGAAATAATTAACAATTGAATCGACTTCTTCCTGCGTAAAGTTCTTCGGACGGATGTTGTAAATATTGAAATGATCGTAAGCGGGGCATATGATGTCCGCGTCGATTTTGACGGTAAAGCCTGTGGCTTCGTCGGTTAATTCATCTTGCCATGTTTGCGGGGGTGTGTAAGCCTGAGTTTGGCTGGGCAGCGATTCTACGGCTTTTTCCACCGTGTCCTTCTGCGCAATTACCGGCTTTTCGGGCGTGGGCTGGCAGGCGGCAGCAATAATCGCCGTGACGAGAATCAATATCACGGCGAAAGAATGTTTTAAGTGGTTTATTGCAACCTTTAACATCATTGAATCTCCGATACATTGTTAAACTTTAACAATAATATAACAGTATTTATACGAAAAGGTCAAATGCATCCGCCGGAGATGATGTTAATACCCCCAGTCGCGGTTGATCCAGCTGCCGTCAATCGCGTTGATGGTCACATAGCTTCGGTCTTGGAACGATGACAAACGGGGTTCTTCGCCTTCAAACGATTGCTTCACATCACCGATGAAATCCCATACAGGCACGATCAAATACTCGCTGGGCTTGTCCTTGCGCATGATGCGCATCATGTTAAGCTCTATACGGTTAATATAAATATCTGCCGTACTGCCGTAAGCGGTGTAGTTTTTGTAGAATATATTATTCTTTGCCCGCTCGGCTATATCTGCGAACGGCAGTAAAGTGACCTGATCGGAAAGTATCGAGGTGACGGCGCTGGGGTTATACCATTCAAACCGTACGATACCAGTATCGTCTACATAAACAGATATGTATTCAGGGTCGGGTATGTCGGCATATTCAGGTCCCTTATATGCAGGCGCATTTGGGTCATCGGTATCAAGGGACACCGAGCTTTGAATCAATAACAATGGTATTCCCTTAACCGTTTTTATTAATGTGAACGCGTAGCATTGATTGGCTGCTTTCATATAGGTATTATTGTTAACATCTTTGAAGCTGTTGAGATAATTCTGTGTTTGTACATCGACGATCTGCATACCCTCGATTCCTACATCACTCAAGCATTTGAGCACCAATTGCTCGGCATCTTCGCGCTTCATGGCCATGCCCCTTGGGAGGCCACTCAGTTCTCCCGCACGATTCGAGACAGGGTAATACAATCCCGTGCCGTCGTTGTTAAAACTGAAATCGGATCTACCGGGGTTGTTACCTACTATAAAATGGGCGGGTGCGGCTTTCCCGAGTTCCGCAAATACATACAGCGATGAACCGTACTTGTCAGTTTGCAACATTGTTGTTGAAGGCGTTCTTTTATGTTGATCGGGCGCAGTTTTGTATTCCGCCTCTAGGTCGGCGATATTACCTTTGAGATTTTTGATGATGTTTTTAACATCGTCCCTTGTTTGATCAGATAATTGTTCCAGCGTTTCTTGGTAACTTTTAATTTCAACCATGATTTCATCTTTAGTTCTGACGCTGTCTTCTGTAAACACCGGGACATCACCTAAAAAGTATCTCTTCCAAATGATTATCGCCCTTGTTCACAACCACGGCTTTCTCGGGCGTGGGCTGGCATGCCGTTGTAAAACAAGTCACCAGCAGCAGAACCACGGCGAACGCCGATATGAATTTTACACTAGCGTGGCTTTTCGCTTGCTTGAATATGCCGCGCACGCGCTGCTCCGCAATTTTCTTCGCGTTGCCCTGCGCCAAACCAAGCACCAGCTGCCGCCGCTCGGTTTGCGCGAACAGCCCGACTATCAACGAGGCATAGCGGCTCTTCTGCGGCACATCCAGCGCCTTCACCACTGCACCGTCGCAAGCGATTTCCATATCCGCACGCATCTGCCGGAATGCGAGCCACACCAACGGGTTAAACCAGTAAACCGCATTCAGAACACTCATCAACAGGCAGGCAATGTGGTCGCCGCGCCGGTAATGCGTCAGCTCGTGTCGCAGCGCAAATCTGATCTGCTCGTCGTCCATCGCGATCAGCGTATCCACCGGCATCAGCACCGTTCGTGGTAGCAGCAGTGCGGGGGTGCCGTATTCGTACTGGCAGACAAGCTTCAAACGCGCTTTGATGTTCATTTCGGCTTTCATGTCACTAAAGAGCTTCAGCAGCCGTTCGGACGGCTCAGCTGCGTTTTTGCGCACCCGTCGGCGCAGTGTGCCGTAAAGCACAGCAATGTATAACAGCGATAGGCCTGCTCCGGAAAGCCACACTGTCAAAAGAACGTTTTCTGTCGATAACGGTTTAACAGTGACGGGAGCCGGTGACGATACGGGGGAGACTGTGCTCTTAGTAGACTCAAAATCGCTTATCGTCTGCGGTTGATTGCCGATATTCGTGCCATGGGCCGTCTCGGGGGCATTTGAGATTGTCGGCGCTTGCGGCACAACAGCGGCTTGAGTCTGCATCTGCGTGGGAGCCGTGAACACATGAAAGCCGCTTTCCACCGAAACCGGCAGCATGAGCCGCGCAACCAGCACGAACCAGACGGCGTAGTGCAGCCACGGCGACATGCGGCGCGCGAGCACCTTTTTGAGCAGCAGCGTTACCATTGATATAATGCTTGCGTACAGTGTGATTTCCAGCAGCGTATTTAGCACAGCCATTGCTATTCCTCCTGTCCGCCGCTCAGGTCGGCGATGAGTGTGAGCAATTCGTCCCGTTCTTTTTCGCTGAGGCCGCTCTTTTTAATCATGCTCGCGAGCAGCAGCCGCGTGCTGTCTTCCGTGAGCTTGGAGAGTATGAAGCTGCTTTCGCTGTCAATGCAGTCTTCGCGCTTTACCAACGGGGCATAGCAGCGGTTGCCGCTGATGTTCGTAAACCCGATCAGCCCTTTATCAGCCATGCGCTTTAGGTATGTCAAATAGCTGCTCTTGTTCCAGTCGACCGCTCCGGCGGTTGCGTCCATCATTTGAGACAGAAAAAGCGGGCCTTTTTGCCACAACGCTTCCATCAGCACCCATTCCTGCCTTGACAAAGCTTCCTTCATGACGCCCTCCGTGTATTTGATAATAGTAATTTATGACTCTATGTCGACAATGGTAGACAATGTTCAATAAAATGTCAATAAAATTTTCGTTAACAATAAAGAAAAAGTGAATGGAAGCCTTTGGGCAATAAAAAAAGGCCTAACAAATAAAGCCTTGTCATATCCATAGGTTATTTAATATAAACCCATCATTCGCCTGCCGGCCTTTTAAACGAAAACAGCACCTCGTTTGTGACAAAGCAGCCCGAAGACGGTACGTCAGGCGTCTGGCAAATGAGCTGCCAGCCCTTTAAACCCATCGTCTGAATATAATCGGGAGGGGTTATCCCAATCACACCGAAAAGGGTTTGGTATTGTTTGCTGTCGATGACGTATAGATTGGTATTCGTGTAATCAGCCTTGGCATACGCACCGCAACAAACCGTGTTGTACTCCCAATAACTCATTATTATCACCCGATTCTATCGTATCTTAGTGTTATTATATAATATTTATCGTATTTTAACAATCGGACATTAACTGTGGCGTTGATAGCTATATATGTCGAACGTTGTTTCATTCCTAAAAACAGCCATAATTCACGTACGAACCAATAAAAAATCTGAAAAATCAGCACCATAAAAGAACTCTTGTTTACGGCGATCGGGCTTTAGATTATTTCACCCCTTCACCAAAAGCGGCATAGAATAACGTATGTTTGTGCTGTAAAGGGGCTAATAATGAAACACATTCTGATCATCGGCGGAGACAAACGCCAGCTTGCACTTTCGGATATGCTCAAAGAAAAGGGCTTCAGTGTGAGTCTGCAGGGCTTTCAAAAGCTCGGGTTCGCGGACGAGGATATGGCTGCTCCCGATTATGTGTTTCTGCCTGTGCCTTATCGCAGCCCCGATGGCAGTATCAAAGCGCCGTTTTCCGACGCGCCGCTTGAGCTGGCCTCTGTTGTTCGTCGTTATCCGAAAAGTGTTTATGTGCTGGGACGGTGCGACGACGATGCACGCGCCGTGATGGACGGCCATGTACGGTATTTGGATTTTAACGACGACGAGGCCTTTTTAATACGAAACGCTTTGCTCACGGCGCAGGCGGCCATCTGCGCGTATGCGAAATACACCGAAACGGCACTGTGTGACACCAAATGCCTGGTAACCGGGTACGGCCGCATTGCAAAGTTTCTTTGCCGTCTGCTCAAAGCGCATGGCGCCAAGGTGGCGGTAGCTGCGCGCAAAGCGAGGGATTTGGAACTCATCGCCGATGAAGGCCTCAGCGCAGTGCGCATGGACGATTTAAATCAGGCACTGCCTTGGGCGGATGTGGTGTTTAATACCGTGCCTGTTCATATATTCGGCGAGAGCGAGCTGCTCGCCATTCGACGCAATGCCGCGCTGATAGAGCTGGCGTCGCCGCCATACGGCATGGATTTAAAACTGGCTGAAAAATGCATGGTTAATGTGCACGTTGAGCCGAGCTTGCCGGGATTGTATTTCCCCGCATCGGCCGCCGGAGCGATTCTGCACTGCTTTGAAAGAGAGGAGCTTAAACAATGGAACTGACCGGAAAGAGAATTGGATTTGCGCTTACCGGCTCGTTTTGCACATACGGGGTTGTGTTGCCCGTGATAAAAACGCTTAGGGAATACGGTGCCGATGTCACACCGATATTGTCATTTAACGCCGCGAACTTAGATACGCGCTTTATGTCATCTTCAGATTTAAAAACATATTTATTCGAAACGACAGGCAAAGAAGTTATTGACGATCTTAACAAGGCAGAACCGATCGGCCCAAAAAAGCTGCTCGATCTGCTCGTTATTGCGCCGTGCACGGGCAATACGCTTGCCAAGCTTGCGCTGGGCATCACCGATACACCGGTGCTGCTGGCTGCCAAAGCTCACCTGAGAAACCAACGGCCTGTGCTGATTGCGATTTCAACAAACGACGCGCTCGCGGCCAACGCGAAAAATATCGGGCTGCTGCTGAATACAAGGCATATGTTTTTTGTGCCGTACCGGCAGGATGATCACCAAAAGAAGGAAACGTCTATCGTCGCGGATATGGGATTGATCATCGAAGCCGCTAAAACGGCGCTGGACGGCGTGCAGATTCAGCCGGTGATGCTCGATTCGAAATAGCGACATAATTGCGGCGAAACTAGCGGATAATAATCAAAATGACGCTGAAAAAAGAGGCCGCTATGCAAAGCACAAATGAAGATCAGGCAATGAATCCGGACAGCAAAAAGCAAGGTGCGGAGATTAAAGAATTCGGAGCGCCGCTTGCGCAATCTCCGATACACGTTGTCAGCATCATCGGGCAGATTGAGGGACATATTAATCTGCCGCCGCAGAACAAGACGACAAAGTACGAGCACATACTGCCGCAGCTTGTCATGATCGAGCAGGACCCGGCTGTGCGCGGCTTTGTTTTGCTTATCAATACGGTGGGCGGCGACGTAGAGGCAGGCCTCGCGCTCGCCGAAATGATTGCGGGGATGAGTAAGCCGAGCGTTTCGCTCGTGCTTGGCGGCGGGCACAGTATCGGTGTGACGCTTTCGGTATCGACACGGTATTCGTTTATTTCGCCGTCGGCCAGCATGACGATTCATCCGATTCGCATGAGCGGCGTGATCATCGGTGTGCCGCAGACGTTTGATTTTTTCAACAAGATGCAAAAACGCATTGTCGATTTTGTGTGCACGCACTCAAAAATATCTGAGCACAAATACCGGGAACTGATGACGCTGACGGGCGAGATGGCCAACGACGTAGGCACCGTCCTGGTGGGTGACGAAGCGGTGAAATGCGGCATCATCGATGAAGTCGGCACATTCGCGGCGGCATCGGCGAAGATCAGAGAGTTGACCGGTCTGTAGGTTAACAATACGCTCGTTCAGAATATTTTAGCGTATCATATAAACGAAAAGCTACGGTAGGAGGTCATTCTTTCCACTGCCGTAGTGAACGAGTGTAGCGAAGAGACTACGAAGTGGAATAGAATCTGTTGCAACAGATCCTTCGTCGCATACTCCTCAGGATGACCGAAATTAGTAGCTTTCCATTACAATGAAAGAGGGCATTCGTACAATGTGCGTACAGATGCCCTTTATAATATTCTAAATATATTTAGATCCAAGATTTGCATTGAGTGATGGCAAAGTCACTCGCCCTTTTTGTTCACATAGTCATCGAAAGCCTTTTTGCCTTCGCTTTCCCACCACTCGTTATAATGCGCCCAGTTTTCTTGATCTTTGTCATTGCTGTCGTCGGTTGTCTTATTCTTTTTATTCTTAGCTGACTTGTCTTTGTTGTCTGCGCCGATGGAACTGCCGAATATTATTTTTGCCAGAATAAAGAGTCCCACGGCCTGCCAATAGGTGATCTCCGGCAAACCGAAAATCCCCGGCATCAGCGAATTCCACAGCCACACAATCAAATACCCGAGCGCCAGCCCAAGCGCCGCAATGCCTGCGGCAATAAATATCCCTGCAATCAGCCGTTTTCTCCATTTCGGCGCTTTTTCCCATCGTTCTTTCGTTTGCTTAATCATTTTTCGTATCTCCTTTTATGGTTTAAAATCGTTGAGCATGTCGCGCAAGGCCTTTATCGCACGGTATTTTCTGGACAGCAGCGTACCCACCGGTTCGTTCCACTGCGCCGAGAGGGTTTTGAACGACAGCCCCTGCATCTCGGTGGCAATAAACACGGCCTGCTGCTTGGGCTCCAGCGCACCGACGGCTTCAGAAAGCCTGCGCATAAACTCTTTTCTCTCGGCAACGCTGCTCACACAGGCGCTGTCGTCAGTGAGCAGCTCAATGAATTTTGTATCTCCGTCGTCATTCAAGCAGTTCTGCAAAGAAACGGTTCGGCAAGTCTTGCGGTGATGGTCAATAATCTTGTTTCTGAGCGCGCGGTAAACATAGGCGCCGAGGTTTTCAATGCTCAGCGGTGTATCTGCTCTTTTAAACAGATTCAGCATCACATCGCCGACGATATCCTCGGCATCCATATCGCCGATGTCACTCATTCTTTTTTTCACGTAGCCGGTGAGTTTTCTGTTTTCCGTTGCGAAATAGTCGAATAACCGGCTGCTTGCTTTTTGATCCATCAATCCGTTCCTTGCTTAACCTATGCCATTAAGACGGCGGTACAAAGAAAATATTGCAGTATTTATTGTGATTATTTGAAAACTTTTTCATCGGTAATATAAACCATATACCAAAGGCGGTAACAGACCGTTTGCAGCGCGATACATCATAATGGATGGAAAGGAAAGATAAACCTGCAATTGGACATAAGTGATTGTATATTTCCTTCGGTATGATATAATACTTACCGAGGTGAAACGCATGCCGAAAGGCAACCCAAAGAAAAAACCAACAAAAAAACAAGTGAATCCTGAAGCGAAACGCCACGGAGAAATCGCCGGTGTTATCATGATCGCTCTCGGCATTTTCCTTGGCGTTTGTGTGTATATCAAAACCGATACAGGGCTTTTGGGCGGCGCTGCCCGAGATGTGTTATTCGGTCTGTTTGGGCTGTTTACGTATGCCGTGCCCTTTTTGTTTGTGGTGATCGGTATACTCATGATCGCGGCGCGCAGCAAACGAATCAACAAAGGCAAAACAGCACTGTGGATACTGCTGGTTATCGCCGTTTTTTCTTTAGCGCATACCGGCCTGCTGAACAAGCTGGATTTAAGCGACTTTTTTGCTTATGTGAGCGATTCATACAACTATGGGGTAACGGGTGCCGGGTCGGGCGCTGTCGGCTGCCTGCTCGTTTACCCGTGCGACCTGCTGGTTGGACACGTCGGGTGCATTATATTGTTTATCACGATGGCGATCATCTGCGTGCTGATTATCGCGAATCTGTCCATTAAGAAAATGAGCCAGGATGTGGCGCGCGTGAGCAAACGCACGGTGGAGAAGGCGCGGGAAACGGTATCGGTGCGGGCGGAAGAGCGTCGAAAGAACCGGCTGTATATTGAAAACTTAAGAGATGACATGCCGGAAGAAGATGAGGAGCCGGACGAGCCGGAGATACTGGACGAGCGCAGCTTCCGGCGCAAGAAGAAACAGCCTGCATACTTGGACGACGAGATATATACAGATGTTAATAAGAAGGCAGAGCAGCTGCCGGTGCCGGAGCAAAAGCCTGCACCGGCAAAGCGCGGCCTCACGATAGAAGACTATGATGCGCACGGCAAAACAGAACCGGAGCAAACGCAGGAACTGCCGGTGGCTCATACCGATACAGCAGCACCGACAGCGCCGGTTCGCAAAAAAGGCAAGGCGTATAAGGTGCCGCCGATATCGCTGTTGTCCAAGCCGGTGGAGAAAAGCAAAGCGGGCAGCCTTGAGGAACAGCACAAAAACGCGCAGATCATTGAGGAAACGCTTGCGAACTTCGGTGTGGAGGCCGAGGTGGTGCATATTGTGCGGGGCCCCGTGGTCACACGGTATGAGCTCAAGCCCGCCGCGGGCGTACGCGTCAAACGTATTAAAGAGCTCGAAAGTGATATATCGATGAGCCTTGCTGCGCGCAGCGTGAAAATTGAAGCGCCGATACCCGGCAAAGCAGCTGTGGGCATCGAAGTGCCGAATTCCAATGTGTCGTTTGTGCATCTGCGGCCGCTGCTTGATTCGGACGAATTTAAAAACGCGCCGTCGCCGCTTACCTTTGCGCTCGGCAAAGATATTTCCGGGAAAAACTATTATGTGGACATCACCAAGATGCCGCATATACTGATCGCCGGGGAGACGGGCGCGGGCAAGAGCGTGTGCATCAACTCGCTGGTGACCAGCCTGCTGTTTAAAGCGACACCCGAAGAATTAAAAATGGTGATGATTGACCCTAAGGTCGTGGAATTGTCGATGTTCAAGAATCTGCCGCATCTGCTGGTGCCGGTGGTGACAGAACCAAAAAAGGCAGCCGGTGCGCTTAACTGGGCGGTCAGCGAGATGACATCGCGCTATAAAGCGTTTGCGGAAAAGGGCGCGCGCGATTTGAACCGCTTCAATACGCTGCTGGACGAGGGGCAGGAAACGCTGCCGCGTATCGTCGTGATCATCGACGAGCTTGCCGAGCTGATGATGGCCGCGCCGCGCGAGGTGGAGGATGCGATCTGCCGTATCGCTCAGCTGGGGCGTGCCGCGGGCATACATTTAATTGTTGCGACACAGCGTCCGTCTGTCAACGTTATCACGGGCATTATCAAGGCGAACATCTCCTCGCGTATCGCGTTTAAGGTGAACTCCGGCGTGGATTCGCGTACGATACTCGACCAGAACGGCGCGGAAAAGCTGCTGGGCAACGGCGACATGCTTTATCACCCGACCGGCGCACCGCGCCCGATAAGGCTGCAGGGCTGCTACGTGTCAGACGTTGATATCGAGGCTGTGACCGAGTATGTGGCGAAGGACCCCGAAGAGCAGACGTTTGATCAGGATATTATGACGAACATCAACACGGGCGGAGCGGAAAAGGCGGAAAGCGATGATGACGCGGATGAGCTGCTCCCCAGAGCCGTGGCGGTGGTGCTGGAATATGGGCAGGCATCGATTTCGATGATACAGCGGCGGCTGCGCGTGGGGTATGCAAGGGCGGCACGGCTGGTGGACGAAATGGAGCAGCGGCAGATTGTGAGCCCGTTTGAGGGCAGTAAGGCGCGAAATGTGTTGATTTCCTGGGACAAGTTTGAGGATATGTTCGGGCCCAGAGAGGAAATAGAAGGATAGTACTGTTTTTTAATAGAAACCACAGCGCATAATAATCAACTGCGTGCTCGCACCCCTGCCTCCCTCCGAGAGGGAGGTGGCAATGAGCGGACGTTAGTCCGGTCATTGACGGAGGGAGTGAATTGGTTTTAAGCCGTTTTATCTCTCCCTCAATCACCGATAGGTGACCGGGGGAGAGATAAAACGCATCAACGGTGCGCATGACAGGCCTCGCTTCATCTCATTGAGAAGTCACTGAGAGAGGCTATACAGAATTTTGACAAATTGAAGATCATCGACATAAGAATTGTGTCGCTCGGAGAGGAGAAAGATGGATAATCTTCTTATATACATCGTATCGCTTGGATGTGACAAAAACAGAATCGATACCGAACACATGCTCGGCATTCTTGCGGGCAGCAATGCCGCGATTGTGGATGCGCCGGAGGATGCCGATGTGATCATCGTGAACACCTGCGGCTTCATCGATGACGCGAAGCGCGAATCCATCGACGTGATACTCGAGATGGCACAGTACAAGCAGAACGGCGCGCCCGCGTTAATCGTTACGGGCTGCCTCGCACAGCGCTACGCAAAGGAGCTTGCCGAGGAACTGCCCGAGGTAGACGCCTTCCTCGGCGTGAATGCGTACAGCAATCTGCTCGACGCGATACAAAACGTACTGAACGGCAAACGTTACGTTTGCTGCGACCGATTGGACGGCGACATGGAAGGCCGTGTGCTCACCACGCCGTCTCACCTTGCTTATGTGCGCATTGCGGACGGCTGCTCAAACAGCTGCAGCTATTGCGCGATACCGCGCATCAGAGGGCCGCTGAAAAGCCGGCCGTTAAAGAGCGTGCTCGCAGAAATTGAAGACCTGCGTGCGGGCGGCGTTAGTGAAGCCGTGCTGGTTGCGCAGGACACCACGCGCTACGGTGAGGATTTGGGCCAACGCGAGCTGCCAAGGCTTATTGACGAAGCCGCGCAAATCATGCAGGGCGGCTGGCTGCGCGTGATGTATTGCTACCCGGAAGGCATCACGGATGAACTGATCGACGTGATGCAAAAGCACGACAACGTCTGCCGCTATCTTGATATACCGATGCAGCATTTTTCCGACAGCGTGCTCAAAGCCATGCACCGGCGTCATACCCGAAAAGAATCGATTGCGCTGACAAAATCGCTGCACGAAAAGGGCTTTGTGCTGCGCACCTCGCTGATCGTCGGTTTCCCGGGCGAGACGCAGGACGACTTTGATATTCTGCTCGACAGTATCAGAGAGATTCGCTTTGAGCGTCTCGGTGTGTTCCGCTATTCTGCCGAGGAAGGCACCGCCGCCGCAAAGATGAGCGGCCAGATAGATGAGGACATAAAGCAGGAGCGCCACGAAAAGGTGATGGCGGTGCAGGCGGGCATTTCGGATGATTATAACAATGAACTGGTGGGGCAGACGGTGCGTGTGATTGTCGACGGCCCCGATGAAACGGGCATGACGCTCGGGCGCACAATGGGGCAGGCACCGCAGGTGGATGGTGCAACCTATATTTCGGTGAAAAAAGACTTGACGGCGGGCACTTTTCATGATGTGCTTATTACCGATTCAAGTGAATATGATCTGTTGGGAGAGCTTAAATGAATATAGCCAATAAACTCACGCTTTTTCGAATTTTCCTGGTTCCGGTGTTTATCATCTTCTTCTATTTGCCGATACCGTATTGGAATTATTACGCGGCACTCGTGTTTATCGTCGCGTCGCTGACCGATCTTTTCGACGGACGGCTTGCGCGTAAACATGGCATTGTGACGAACTTCGGGAAATTGATTGACCCGATTGCGGACAAGCTGCTCGTGTGCAGCGCGCTGATTATGCTCACAGCCATGCCCGAGGCAGACGGCGGATGGGTTAACGAGATTCTTGTGATTATCATGGTGGGGCGTGAGTTTGTCATCAGCGGCCTGAGGCTGCTGGCGGCGGCGGAAGGAAAGGTGCTCGCGGCCGATATATTCGGCAAAGCCAAAACGGTGGTACAGATCGTGGCGATCGTCACGGTGATGCTGCAGGCCGGCGTGTTTGTGAGCACATTCTTTGAACAGGTGCTCATCATCGGCGGCTTTGTGCTGATGTGTATCGCGACGGTATTATCGGTGCTCTCGTGTATCAGCTATTTTGTGAAGAACAAGGACGTGCTGAAAGAACTCGTCTGAGTCCGAAATTACGGACAGACGTTTGATATGATAGTGATTGAATAGTGAGGAGGGCTTTGGGATATGTCGGTGGAGAAACAAAAAGCGCTGGAGATGGCGCTCACACAGATAGAAAAGCAGTTTGGCAAGGGCAGCGTGATGAAGCTTGGAGACAAAGCGTCGGTTCCCGTATCGGTGATTCCGACGGGCTGTTTAGAGCTCGATATCGCGCTTGGCGTGGGCGGTGTGCCGCGCGGACGTATCATCGAAATATACGGGCCGGAGTCTTCGGGTAAAACAACGGTGGCGCTGCATATGGTGGCCGAGGCGCAAAAGCTCGGGGGTGCGGCGGCGTTTGTAGACGCAGAGCACGCGCTCGACCCGGTGTATGCGAAGAATTTAGGCGTCGATACGGATAACCTGTATGTATCCCAGCCCGACACGGGGGAACAGGCTCTCGATATCACCGAAGCGCTGGTGCGCAGCGGTGCCATCGATATCATCGTTATCGACTCGGTGGCGGCACTGGTGCCCAAGGCCGAGATTGACGGTGAAATGGGGCAGTCACATGTGGGCTTGCAGGCGCGGCTGATGTCTCAGGCTCTGCGCAAGCTGGCGGGTATCGTCAATAAATCCAATACTGTGGCGGTTTTCATCAATCAGCTGCGTGAAAAGGTGGGCGTGATGTTCGGCAACCCCGAAACCACGCCGGGCGGACGCGCGCTTAAGTTTTACGCGTCGGTGCGCCTTGATGTGCGCCGTATAGAGACCATCAAGAGCGGCGACGAGATGATTGGCAACCGCACCAAAATCAAGGTTGCCAAGAACAAGGTGGCCCCGCCGTTTAAAAACGCCGAGTTTGAGATTTACTACGGCGAAGGGATATCGGCGGAGAGCAGCGTGTTAAATTTGGGCGTGACAGCCGGGCTGATCAAAAAATCCGGCTCGTGGTTCTCTTACAACGATGTGCGCATCGGGCAGGGGAAAGACAACGCGCGGCTGTATCTTAAAGACAATAAGGACGTGTATGACGAAGTTAAGGCGGCGATTCTCAAGGAATACAACCTTGGCAGCGTCATGACGGCACCTGCGCAGCCGGAATAAGAACAATCTGTAAACGCATCAATATATTCAACCGGCACCTTTGATTAAATTACGGTATTGTTGTATAATCGGCTTTAAGGTGGTGCAGTATTCTAGTCGGTACTACGGTTTCGAAGGCGGGTCTAAAAATCCGCAAAGGGCACATCGATGAAGTTTCTTGTGTTGGCTGCTGACGCCCAGTCGGGAGCTGATGCTGGGAGTTAAGGT
>JAEZIW010000117.1 GCA_023436525.1 Bacillota bacterium | reverse complement strand
TGGCAAGGATGTTGCCGCAAGCAGAATCATTGAAACGGCGGAGCAGGTCGATGCGGATATCATCGGTCTTTCGGCGCTGATCACCACCACCGCGCAGGAAATGGCGACGGTGATTACGATGGCAAAGGAGCGCGGCCTCAGAGTGAAAATCATTGTGGGTGGCGCCGTTATAACAGAAGATTATGCCAAAAGCATTAAGGCGGACGCATACGCGCCCGACGCAGCGGGAGCGGTAAAAAAAGTCGCGCAGCTTTTGGAGTAAAATAGCTTTATGGAGAACAAAAAATGAATATTGAAGTGGACACGCACACGCACACGGTGTTATCGGGACACGCGCACTCCACGCTGTTGGAAAATGCGGCAGCCGCCGCAGCCAAAGGTCTCAAAGGGTTTGTGTTATCAGACCATGGGCCGATGCTGCCGGGAGCCAGCCCTGAATTTAATTTGGGCACTTATCCGTTTTTGCCGAGTCATTTGAACAGCGTGCGCGTTTATCCGGGTATCGAAGCCAATATTATTGATTTTTCGGGCACGATTGATGTGCGCGAAAAGTATATCAAGTTTACCGATTATGTGATTGCCGGGCTGCACGAGGTTGTGATGAAGCCGGGCACCAAAGCACAAAATACGCAGGCCGTGATTGGCGCGTTATCAAATCCGCATGTTGATATCATCGCGCATCCTGATAACGCGGCTTATGCGCTTGATTATGAAGCGGTTGTGAAAGAAGCAGCACGCTTAAACAAACTGTTCGAAGTTAACAGCCATTCTTTCTCATACAGAAAAGGCGGGCGTGCGAATGCCGATATCTATTTGTCGCTATGTAAAAAGCACGGTGTCAGGGTCGCGGTTTCAAGTGACGCGCATTTTGCTTACAGCATGGGTAAGCATGATGCGGCAATAGAAGTGATCACTGAGAATGCCTTTCCAGAAGAATTGATCGTGAATTTGACGCAAACGCGGTTTGAAGATTATTTGGCGGAGCGCAAGAAAAGGCTCGGGAATAACGCTTGAAAAAAGGTTGATGTACAAACCATCCGAATGTGTTAATATATTTTTATATTTTATTATGGCATTATTTATACATTTTTTCACGGAGGCTATGGTTGAATGGATATGATCACAGAAAAACTGGCCGCCTTGCGGGAAGAACAGTCTCTTAGAAACTTATTCTCGCTGATATGTGCCAACGGTGACGCGACAGCGGCGGAATACAATGACGGTGGGGGAGTCAAAACGCTGACATATTCCGATTATGAGCGCATCATCACGGCCGGTGCAAAGGCTTTAAACAAACAGCTTGAAGGAATTGAGCTCAACTCTTTTGTGGCGCTGAGGTATGCCAACAACCCGCTGTGGCCGGCGGCTTTTTGGTCAGTCATACTGGCAGGGTTTCGCCCGCTGCTGCTCGACGCGGGCGGCGACGACGCCCAGCTGCTGCATGTGCTAAAACAGGCGGGTTCGCGCACTGTTGTCACCGACACACCGGTGGATGTCGGCGGCATCAAGGTGATTCATCCGGACAGCTTTTTGAGCATCGACGCGAAGAATGAATTGTTCGTGCCGACATACGGCGATGGCATTGCTCTTTGCACCTCGGGTACAACAGCCACACCCAAGGTTTACGTTTACAACGAAAAAGCCTTGTGCGCGCAGGTGCTGCTTGCCGAATATGTGTATAAAAACAACAAAGAAATTATTCACAACGGGCCTATCAAACAATTGGCGTTTCTGCCGTTCCATCATATTTTCGGATTGATTGCCGTTTATATGTGGTACACATTTTTCGGCAAAACGATTGTTTTCATTCGCAGCCGCACGGCAGATGTGATTATGTCGGCCTGCAAGGAGCATAAGGTCACGCATATTTACGCTGTGCCGCTGCTTTGGAACAACGTAGCCAAAGGCATTGTGAGAAAGGCGAGGCTGCAGGGCGAGGAAACCTACGACAAGCTGATGAACGCGAGTGACCTCAGCATTAAGCTGCAGCGGCGTCTTGGAAAAGCCGGACGCAAGCTGGTGTCTGGCTTGTTCTTCAAGGATATACAAAACAAGCTTGTGGGTGACAGCATAGAGTTTTGCATCAGCGGCGGCGGGCATATTCAGCCCGAAACGCTGAAAATTATTAACTCAATCGGTTATCCGCTTGTATCCGGCTTCGGCATGACCGAAACGGGTATCGATTCGGTGGAGCTTTCCTCAAAAATTGATACCAAGCTGGATGCCAGCGTCGGCAAACCGTTTTCCCCGATGGAGTATCGCATAATAAAGCAGGACGGATCGGACACGGGCGAGCTGCAGATAAAGGGCGAAGCGATACATTCGGGACGCATGGTCGACGGCGTGTATATCGCGCGAGAAGAAGGCTGGTTTTCATCGGGAGACATCGTTCGCGAGGTGAATGGCCGCTATTATATTGAAGGCCGCATAAAAGACGTTATCATCAACGAATCCGGCGAGAATATCTATCCTGACGAGCTGGAAGACAGCTTTTCGGAGCTGCCGCATGTGGAGCACATATGTGTGACCGGCGTAGCGGTTAAGGGCGTGTACGATAACACAACGCTGATTGTGCAAATGGGAGACAACGCAGCCGACGCAAACAAGGTAAGCGAGCTGATTGCGGAAATCACGCGCATCAACGGGCTGCTGCCGATCTATAAAAAGCTGCAAAAAGCGTACTTGTCTTTGGAACCGCTGCCGCTTGCGAACGGCATTAAGGTGCGCCGTCAAAAGGTTAAGGAAGCGCTGGAACGCGGGCAGGGCAGCTTTGAAGAAATTGATATCCGCAGCGGCGTTGTGAAGCATTCAATTATTATCGACGAGCCAGTCACAAAGGCGTGCTACGATGATACCGAGCTTTCAAGCATTATGGAAAGAATCAGGGGCATTTTTGCGGACGTGCTCGGGCTCGATCCCAAATCGATCAAGGATACCGATCACTTTGTGGAAGACCTCGGGGGCGACAGCTTATCGAGCCTCGGCGTGTTTTCCAAGGCCGAAGAAATGTACGGCGTGATCATTCCGGATACCGAGTATTTCTCCTGCGCGAACGTAGACGACCTGTCGCGCCTGTTGTATAGAAAGATTCATCACATCGAGGAGCGGCGTGAGGATTGCAAACCCAAGGACATAAGAAAAATAACACGCTTCGACCAGTCGCGTGAATATGAGGAATATGCCAAACGCCTGCTTGGCTTGCAGGACGCAGGGATAAAGGACCCATACTTCGTTGCGCATGATTCGGTGCTCAGCGATACATCGGTGGTGGCGGGGCGTGAAATCATCAATCTTGCGTCGTACAACTATGTGGGCATGTCGGGCCATCCGCGCACCTCGGAAGCGGCTAAAAAAGCCATCGACGAATACGGCACGTCGGCATCCGGCTCGCGCCTTATTGCGGGCGAAAAAACGCTGTACCGCGAATTGGAGCGCACCATTGCAAAATGGAAGCATACCGACGACGCGCTTGTGCTGGTGGGCGGGCATTCCACAAATGTGACGTTTGTGGGCAACTTCTGCAACGAGAGAGACCTGATACTCTACGATGCGCTGTCTCACAACTCGATCACCCAAGGGTGTCAGCTATCCAAGAGCGATACCAAAGCGTTTCCTCATAACAATTTTGAAACGCTGGAGCATATGCTTAAGGCCGCGCGAGATAAATACGAGAAGATACTGATTGTGGTGGAAGGCGTGTATTCGATGGACGGAGACATTGCCCCGATACCTGACTTTGTGGCGCTGAAGAAGAAATACGACGCATTCCTGATGGTGGACGAAGCGCACTCGAGCTGCGTGATCGGGCCAAGCGGCGGCGGTGTGGATGATTATTTCAATCTGCTGCCGGGTGATGTGGATATCAAGATGGGAACGCTCAGCAAAGGGCTCGGCACCTGCGGCGGGTATCTGGCCGGAGAACAGAGTCTGGTTGACTATCTGAGATATTCCGTTCCCGGCTTTATGTTCTCGGTGGGCATCAGCCCGCCGCTGGCCGCGGCATCGCTTGAAGCCGTTAAAATCATGATGGAGGGCAACCCGCGTGTGGACGCTCTTCACAGAAACATCAAGTATTTCGTGGAAGGCGCTCAGCAGCGCGGCTTTGACACCTGCCTCGCCAAGGAAACGGCCATTGTGCCGATTATGGTAGGGGAGGATAACGATGCGTATGAGCTGTCGACGCTGATGCTGGAAAATGGCGTGTTTGTGCCGCCTGCGGTTTATCCGGCCGTGCCAAAGCATCAGGCACGTTTGCGCTTCTGCCTGATCAGCGAGCATAAGCTGCAGCAGCTTGATTACGCGCTGGATACGCTGGAGAAGCTGTACGCACAGCGAGGCTTAAGAAAAAGAAAATAGACCCGAAATAACAAGAGCAGGCAACAAATAAATCGTCTGCTCTTTTTGTCTAAAGGAATACCCCCGGTAATGCCGGGGTTCTAAAAGGCTTAAGCTATGAGTAAACTGGTTTTCACGATAGAATATGCTTTATCTAAGATAAAAATAGTATGACTTATGAAAGCCTTCTCCTAGATGAGAAGGTGGTGCGAAGCACCGGATGAGGTGTAAAAAAAGGCTGACAAAGCAAACACCTCATCAGTCGCCTGTCGGCGACAGCTTTTCTCGAGGAGAAGCTAATATGCGAATTCGTTAATTTCAATCAAAAAACGTGTCTCCTTTAAGGGGGAGCCATGTTACAAATAACTTTGTCGGTTACGGACCGTTGCGTATGCTTATGGCGATGTCAGAGCATTGCTCTGTATGCCGAACAGATTGCTGAAGAATAAAGCAGATGGCGCTTAATTAACCATCCGCCAAGTTTAATAACGCTTGAATATTCTTCACGGATTTGCCTTCCACAAGCTGCGTCGGCACCACCACCTGCTGCGGTATATATGTTTTGGGTGATTCAATCGCCTCAATCAGCTTAGCGGCGGCCTCTTTACCGAGCAATTCCGTATTCTGCTTGAGCGTCGTCAGCCTTGGGCGCAGCACCTGTGATAGATAGATGCCGTCGTGTCCGGCAACGCTGATATCATCAGGTATTGAAAGCCCCTGCTTTTCAATCTCGTTAATTCCCCCGATAATGGAAAAATCGTCCGGATACATAATACAGGTGGGGGGCACCGGCAGCGACAGCAGCTTGCGCGTAGCCAGCCCGCTTGACTTCGGGTCATGATAAAGTGCCGGCTGTACATAATCTTGCGGCACCTCAAGCCCAAGCGACATACATTGCTTATAAAAGCTGGCGAGCCGCTTTTGTGTTACCGAAGTGTCTTCACCGTGTATATACGCAATGCGTCTGTGGCCGTTGTCGTAAATATAATTCAGCAGCTTACCGATACAATCAACGTTGTCCGATAATATTGCTGTTCTGTTGTCAAACACGTGGTCAATCGTTACCGTCGGAATTTCGCTGTTGACCAGTTCAATAACATCAGGGTCTTTAAAGTCGATGCTCGCTATCACCACGCCGTCACAGTTGCGGTATTTGCAATGTTCATAGTAGCTCATCTGAAAGGTGCCGATGTTTTTGCTGATGAAGGTAATGTCGAAACCGCGGCTTTCGGCCTCTTCCTTAAAGCTGTTGAGAACGGACGAAAAATATTCGTGTGTTAATCCGCAGTGTGTTTGATCAACAAACAAAACACCGATGTTGTTGGATCGGTTGGTTTTTAAGGCGCGTGCGGTTGCGTTGGGCAGATATCCCATCTCTTTGGCCACGTTACGCACATATTCTGCCGTTTCTTCGCCGATATCCTTATATCCGTTAAGCGCTTTGCTGACAGTTGCAGCGGATACGCCGCATCTTTTTGATATATCCTTAATCGTGACCATCGGTATTATTACCTCTAAAAACAGCTTTAATGCAGTCCCCCAATTCATTTAATATATCAAACTTATTTTAAAAAAGAAATGATATTGTTTATTTTTTATTCTTTTTTAGCAGTATGCTGTCAATTGCCGCTTTTAAAATGAACGCAAGCACAAACAATACAAGCACGATGCTGTACATCAAATCGCCCGTTGACGGCTGGGTGAAAAGCGTGTTGCTTGATCCCGGTGTTGTCAAAGCCAATTCAAACGTTGTTTATGCAGCGGTTCGGTGTGAAAAATGTTAAGGACCGTGTTGAGTTTTGGTTTGAGGTGAAAAGCTTGAGGGAATAATAAAAATTATATAAAAGAGCAATTGCCCTCCAATTATTGCTCTTTTCATATAAATCGGGCAGGTTGAATTTTTCGGCCTGCCCACATTTATATCATATCCGAATATGGACGCCTCACAATCATTCACTTTAAGGCCAACCGAAGATATAACCAAATCATTCTCACACATATGCAGTCGTGCGTCTGTGAAAAGCAGTGAAATGTCGTCAAAGTCACACAATGGGAGAGATAGAATAGTATATTGATATAGTGGATAATCTATAACACTAATTTTATTTAGGAGGCGTTTGTACACATGGCTGAAGTGAGAATACCGTTTTGTGCAACAGCAGAGATATCACCGCCTTTTGTACTAGATGAAACGTTTGCAGACCCGAATGGCGTAAAAAGTGTGCTTTTTGATAAGAGTAAACTGCAGGTTGCAGGCAAGGAAGAAACGGTGGATGTGCCCAATATCGGGCCGGTACAGATGTGTGTGTTTTATCTGGTCGGTACGATTCCATACATATGCAATGCTTTTCCGGTGATTCAAAGCGATCCGGCATATGATGTGCAGGAAGCGGCGGCCACTTATAGTGACGGTGCTCCGGCCGATGCGTTGGCCGAAGCGTATTCATCGACACCACTTGGCTGGATATCCGCAGCCGGGAGTTTGGATGTTAAAGCACCCGTTGGAGGGAACACGTCGCTGACCAACGTCCCCGGTGTGGTCAGCGTTGCGGTTGAGAATTTGGCAGTGGCCAATAACGTGACACCGTCATTGTCTCCCACATGCTCCGGATCAGCCGCCTGCAGCGAGGAAGGCAAACGCGTTATCAAATGGAGAGGGACGTTTGTGGTGACAACGGGCTGATGCTGAACGAAAAAAAGGCCATAACTCGAGTACGGCCTTTTTGTATAGATCGAATGCAATTGTATCAGCTAAGCCTTCGCAAGTTCGGGCTCTTGCTTTCGCGAGCGGTTGTCTGCAGCGAGCATCAGCGAAGCGATCAGCAAAGACAAAAATTCTGAGAACGGGCCCGAAAGCCATACACCCGAAAGCTGAAAAAATTGCGGCAGTATCAGCACCCCGACAATCACCAGAAGCTGACGAAGAAGGCTGATGAGAAAACTTTTGCTGCCTTGCGCTGTCGATTGAAAATAAGCCGTTGAGAGCACGCTGAAGGATAAAACGGGCAGCGCGATCATCTGCAGGCGAAGCCCATGAGCGCATATGGCCATGGTGGGTGAAGCGGGGTCGATGAAAAGCGACGCAAACGCTTCGGGATAAATCTCCATCAGCGCGAACAGTGTAAAGGTGAATATGCAGCCAAGCCCAACGCCAGTCCAGAGCGTTTTCCAAACACGCGAGTGCTGGCGCATACCGTGGTTATAACCCATAATGGGGCCGATGCCCTGAAGCAAGCCCAGCACCGGCATCAGCACGAGTGTGAACAAGCTGTTGATGGCTCCGAAGGATGTAATGGCCGCATCGCCGCCGTAAACGACCAATGCCGAGTTGGTGAACGACGCGGAAACACCGGTACCCATGTTGATCACAAAGCTGGATGCCCCGGTCACTAAAATATTTTTGACATAGAGCCAGCGCAGTTTCAGATTTTGAAGATGAAGCTTCAGCAGGCTTTTTTTAGAAACGAAGAAGTAGTGCGCCAACATAACAAAGCCGACCATTTGCCCGATGACGGTTGCGAGCGCGGCACCTTCCACGCCCATATTCAGCGGCCCGATGAATACATAATCCAGCACGATGTTGACGCCGGCAGACAGGATCTGGCTGATCATCGACAGGAAAGGCTTACCTTCACTGCGCGCGAGTGCCGCCATTGTGAATGAAGAGAGCTGAAACACAAGGCCGATAATGATAATACGCATATAAGACATCGCATAATCAAAGTTTGCCTCGGTGGCACCGGCAAGGCCAAGCAGCGGCGCAAGAAATATTTCGCCGAGTACGGTCATCAGCAGGCTGCTGATGAGCAGCAGTGATGCGGCGTTGCCATATATTTTGTTGGCTTCATCAAGGTTGTGTTCGCCGAATTTAATCGAAATTAATGTAGCGCCGCCAATTGCAAACAAAGTGCCCACGGCAAAGCCGATGATCATCAGCGGGAAAGACACTGTTAAACCGCCCAGTGCGGCTTCACCGACAAATTTGCCGACAAATATACGGTCAACGATGTTGTAGATTGCGTTCACAATCATAGCAAAAATTGTCGGCATGGAAAACTTAACGATTAGCTTAAATATTGGGGCCGTCCCCAGTTGTTTTGTATGATCCACAGTTGGTGCCTCTTTCTAGAATAATCCTTGCAAGTATAAACGGCATATTTTTTTTTGTCAAGAAACGTCTAATGCGCACTTTGCACTAGAATGTGATTTGAAAGGCAATAATAACGAAAGAATAGGAGGCAATAACAATGGCAAAGGCAGGCATGCGCCGTCCGAATCCACAGGATCCTCACGGCACCGAGAGTAACCACAAACAGCATTATAAGAAAAATTTACAGGAGCCGGTTCCCGAGATCCAGGGCAAGGCAAAAACAGGCGGTAAAAAGGCAGACTTACCGCATATCGGCCCGGTATAAAACCGGGCTTTTTGCTGCTTGCAAAGCTCCTGTGCGTCGTTTTTGAGTGGATGAAGCGAGCTGACGAGCGTCGTTGGGTGAAATCCCATGAACAAAGCGCTTTCATGGGATGCGCATCACTTCGCGGTCGACATTTCTTGCACGCTTTTATTATGCGTTCAATAAAATACAATAGAGTTCATTGATTGGGGAGAGTTTGAATGAGCATTACATATTACAGAAGTTTTAAAACGCAGATGCAAAGCAATAACGCGCTGCACTGGAAGCGCAATCGTCAGACACAGAAAAAAATGATTGATTTGCCGGCTGTTGAGCCGCCCCTGATATCCAGCGAAGAGGCAGTAAATCAGCAGGACAATCAAAAAGCAATCGGTTGTTTTTATCACGCCGAGCCGCAGGCGCTGACGGTTACGGTGCCGGGAGATGTGACACCCGTTCGGTTCGCCAGCCATACAGTTTTGCAGGGGCTAAGCCATGATGACGACTCGCCTGAAATTGTGGCCGGGCAGAGCGGGATCTATGAAATCAGTTACACAGTGAGCGCCCAGTCTGTCAATTCAGCTTATGCGGCGTTTGCTGTTCAGATCGACGGGCATACCGTGGACGGAAGTATGTCAGCGAAATTGATCAATACCCAGGGGTGTTTGTTCAGTGCTGCCGTGATTACGGAATTAAAACAGGGAGCAACAATCAGGCTGATCATAACATCGAGCACGGCAATCAGAGTCGAAACTGACAGTAACGGGGTATCTGCATCGATGCTGATAAAAAAAATTGATTAAATCGTTGGGAAGATGAGGTATATAACTGCTTTTGCTGTATGAAAAAAAGCCCGGCGCATTGGCCGGGCAGTTCTTTACCTATTCGGCTTCCTTCGGCGGCCAAATTTTCAGCATGAGCTTAATGAGCCCGACGAAAACAGCCAGCACGACGAACACGACACCGACACCGATGCCCATATACTGAACACCTTGACCCAACATTTCACCTACGTTCATAATTACCTCCTGTTATACCAATAACGAGATTAGGACAGCGCCTGCGATGATGGAACCGATCTGGCCGGATACGTTGGCTCCGATTGCGGGCATCAGTATGAAGTTGGACGGATCCTCCTTCTGCGCCATCTTATGGACAATTCGAGCAGACATCGGAAACGCGGATATACCCGCTGCGCCGATCATCGGGTTGATCTTCTTTTTCAGAAACAGATTGATCAGCTTCGCAAACAGCACGCCACCCGCCGTATCAAACACAAATGCGAGGAACCCGATAAGGAGTATTAATAGTGTGTTCACCTGAATGAAATTTTCTGCAGACATCGTGGAGCCGATTGTAATACCGAGCAACAATGTCACCAGATTCGCCATTTCGTTTTGAGCAGACTCGGAAAGCCGTTTCAGCACTCCGCATTCTCTAACGAGATTACCGAACATCAAAGCGCCGACGAGAGGTACGCCGTCCGGAGCGACAAAACCAACAACAATCGTAATGGCGATGGGGAAGATGATCAGCACCGGCTTCGGAATAGGTTTGCCGATATTCGAATCCATACGGATACGGCGTTCTTTTTTAGTGGTCAGCAAACGGATAACCGGCGGCTGGATAACGGGTACGAGCGCCATATACGAATACGCCGCAACTGAAAGTGCGCCGATATAATTCTTTGCAAACAGGTTACCGACGAAAATGGTGGTCGGGCCGTCTGCGGCACCGATAATACCGACAGCGGCTGCTTCCTGCATTGAAAATATGCCGGGTTGAATGGCATTGGCGCAGATGGCCAGCATCATTGCGGCGAAAATACCGAATTGCGCCGCAGCGCCGAAGAATAGCATAACGGGTTGTTTCAGCAGCGGTGAGAAATCTATCATCGCGCCGATTGCGATAAATATGAGCAGTGGGAACAGCTCAGTAACAATACCGGCATTGAAAAGTACCTTGAGAAACCCGGTTTCTCCGAGCGAATTTGCCAAAACTGTCGCGAGTGGCAGATTGGTTAATATACATCCAAAGCCGATAGGCAACAACAGCATTGGTTCATATTCTTTTTTGATAGCCAAAAGAATGAGAATGAGTCCGATCACGATCATAATAGCCTGCTGCCAGCTAAAATTCGTGAATCCTTTCAATAGTGCTTCCATAAAAGTCCTTTCGATTTTTTCAGAATATTTTCAAATGATTATATAATGAAG
>JAEZIW010000188.1 GCA_023436525.1 Bacillota bacterium | reverse complement strand
CCAAGATGATTACAAGCTGATTCCCACATGGAGCTTTCTGGGATATCAAATTAGCCCGTCACGCCCCGCCCAAAACGGTGTAACTGTCGGCGGCGAAATGTGTTTTTTGACCATCAACGCAATTGACGGCAGTGTGATTGACAGAGGACTGATGTATTAAGTTTCTTGTCCGGCAGGGGTATTCGCTCTTGCCGGGCTTTCTATTTTATCAAAATCATATAAACCTGCCTGATGAGCTGCGTTTAAACTTGTACTCGGCCTATGGTTTTCTATGATTTTTTGTTCTGTTCCAAGATTTGTTGATTATCCTTATGAACTTGTGTGTATTTTATTGATATATCAATCATTTGCTATTTATCTCATCAAACCTTTTGTGCTATAATGATCTGTGAAATTTTAAGGAGGGCTGAATGCAGCGGGTATTGCTGAACATAACAGGAACGCAGCGCGACGGCGATGAAGATGAGCGCATTGAGCTCATCACCGAAGGCCGCCTCACAAAAAAGCCCGAGGGGCTTTTAATCGAATACGACGAAAGCGAACTCACCGGCATTGAAGGGTGCACCACCACGCTGGTTTTTTCGGGCGACAGTGTCACCATTGAGCGCAACGGCACACTGAATATGCAGATGGTATTTTCCCCGGGCCGCGTTTTCGACAGCAACATGGACACGCCGTACGGTTCCATCAGCCTTCATCTTTTCGCGTCGCGCGTGGAAAGCGAGCTTTTCGAAAACGAAGGCAGCCTGCGCCTTGAATACGAATTAAGCCTTGGCACGCTTTCAACCTTTAACAAACTTGATCTCAAGTTTAAAAGTATGGAAGACTGCGTAAATTAGATATTAATAGGAAACTGAGGTGATTACATGCTTATCGAATGGCTTGGTCATTCCTGCTTCAAAGTCACGCTGAAAGACGGCACACGCATATTGTTTGACCCGTACAACGACCGCATCGGCCATACACTGCAGGATGTGGAAGCGGATATCGTCACAATCAGCCATGCCCATAGCGACCATAACAATCTGTCTTGTGTGTCCGGCGATTATACTGTTGTGGACAAACCCGGCGTCTACACGTTTGGGGATCTCACCATTGAAGGCATCAGTACCTGGCACGACAAGGTGCAGGGTGCACAGCGCGGCGACAACATATGCTTTGTGCTTTCCATTCGGGGCATGCGGCTTTGCCATATGGGAGATATCGGTGATATTCCCTCCGGCGACATATTTGAAAAGCTCAAGGGTACCGAGATACTGCTGATTCCCGTTGGCGGCAAGTTCACGATCGATGCGTGCGAAGCGCTGCAGATCTGTGAAACGATTGAGCCCAACATCATTATTCCCATGCACTTCCAAACAGCGGAAACAGGCCTTGACCTTGCGCCGTTAAGCGATTTTCTGGAGGCGGCAGGCCGTGAGTACGATGTGTCTCATCGCGGCCAAAATTATATCAACATCGATAAAGCGACGCTGAAAAAGCGTACGCGCATTATTGTGATGGAATATCTATAAAATTATCTTTGTTATTTATGGAGGGGTTCATGTCCACGAAATTTATTTTTGTTACAGGCGGTGTGGTATCTTCGCTCGGCAAAGGCATCACGGCGGCCTCACTCGGGCTGCTGCTTAAAAGCCGGGGCCTGAAAGTGTCGCTGCAAAAGTGCGACCCTTATATCAATGTCGATCCGGGCACGATGAGCCCGTTTCAGCACGGTGAGGTTTTTGTCACAGACGACGGTGCGGAAACCGATCTTGATATCGGCCACTACGAGCGCTTTACCGACGAGAAATCGTTTGCGGATTCTAACGTAACCACCGGCAAGGTGTATTGGAAGGTGATCACCAAGGAACGCCGCGGCGATTATCTCGGCGGCACCGTTCAGGTGATTCCGCATATCACCGACGAAATTAAATCGCGCATTTACAGTGTGGCCAGCAAAGAAAAGCCCGATGTGGTCATCACTGAAATCGGCGGCACCGTGGGCGATATTGAATCGCAGCCGTTCCTGGAAACAATTCGCCAGATCAAGTGGGAAGTCGGTGAAGAAAACTGTATGTATATCCACGTCACGCTGATGCCGTATCTGCGCAAGGTTGGCGAACTGAAAACGAAACCCACACAGCACAGCGTGAAAGAACTGCGCACCATCGGTATTGAGCCGGATATCATCGTCTGCCGTACCGAGGTGGAGCTGACCGACGACACCAAGCGCAAAATCGCGCTGTTCTGTAACGTGAGCCCCGCGAGCGTGGTGCAAAACCTCGATGCGGATTCGCTCTACGAGGTGCCCATTATGCTGCGCAATGAAAAGCTTGACAAGCTCGTTTGCGACAGGCTTTCACTGCCGAACGTGCCAAGCCATATTCCCGAATGGGAAAGCATTGTGCGTATACAAAAACAAAAAAAAGAGCAGGTTAAAATCGCGATCGTCGGCAAATACATTGAGCTGCACGACGCCTATTTGAGCATTGCAGAATCGTTAACACACGCGGGCATTGCGAACAAGCTTGATGTGAAGATACTGTGGATAAACGCGGTGGACATTGAGGAAACCAATGATGCCGCGGGCATACTCAAGGACGCAGACGGCGTGATTGTACCGGGCGGCTTTGGCGACAGAGGCATTGAAGGCAAGATCAAAGCCATACAATACTGCAGAGAAAACAAAGTGCCGTTCTTCGGCATTTGCCTTGGTATGCAGCTTGCCATCATCGAGTTTGCGCGCAACGTACTTGGATACCGTGAGGCCAATTCCACCGAGCATTGCAGCGATACGCCGTATCCGTTTATCGATTTGATGCCGGAACAGAAAAACATCACCGACATGGGCGGCACCATGCGGCTTGGCAACTACAAATGCTTGCTCAACAAAGGCACCTATGCGTATGACGCGTATCAGAAGGAAGAGATCAATGAGCGTCACCGTCACCGCTACGAGTTTAACAACATGTATCTCGAACAGATCACCAAAGCCGGTATGCGCGTGGCGGGCGTCAACCCCGATCATGGCCTCGTGGAGATCGTGGAGATTGCCGATCATCCGTGGTACGTGGGTGTGCAGTTCCATCCCGAGTTCAAATCGCGCCCGATCCGGTCTCATCCGCTCTTCCGGGAGCTGGTGGCTGCCGCAAAGCGCTATGATGACAGCAAGAAAGATAAAAAGTCCGGCAAATAAGCCGGGCTTGTTCATTCAAAGAATAAACAGAGGGTTCCCATTGGAGGAAATCGTATGACAGAATCAAAGGCACGCAATTTCATAGAGGAGATTATCGACGGCGATCTCGAAGCCGGACGCGTCAGCAGCATCGTTACGCGGTTTCCGCCCGAACCCAACGGCTACCTGCACATCGGCCATGCCAAATCGATATGCCTGAATTTCGGAACAGCCATCAAATACGGGGGCATCTGCAACCTGCGTTATGACGATACCAACCCGGTTAAGGAAGATCAGGAATACATCCGCAGTATTGAGCGCGATGTACGCTGGCTCGGCTTTGAACCGGCGGCCGTTCTGTACGGGTCTGACTACTTTGGATATATGTTCGACTGCGCGCTGAAGCTGATCGATAAAGGTCTTGCCTACGTCTGCGATTTAAACGCGGAGCAAATACGCGAATTCCGCGGCACACTCACGGAGCCCGGCAAAAACAGCCCTTACAGAGACCGAAGCATCGAGGAAAACAGACAGCTTTTTTTAGATATGAAAAGCGGCAAATACGCGGACGGCGAGAAGGTGCTGCGCGCAAAAATCGATATGGCGAGCCCGAACCTTAACATGCGTGACCCGGTTATTTACCGCATACTCCATTCAGCACATCACCGCACGGGCGATGACTGGTGCATTTACCCGATGTACGACTACGCGCATCCGCTTGAAGACGCCTATGAAAGCATCAGCCACAGCATATGCACGCTGGAGTTTGAAGACCACCGCCCGCTTTATGACTGGGTGATTGAGCACTGTGAGTGCGACCCCGCACCGCACCAGTATGAATTTGCGCGGCTGAACCTAACGCGCACGATTATGAGCAAGCGGTATCTGAAAAAACTTGTCGACGAAAAATTTGTTTCGGGCTGGGACGACCCGCGTATGCCCACACTATCCGGGCTCAGACGGCGCGGCTTCACACCCGAAGCCATTCGCGACTTCTGTGAGCGTATCGGTGTTGCCAAATCGAACAGCGAGGTGGATGCGGGGCTGCTCGATCATTGCGTGCGTGAGCATCTGGGGCAGGTGGCGCTGCGCCGCATGGCCGTGCTCGATCCGTTAAAGGTCGTGATTGAGAACTACGAGGGAGACGGCGAAACCGTCACATCCGAAAACCTGCCGAAGAATGAGGAGGCAGGTCTGCGCGATGTCAGCTTCTCCCGGGAAATATATATTGAACGCACCGACTTCATGGAAGACCCGCCGGGCAAGTTTTTCCGGCTGGCACCCGGCAGGGAAGTGCGCCTGAAAGATGCGTACATCATCAAATGCGAAAGCGTTATCAAAGATGAACACGGCAACGTCACCGAGCTGCGCTGCACCTACGACCCCGATTCCAAAACGGGCGGTGCTACGGCAGGCCGCAAGATCAAAGGAACGCTGCACTGGGTGGATGCCGCCAGCGCCGTGCCGTGTGAGGTGCGCCTTTACGATTTTCTGCTCAACGAAGGCGAGGGCGATTTCTCGGGTCGTTTGAACAGCGAGTCGCTGAAAATTCTGCCGAACGCGCTGATTGAGCAAGCCGGCAGGAACACCGCCGTCGGTGATAAGTTCCAGTTCCTGCGTCAGGGGTATTTTTGCACCGACACGGACAGCACGCCCGATAAGCTCGTGTTTAACCTGATTGTGAATTTGAAGGACAGCTACAAAGCATAGTATAACCCCCTTTGGAAAGGAGATTGTGCGGCCCTTTTGGCCGCATTGTCATGTTTATGAGTGAAATACGCACACGTTTTGCCCCCAGCCCCACGGGCTATCTGCATATCGGAGGCCTTCGAACCGCGCTTTACGCGTGGCTGTTTGCGCGCAAGCACGGCGGTGCTTTTCTGCTGCGCATTGAAGATACCGACACAGGCCGCGAGGTGGAAGGCGCGAAGGACGTGATTTATAATACGTTGCGTCAAACCGGCCTCAATTACGACGAAGGCCCGGATGTGGGCGGCCCCTGCGGCCCGTACATTCAGAGCGAGCGTGCCGATATCTACAAAGAGCATGCGGAAATGCTCGTGAAATCCGGCGCAGCCTACCGCTGCTTTTGCACCAAGGAGCGCCTCGCGGAGGAACGCGCAAAGGCCGAGGCCAATGGGCAAACATACACCTACGACAAGCATTGTCTCTCTCTTTCTGAAGAGGAGATACAAAAAAGACTGTGCGCGGGCGAGCCGTATGTGATTCGCCAGAACATTCCGCGCACGGGCGAGACCACGTATACCGATGCGGTATTCGGTGCTATCACGGTGCCCAATGCCGATCTTGACGACAACGTGCTGCTGAAAGCAGATGGCATGCCCACATACAATCTTGCGAACGTGGTGGACGATCATTTAATGGGCATCACGCATGTGATCCGCGGGGTCGAATACCTTTCGTCCACACCCAAGTACAATCATCTGTACCGCGCATTCGGGTGGGACATTCCGGCGTACATTCACCTGCCCGTGGTGATGAAGGACAAGCAGCGAAAGCTCTCAAAGCGTCACGGTGATGCGTCGTTTGACGATTTTATCAAGAAGGGGTATCTCAAAGAAGCGCTGATCAATTACATCGCGCTGCTCGGGTGGAGCCCGGGCACCGAGCAGGAGATTTTCACGCTGGATGAGCTGATACAGGCGTTTCACATTGAGGGGCTGTCCAAATCGTCCGCGATATTTGATGTGGATAAGCTGACGTGGATGAACGCGCAGTATATCCGGGCGCTTAGCAAAGAGGCGTTTATTGAAACAGCGATGCCGTATTTTGCAGAAGCGGGCGTGGAAGCGTTTGATCTTGGCCTGATTACCGAGCTGATACAGCCGCGGCTCGAGCGGCTCGATGAGATACCGGGCAAGCTTGCGTTTTTAAAGCAGATGCCGGATTACGACATCGCGCTGTATACGCACAAGAAGATGAAGACAGACGCGGAATCGTCGGCGCCGATGCTGCAAGAAGCCAAGGCACTGCTCGAAGCGCAGACCGATTATTCGCTTGAAGCATTGAAGGAAGCGCTGCACGCGCTGGTGGAACGGCTTGGTATAAAAAACGGGCAGCTGCTCTGGCCGCTGCGCATTGCGATTACCGGCACCGAGGTGACGCCGGGCGGTGCCGTGGAAGCGGCGTGTCTTTTGGGTAAAGAGGAGACGCTGCGGCGGCTCGATGTCAGCTTGAAAAAACTTGGTCAATAACTCAAAGTCAGCTCCCGTTTTCAACCGGGAGCTTTTGTTTTAAGTGCGAAAAAGAGTCTGTGATATCAATGCTCAGTCAGCATACGCTGACAGCTCCTTTTTAAAGGAGCCTGAACGCAACTGTTTGATCGAAGCATAGACGTTTTTTTGTATCCTCCCAATGTATATCTCGGAAAAGGCCTCCTTTTGAAAGGAGGTGGCGCACGCAGCGTGACGGAGGATTGCGGACAAACCACGAAACGTAGTGAACGACCTTCGTGTCGTTCTGAGTGATTTTTGTCGGCCAAACCATGCAATTATACCCCTTCGGGGTATAGGAATACTCTTTTTTTATGTTAAACAATAATGCTTCGAAATGTAGGGGCGGCGTCTCTGACCCGCCCGCGTAACACACGATGAT
The DNA here is from genome assembly GCA_023436525.1 of Bacillota bacterium. Classification (GTDB taxonomy): domain Bacteria; phylum Bacillota; class Clostridia; order Christensenellales; family SZUA-584; genus SZUA-584. The sequence continues at coordinate 2,185 of JAEZIW010000188.1, read as the reverse complement.
ATCGTGAGCTTCAAAGTTCCTCCGTCAACTGCCGGATTTACAATCCTCAGTCAGCAAAGCTGACAGCTCCTTTACCAAAGGAGCCTTTTTACGGAACAGTGAAACTAAGCCTCCTTTTGAAAGGAGGTGGCGCACGCAGTGCGACGGAGGATTGCTTTCAAATAAAAAACAGCCGATTGTTTTTGACGCATTCGGCCGCTCTTTGTTGAACTTTCACATCCCCGCGGTGGGGAGAAACTGCAGCTGGCTTAAAAAAAAGATGACTCCGACTGCCGCTCCGGCTATGATGACAAGAATCACCAACACCACGGCGGCGGTTTTCTTTTTCATATTACGGCTCCTTAAAGATGATTGCGGTTTCATTATACCATAATCGAATAAAAAGACACCGTTTCCTTTTAATATTCATAAAGAATACACAATCTTTAGAACAGACCGTCAATACGTCCTTCGTCGTCTATCGTGATCTGCTCGGCAGCGGGGCTCTTGGGCAGCCCCGGCATCGTCATCATATCTCCCGCAAGCACCACGATAAACCCGGCACCCGCTGATAGCTTAATGTTGCGCACCGTGAAAATAAAGCCGCTCGGGCGCCCTGTCAGCTTCGGGTCGTGCGAGAGCGAGTACTGCGTTTTTGCAACACAGATCGGCAGCTGCGCATAACCGTTTCTGCTGAGCGCTTCAATGGATTTTGCAACACCCGCCGAATAATGCACCTCGCTTGCGCCGTATATCGTTTTGGCGAGCTTTTCGATTTTCGTTTTAATATCGTCGCAAAGCTCATACGGATGTGTGGGGCTTCCTTTGTCGGCAACGCGAATAACCTCCTCCGCGAGCGCAAGGCCGCCTTCGCCGCCATTTTCCCACACTGTGGTGGGCACCGCCGTTACACCCTTCGCGCGGCACAGCTTTTGCACCAGCGCAATCTCCTCCGGGCTATCGGTGGCAAACTGGTTGATCGCCACCGTCACCGGCAGGCCGTAAAAGCCCTTCAAGTTCTCAATGTGCTTATCAAGGTTACTCATCCCGCGAATCAGCGCATCCTCATCCGGCTCTGACAGCGTATCCTTCGCTTTACCGCCGTGGCTTTTCAGCGCACGTATCGTCACCACAATCACTGCCGCATCGGGCCAAAGCCCGGTCTGTCGGCACTTGATATCCAAAAACTTCTCCGCGCCGAGGTCTGCGCCGAAGCCCGCTTCGGTGACCACATAGTCGGCCAGATGCATCGCCATGTAAGTGGCTATGTAGCTGTTGCAGCCGTGCGCAATGTTCGCAAACGGCCCGCCGTGCATCAGACACGGCGTTTGCTCAAGCGTCTGCACGAGGTTTGGCATTATCGCGTCTTTCAGCAGCACCGCCATTGCACCCGCCGCTTTCAGTTCGCCCGCCGTCACGGGGCGCTCGTCGTACGTATACGCCACCTTAATGCGCGATAGGCGTTCTTTCAAATCATGAAGATCACTCGCAAGGCACAGCACCGCCATCACCTCAGAAGCCGCGGTGATATCAAAGCTGTCTTCACGCGGCATGCCGTTGGCACGGCCGCCCAGCCCGCACGTGATGGACCTTAATTGCCTGTCGTTGATATCCATGCAGCGCTTGATCGTGATACGTCGCGGATCGATTTTCAGCTCATTGCCGTGCTGAATGTGATTGTCGACCAATGCGCATAAAAGGTTGTTCGCCGCCGTCACGGCGTGAATATCGCCCGTAAAATGCAGATTGATATCCTCCATCGGTATCACCTGCGCATAACCGCCGCCTGCCGCGCCGCCCTTCATGCCGAAAACCGGACCGAGCGACGGTTCTCGCAATGCGAGACACACCTTCTTGCCGCTTCTCTTCAGCGCATCGCCAAGGCCGATGGATATGGTTGTTTTTCCCTCGCCTGCCGGAGTGGGGTTAATCGCCGAAACAAGTATCAGCTTGGCATCGCCTTTGTCCTTCATACGCTGCAGTATCGAAAGGGATACCTTCGCCTTTTTGTTACCGAATGGTATCAGCTCGTTTTCCAGTATGCCCGCGTTGTGCGCAATCTGCGAAATGGGCACCAGTTCCGCTTCCCGAGCGATTTGTAAATCCGTTTTGTATTGCATTTATGTTGTCTCTTTCTGTTTATTACTGTTGAATTCCGGTATATTTCGATATCGATGCCGCCTTGTTCTGCTTGTGAACATACATC
>JAEZIW010000056.1 GCA_023436525.1 Bacillota bacterium | reverse complement strand
CGCATCATGAAAAGCTTGATCGTTGCGGGACGGCTGATTCGCCAGATTAACGGCGACAAGCGCACGCTCGCGATTATGATCGTCGCGCCTGTGCTGATTATGACGCTGATGTATTATCTGCTCGCCTCCGGCATCTCCACGGTGAATATTGACATTGTGGGCATCGACGATGCGAGAACGGACGCGATCGGCGATTACGCCGCCGTCACGCTGGTGGCATCCGAAGACGAGGCGATGAGCCGTATGCTCTCGGGCCAAAGCGACGGGTACATCAGCGGTGATGATTATGTCGTTGAAGGGTCGGACGCGGCCATTTCGTCGCTGGTGCAGCGCGCGTTTTCCGTGTACGCGATGCAGAAGAACCTTTCGTCTCTCCCGCCGCAGGCCAAGGGTATGCTCGGAGAGTTTGAGGAATCCCCCGAGGTCACGCTGTATTACGGCAGCGATGACTATGAGCAGTTCGATTATCTCGCGCCGAGCATGATGGGCTTTATTATCTTCTTCCTGATATTTCTGCTGGCAGGCATTGCGTTTTTGCGCGAGCGCATCAGCGGCACGCTGGAGCGCGTGATGGCCACGTCGATACATCGCAGTCAGCTGGTGCTCGGGTACTTCTTCGGGTTCGGCGCGTTTGCCGCGCTGCAAACCATTGTGATTCAGGTGTTCTTGGCGTATGTTCTCGGTATTCATACGAACACGAATTTCCTGCTCGTGCTGCTGATCAATCTGACGATTGCGGCCACATCGCTCTCAATGGGCACGCTGTTCTCCGCCTTCGCGCGCAATGAGTTTCAGCTGTTTCAGTTTATCCCCATTGTGATCATACCTCAGGTGATGTTCTGCGGGCTGTTCAGTCTGCGTGAGACGCCGATGGTGCTGCAGTATCTCGCGAAGATATTCCCGCTCACATATGGAGCCGATGCGCTGCGTAGTGTGATGCTGCGCAATCAGGGCTTGGGGGATATCTATCCTGATTTGTTGGTGATGCTTGGGTTTACGGCGGTGTTCCTAGCGCTCAATATCCGCGCGCTGAGAAAGTACAGAAGCATTTAGTTCATATGTTGCCAATCCCCCGGCTTTTGCCGATCTTTATCGTTATATGGAGGGGTTTATGACATTCACAGTCTTCTATTTCAGCGGGACAGGAAATACGCAGTGGGCCGTTAACGAATTCAGCAACAAAATAAAACAAAGGAATCATGACTGCACGGTTTACGCCGTGGAAAACAAGATAGAGAATCTTCAATCGATCATTGATGAAGCCGATTATATCGGATTCGCTTTCCCGGTATATGGTGCCGATATGCCGCGTATCATGCGTGAATTCTTTGAGGAGAGTATGGGACCTCTGGCTATTGATCATAAGAAATACTTTATCATGACCACAGTCGGATATATGGATGCGATGGGCCCGTTTGTCGTCAAGAAAGCATTGAAGAATTATCATTTAGAGATGTGTGCATATATAAGCCTTAAGGTATGCAACAATATGTCTACCCCCAAGTTGAAGACCAAGCCGATATCGAACGAGGCTTTGAAAGCGAGGCTGGAAAAGGGTCATATAAGCATCGACAAACTGATAGAGAAACTGATTTCCAAACATAAATACATCACAAATATCGGGCCGTATCTTGTCCCCGGCATCGTTATCAGAAAAGCAACGGCTAAGGGGAAAAAGAATCATGCCGAGTATCTGAGTGTGGATACCGCCAAATGCAGTGCTTGTATGCGTTGTGTAAACGATTGCCCGACAAAGAGCATCGTTTATTCGGACGATGGATTTACGTTCTTACCAACATGTACCGTTTGCATGCGGTGCTACAATTTTTGCCCCGTGAATGCTGTTTTGTATGATGGGAAATTTGCTGATCCAAGTGTTTATATAAGATATAAGGGCGTACAGGATAGGCTGAAAAGTTAAAAACGCTTTCAAACAAATTCGTTGTCCAGCGCTTTTGCCTTGCCTTAAAACCCGATATCCTTTGAAAAATGCTGATAATCCTTATCGCCGCTCCAGTCTCCGCCCCACGTCCAGCCATGCTTAATGAAAATCTTATAGCACGCATCATCATGGTCTATCTTGCCCGCAAAATCCTTGCTCCTGTCCGCATACTCCGCGCCATTCTCGGGCGCTACGCGATCCCCATCTATATACGGATTCAGCATCGGGTTGATATCGATCGCCGCGCCGTAGCTGTGGCGCGAGAGCTTTTTGCTGCCCGTTACCTTGCGGTAGTTAAACGCCGAGGTGTTGTTCGCCGCCATCGAGAGATTGTCGTCCCCCGGTTCGCCGTAATCATCCACCAGCCGCACAGATTCCAGCGGATACTGCGCCTGATACAGCTCATAGAAAATCCGCGTGACCTCTTTAGCCAGCTTCTTGTTCACAATCAGCTCCCCGTCCTTCACGTTGCCGCCAAAATCCACATACTTGATTTTGATATAACGCAGATCATCATAGCTGATGGCGATATCCTCATCATCCTCCGGATAACTCATGCCCGTGATGCGCTGCTTCAAAGCGTCGTCCAGCGTCATATAATAAAACCCGTCTGCAATCACCGTCTTGTCGTCTGCCGCTGTTTGTGTCTCCGCCGGTTTGTCGGTTGTCTGGGGTGTGACGCTCGGCTGGGCTGATTCGCCGGGCTGCGGCGTGGCAGCCGGTGTTTCCGTCACGTCGGGCGGCGTTGTGGGAATCGGCACGGCAACCGGGGTCGGGGTCGGCTGCGGCGTGGCAGCAACAGTCGGCTCAGCCGTCGGGCTCACTGATACGGAAGGTTCTTGCGACGCACAACCATATAACAATATCATCGAAATCAGAACAGCCGACAGCAACGATAGACGTTTCACAAATATTTCTCCAAGTCACGAATTTATACAGTGTATTATATCACGCTCACGCGGATTTTGACTAATCCGGCTTGCTCTATCACCGATCCAAAGGACTCTTTCTTCAAAATAAGTGAACGTCCCATCCACAAAATAAAATAGAGATTCCTGTACCCCGAATGGGTATAGTCGATGCTATCACTGTATACAGCTGTGTTTGTTTGAGAAATACATCGCATATTGCGGCAAACGCCGCCAAAAGGGCTCTTTAGTTTTTGATTTTGTTTTCAATAACAATGAGCTACCTATCCCTCATAACATAAGAAAAAAAGTACCTGTACCCCGAAAGGGGTATACTGTGCTTCTCGTTAATACACAATCGCGGTAAACGCCGCCAACAGGACTCTTTTTAGTATTAAGAAAAAGCTTCTTATGGCTTCCCCTCTGAGGGGAAGCTGTCGCCGACAGGCGACTGATGAGGTGTCGCTGATTTTTTATCGACCACTCCCATCGCGGCAAACGCCTTCAACAGGTTTCTTTTACGGGTTAAATCATTGTATGATGTCATTCATAGATAAGCCTTTGCTAAGAAAAGAAGCCTTATCTGTCCATAAACCCTGCCTTGTGATAAACGAAAAGTAACTGTACTGGTCATTCTGAGCGAGCGTAGCGAAGTGAAGAATCTGTCGCCGGCAGGCGACTGATGAGGTGTTACAGATTATCATAAGTCACAGTACCTATCGCGGCAAGCGCCGCCAAAAGGACTCTATTTTATTATCAATACTTTTTATATCGTAAAAAAAGCGCGGGAGGTATTCCCACGCTTTCCTAAAATGCTATTGTTGTTTCTCGCTGTCCATCTGACGAATCACATTTCGCCTTATTTTGTCGCTCGTTGTTTTGGGCAGCGCCGCCACAAACTCCACAATACGCGGGTATTTATACGGCGCGGTGGTCTTCTTCACATGGTTTTGCAGCTGCTTAATCAACGCGTCGCTCGGCTCAAACCCTTTGGCCAGCACAATCGTCGCCTTCACCACCTGCCCGCGTACCGGATCCGGCGCGGCTGTGACCGCGCATTCCAGCACCGACGGATGCTCCATCAGCACGCTCTCCACCTCAAACGGCCCAATGCGATACCCCGAGCATTTAATCACGTCGTCGCTGCGGCCCACAAACCAGTAATACCCGTCCGCATCGCGCCACGCCATATCGCCCGTGTTGTAAACGCCGTCGTGCCAGCTTTTCAGCGTTGTCTGCTCATCTTCCCAATAGCCGTGAAACAGCCCCAGAGGATGCTTCTTGTCGGTGTCTTTCACGACAATCGAGCCGACAACACCGTCCTCACACGTACAGCCGTCCGCGTCGATCAGGTCAATATGATACAGCGGTGAGGGCTTGCCCATCGAGCCGGGCTTAATATCCATCCACGGGAAGTTCGCGAGCAGCACCGACGATTCCGTCTGCCCGAACCCTTCAAACACCGTGAGGCCGGTCAGTTCCTGAATTTTGCGGAACACCTCGGGGTTCAGCGGCTCACCCGCGAGGCTCGCGTGCTCAATAAAGCTCAAATCGTATTGCGAGAGGTCTTCCTTGATTAAATAGCGGTATATCGTGGCCGGTGCGCAAAACGTAGTGGGGCGAATGCGCAGCAGCGCTGAGAGCAGCTTGTGCGGCACAAACTTTTCGGTGTCGTATGCGCCGATGGCCGCGCCGCATATCCACTGGCCGTATATCTTGCCCCACGCAAACTTGGCCCACCCGGAGTCTGTCTGCGTCATGTGAACGCGGTTGTTCTGCACACACTGCCAGTACTTCGCGGTTACGATATGCCCGAGCGGAAACGCAAAATCGTGCCAGACCATTTTCGGCATACCGGTGGTGCCGGACGAAAAATAGATCAGCATCGGGTCGGTATTCACCACGGCATCGCTGCCCGTTGGGCGAGAGAAAACCTCGCTTGCTTTTTGCAGGGCACTATCAAAGCTCTCAAAGCCGTCCGGCAGCTTGTCCCCCACGCTCAACAAGAACTTAAGCGTGCCGCACTCAGGCCTTGCGTCGCTGATATGACGCACCACCTCATCCTCATCCACGCTGATCAGCATTTTTACATGCGCAATGTTGCAGCGGTATACGATGTCCTTGGGCGTTAATTGATAGCTCGCCGGAATACAAACCGCGCCAATCTTCATCAGCGCCGTCATGCATACCCATACCTCGGGGCGCTGTTTGAGTATCAGCATCACAACATCGCCCTTTTTGATGCCGTAATCTAAAAACATGTTCGCGGCGCGGTCGCTCAGCGCCTTGATGTCGGCAAACGTGTAGCACTTCATCTCTTCGGTATCGTCCGTCCACACCAGCGCTTGTTTTTCAGGCTCCAGTCTCGCCCATTCGTCCACAATGTCGTACGCAAAGTTAAAGCTATCGGGCTCATTGCAAATGTAATTCTCTTTGAAATCCTCATACGAATCGAATGCGGTGCGCGGGCAGAATCTGCTTATAATCTCGTTCATTTATCAGCTCTCCGTTATTTTTCGTTTATGATTGTGATGAATTTGGCCGGTGCGCCCACGGCGCTTTGCGCGTGCGGCAACTGTGGGTCAAAATAAATGCAGTCGCCCGCGGACAGCTCATAGACGTGCTTGCCGAGCACGATGCGCATTTTTCCTTCCAGCACATAGTTGAATTCCTGACCGCCGTGTACCACCAAGGCCGGGGGGGTGTCGCCCGGTGCCAATGTCACCAGCAGCGGCTCCATATCGCGCCCTATGAAGTTGTACGCAAGGCTGGAATACGAGTATCCGGGATACCGTTCGATGTCCACACCGTGCCCGGCGCGAACGATGCAGTGCGTGTCCATACGCGGCGCTTCCCCGGTGAGCAGCACTGTCGGGTCGGTATTGAGCCGGGCCGCAATTTTATAAAGCGCGCTGATTGGAATATCGAGCTTCCCGCTTTCATAGTCTGCATACGTTTTTTCGGTCACGGCCACGGCCACGGCCATATCCGCGACGGAAATATCGAGAATCTCCCGAAGCTCTTTGATTCGGCTGGAAATCTGACGCAAATTATCGTCCATGCTAACGCCTCCTTTGGCAAAATTCATTTTTTTATGAATGGGTTTATTATACCACGCATTACCGATGTTTGGTCTATAAAACAATGGATTGTATCACTTTTTATTGTCGGTTATTTGGGCGTAAGCGCCGCTGCTTCAAAGATAGTGATCAGTCTTAAGGCATCGGCTGTTGCATCCGATATCTGCACGCACACCAAAAAAGTGTATAGGATCGTTTACGCCGTCACCAAAGCCCCATCATGTTTTGCATCGCAAGGCTCACCGCCGCAATACCCACCCAGCAGCAAAAACCCGCAAGTATCGGCTTGCCGCCGTTTTTAATAAGCTTTTTGATATCCGTATTCAGCCCGATCGCCGCCATGGCCATCACGATGAAAAACTTGCTCAGCTCCTTCAGCGGTGCGAATGTACCGGACGGAACACCAAGCGACACACAGATGGTGGTGACCAGCGACGCGAGTATAAAAAACAATATGAAGAGCGGAAATATCTTTCTCAATTTAACTTTTGCCGCGTTCGTTTCCGCCGCTTTTTTCGAGCGGTACAGCGCCAAAGACAGCGTAATGGGTATGATGGCGAGTGTGCGCGTCAGCTTAACCACCGTCGCCGTATCAAGCGTGTTTGACCCATGCATCGCGTCCCATGCGGCGGCCGCCGCCGTGACGGAAGAGGTGTCGTTCACCGCCGTACCCGCGAACAGGCCGAAGCCGTAATCGGAAAGCCCCAGCAGCGCCCCCAGCGTGGGAAAAATAAGCGCCGCGACCACGTTGAACAAAAACACAACGGAAATCGACTGCGCGATTTCCTCGTCGTTCGCGCCGATTACAGGGGCTGTGGCCGCGATGGCCGAGCCGCCGCATATGGCCGACCCCACACCCACCAGCGTGGATATCTGTGACGGCATCTTTAACAGCTTATAAAGACCAAACGATATCAGCAAAGAGACGCTGATCGTCGACAGAATGATGGGCAGCGACTGCACGCCGGTCGACACAATCACCGACAGGTTCATGCCAAACCCAAGCAGCACCACCGCCAGCTGCAATATCTTTTTAGAGGTGAATGAAATGCCCGCCTTCAAGTGCGTTTTATCTTTGATGATAATAGCCGCCAGCATACCGAGCAATATGGAAAACACAGGCCCGCCCACCACCGGCATCAACGTTCCCAAAAACCAGGAAGGCACCGCGATAATCAGGCACAGCACTATGCCTTTTGCATTTGTTTTAATCAGGTTCATTTTAAGCTTTCCTTTCGTTGTCACCTTATCATAGCATAAAGCGGGCATAAATAAAAAAAACAGGTACCGAATTCCCCGATACCTGTTTCAGATGTTTTTTAGTCAACCCTTCTCGCCAGCTGCCAGAATTCCTCAGGCGATATTTTCAGCCCATTGCACACATATATCGGCACATCGTTAATATAATACAGCGCGTAGTTGGTATGCGGCCCTTTCACCACCTCCACCTCATCAAACAGCTCCATCATCTGCGATGTCAGTGTATGCTGCATCCCTACCAAAATGATAGGCCCGCCATCGTAACCGTCGTCTCCCCAGTAGTAAAAGCTCAAGTGCCCGCTGATCGGCGAAGGGATATCATATTTTTTTGAATAATAATCGATGCCGCCTGCTTCAAAATAGTGCAGGCAAAATATTTTGCACTCTTTTTGCTCCTGCTCCGGCAGCGAATGATACGTGTCGGATACCAGTTTCGTCATTTCGTCCCAGCCTAGACGCCCCGCCAGCATCGACGAAAACCCGTTTGTGCTGTCAAATTTAACAAACCCGGTGACATCCACATATCTTGCGTAAGCAATGGTCTCCTTCGGCGTTAAAAACGGCACGGTCAGCGGCACCTGCGCGATACCGAGCAAGCACAAGAGCGTGAGAAATACTGCTTTCAACGCGATGGAGAGCTTTCCCTTCTTTTTAACGGGCTCCGGCTCAATCCCGTCAGCGATCTGCATCGGCAGAGAATCGGCACGGAAATTTCTCTCCAAGCAAACAGCACCGAACGCCGTTATCGGAATCATCACACCGGCGAGTGCGTAGAACTTCACATAGATCACAGATGCCAGCACAAAGTAAGCCAAAAAAGCCCATGCGAAGGGCCGAAAGGCCCGGCCTCTTTTTGTGAACAACATGATGAGCCCGCCCAGCCATAGCACAACCGTGAGGATGTTCATCGTTACCGCGATGTTTAAGAAAAGCTGTGTTGGTGACGGCATAATGGTTCTGTGCTGCCGATACCCTTGCAGGTATTCGGCAATGGGAAAGCCGTGAACCGCCTGCCAGATTATATACGGGACAACGCAGCCGATTGCAATTGCTGCCGCAATCCAGAGCCATTTGCTTTTTAAGTATTTGCGGGCAGGAGTCAGCAGCAACCCGACAAAAAGGGCCAGTATCAAAAAGCCCATCGTGATTTTTACCATAAGCCCGATACCAAGAACAAACCCAAAGAGCACCCACGTTTTTGGCTTATCCCCGCCGCTGAGCAGGCATGCCGCCACATAAATGGCGGCTGCGGCCATCAATTGATCGAAAACGTCGTAAGTGAACATGCTGGCCACCGCCATAAACAGGGGAGCCATCATCACGGCCAGCGCCGTCACGCTCTGGGCAAAGCGGCCGCCGCCCATTTTCCGTGCCGTTAACGCGGCAAACAGCATGATGAAACACCCCGCCAGTGCCGGAAACACATGCATCGCCTGCACCGTGTCACCAAGCAGCAGCCTGGAGAGCGCCATGAGCCATGCGGTAATCGGCGCGACATCCACATAGCCGAAATCCAAGTGGTTGCTCATAGAGTAATAATACGATTCGTCAAAAAACAATCCGTATTGCCACCCGGTAACCATATGAAGCACAAAGTTGAGTATCATAAGATAGATGATAAAAGCTGTCGCACTGGTGAGGGCTGGTTTTGAGAAAATCTTTTTCATAACGCTTCCCCCATAATATTGTTATTATGTTTATAAATATAAATGGCTCTGTCTCAAAGGGCAATGGATCAGGTATGAGAATTCGCCGATATTTATCAACTTCGTTAAATTAATACTATTCTTCGTTAATGAATTTAATGGTACGAATATAAACAAAAACCACTTTCAGCGTGACAATATTTACACTCAAGACTGACTATACAAAAAGGCTCCGGCATTTGCCGGAGCCTTAGAAAGAACACATATATCCTCTTAGTTTTCAAACGCCACATTCACTTCAATAACATTATCATCCGCCATCAGCTCCATGCACAGCACCTGATTTGAGCTCATCTTAATCGAGATGTTTTCACCCTGCAGCAAGGTGGGCGTGGAGATATCTATGGGCAGCCCAAGGTCGTAAAAACCCGTTGCCGCACTGGCTGTCAGCATATTGGCAAGCTCCGACAGCGCGCTTTTCGACATGTCATCCAGTTCCTCGATGGGCATACCCATCATCATGGTCGATGCGATATTGATTGCGCTTTGGGTATTGAGATTGTAAACAACGTTGCCCCTCATCTTGCCGACAATGCCGATGATAATACTGACTCCGGTATTCGTCAGCTCCTGCTCCTTCACGCTCAAATTCCCTTTTTGAACGTTTGTGTACCCAAGTTGAGGCATCACGGAGATAAAGGACTCCAAAAACGGATTAACATATTTTACGTCCACTTTTCCTCACTCCTTTGAAAACCGACACTCAGCAGCACTTTGCCATAGTCCGTTTGTGTCAGCACATTTGATGTTGTGAAATTAGGTGCCGATATCAAAACGCTGTCTCCGCGCAGCATAGCCGGAGGCGCCACACGCAGCCCCAACGCTTTGTTCTTTCTGTTCAGCAGCGAGCAGGCATTGCCCGATATAATATTCGCGAATTCTCCGAGTACGGCGGTCACCTCATCCTTGCCCTTGGGCTCTCTTTTGAGTACGGCGGCCGAAAAGCTTTGCGCCGTTGCCAGCGGCAAATCAAGCAGCATACGCCCGGAGAACTTGCCGATGATACCAATAATCGCCGTCATCCCCTGCGATTCAAACTCGCTGGCTGATACATATTCCTTTTCAAACACCGGGACGGTTTTCGTCATTCGGTTAAAGCTGTCCATCAGCGCTTCTTTGAAAACCGCAAAGTATTCAGCCTGCAAGAAATTATACAGCTCTTCCGATGCCATCACCCTGTTGATGGTCGTCATCAGTTCGTCCGCATCCACCGGCTTTTGCACATAGGCCGATACCTTGTTCTTCTTTGCCTCTTTAACAATCTCTTCATCCATCATCGAACTGACGACAATAACTTTGATGTTTTCGTCAATCTCATGAATGGCACGTGTGCACTCAAGGCCGTCTGTACCGGGCAGCGTCATATCCATTGTGACCAAAGTGGGTTTTTGCGCTTTAACAACTTCCTTAACCTCTTCCAACGTTCCGGCTTCACCGACCACCTTGAGCCCATTTCTATCAAAAATATCCCTAATAAAAGCTATTGAAAACGATGAGTCATCAACAATGACGATTCTTATATCATCCATACAGCGAAGACGCCTGCCTTTCGTGAATTTTGATTATGTACACACTTTTATAGACTCAATTGACTTTATCTAAACAGATTTCCGAATAAATAAGTACAATTTATCATGCGCATTTTACTCCTTTGGCAAATACAAACCATATTGTCATCAAGCAACCAAAAAAGCCCCGACAAACGTCAAGGCTCTGCTATTAGAAATCACATTTGCTGAATCACTGTCTCTCGTTCCACTCCAGCTTTTTCAGCCGAAGACGTGTGATGACCATGAACATCAGTATACCGAGCAGCGTTACGATGAGCGTTTGCAACAGCGTATCAGACGGCGCACTCAGCAGCTGTGCCTGCGCAAACAGCGCGGACGGCAGATAAGCTTGAATACCAAGCGCGCCGCCTATAAAATGCAGCCCATACGCGCAAACGAGTGTCACAAATCCGGCTGCGAGCGGCTTTTTGAGTATTGCTCCCCACATAACGATCATAGCGAGCAGGAAAACCATATAAAGCCCGATGAGCAATCCTGAGTCAATCGCTGTACCGATGGACACGTCAAACGCGAACAGCACACCGGTGTATACGTAGTTGACCAACACCGACAGCACTGGGGCCAGAATCAGTGCCGCTGCAAACACTAGCGTTTTCGCGCCGACAATGCCGCCAAAACGCTTGCCCGAACAGATGGGCAGCACCAGCGTGTTCTCTTTGATCTCCTGCGACATCAACCCGCAAAGCGAGAAGGCCAGCACAATGGTAATCAGCTCAAACACATCGCCCATGTACATCCGCATAACGCCGGCCTGCGTCGTATCCACCATCTGCGCCATCATCTCAGGCGTCAGACCCATCTGGCTCTTCATAATCTCCGGCAATATGAATTTCGTCATCACCGGGTCCATCAACGCGAAGAACATGAACCCGATGAAAATAATCAAGAACCGATAATTGCGAAATCCGAATCGGATTTCCTTTCTGATATTCTGCATCATTTCCCGTTGACCTCCTTAATGAATATGTCTTCCAAATCGTTTTTCCTCAATGAAAATTCGCGTACAAACAGCTCGTTGTCGGCAAAAAAACGCAGCAGCCGTCTTGAATCCGCACTTTTGAGTGTCACCGAAAGCTTGTCGCCGTCGGGCTTGGCAGCCAGCACGCCTTCAACCGCTTTGAGCTGCTCCAGCAGCGGCGTGTTCAAGGGCTTGTCAATCGTTACATCGTAGATCGGTACAATGTTGTCTTTCACAATCTCGGCCAGCGGTTTTTCCATGATCATTTTTCCCGAGGCGATGATGCCGACGGTATCACAGACGCGCTCCACATCGCTTAATATGTGCGTCGAGAAGAACACAGTTTTGCCCTTCTGCTTTAAATCAGTAATCAAGCGCAGCACATCGCTGCGGCCTTCGGGGTCCAGCGCGGAAGATGGCTCGTCGAGTATCACCAGCTCAGGATCGTGGATTAACGCCGCGCCGATGCCGAGCCGCTGCTTCATGCCACGGGAAAAGCCGCCGACGCGCCTGCGTGCTGCTTCGGTTAGCCCCACCCACTTGAGCATACCCTCAATGTCGGATCGGCTGACCTTATGCGCCGGACTGTTCCCGAGATAGTCAAGCGTTTCATAGGCTGTCATCCATGGGTAAAACTTCGGGTCTTCGGGCAGATACCCGATTTTTAAATCGCTCGGGTGCGCTATCGCTGTCACGTCCATGCCGTTCACGATGCAGTCGCCCGCTGTGGGCCGGGAGAGGCCGGCCAGAATGTTCATCGTGGTTGATTTTCCCGCGCCGTTCTGCCCGATAAACCCGTAGATTTCGCCTTTCTTCACGCTCAGCTTGATGCCCTTAAGCGCATGATACGATTTAAATGTTTTTTGCAGATTCGTGACGGTAATCATTTAGTACGCCTTCTTTCTTCCGACAATCAGGAACACGATAGAGCCGAGCAGGCTGCCGAATAAACAGATCAGCGTCCAGGCCAGCCTGTTCAGGTTTGCAACGCCTTCTTTGAAAATCTTTACGATGCAGAATATCGCGAGGCCCAGCTGTATCGCCGCCAGCGGCAGCACCATCAGCAGAAAATTAGACATGTTCGAAAGATCCATTTTTATTTCCTCCATTCCTTTGATGGTTTCACTATAGATGCCCGGCCGGTCATGTGATAAGTGACCCCAGTCATGAATGCGGTCATGTTATTGGAATAAAAAAGATGCTCTGCAGCATCGTTTGGGATACAGGTATCTCTTTTTTCTTATTTTATGAGGAATAAGGCGCTCATTAATTTTAAAAAAAGAGTCCTGTTGGCGGCGCTTGCCGCGATGCGCTCTTGAGTTTTTGTATACATTGAAGAGAACGCGTATATCCCTTTCGGGATACAGGTATCTCTATTTTTTTATGTAATGAGGGATGAGGCGCTCATTAATCTAAAAAAAGAGTCCTGTTGGCGGCGCTTGCCGCGATGCGCTCTTGAGTTTTCTGTATACATTGAAGGGAACGCGTATATCCCTTTCGGGATACAGGTATCTCTTTTCTTATGTTATGAGGAATGAGGCGCTCATTCATTTTAAAAAAGAGCCCTGTTGGCGGCGCTTGCCGCGATGCGCTCTTGAGTTTTTGTATACATTGAAGAGAACGCGTATATCCCTTTCGGGATACAGGTATCTCTTTTCTTATGTTATGAGGAATGAGGCGCTCATTCATCTTAAAAAAAAGTCCTGTTGGCGGCGCGTGCCGCGATGCGCTGTTGAGTACTAAAACCCGAGCTGTTTGAAAACGAGCACCGCGTTGGCGCGGTCACTCACGTTGATCTTCAGATAAATCTGGCTGATATAATTCTTCACCGTTCCGGTGGATAAATAAAGCGTTTCGGCAATGTCGCGATTGCCTTTTCCCTGCATCATCAAGCGAATAATGTCTATCTCGCGCTCGGAGAAATCGCCGCGTGCCACATCGGCGCTCGCTTTGCTGACCAGCCTTGAGGTAATCTTGGCGGCCACGCGCCCGGGCAGTATGATGCTGCCCCGCAGCCCGTCGTGAATGGCCTCTACCAGCTTATCGGCACCGATATCCTTGAGCAGATAGCCCGATGCGCCGTACGTCATCGCTTTGATGATGTATTCATCGTCGTCAAACGTTGTGAGCACAATCACCACAGTCTCCGCAAACTCTTTTTTAATCCGCTGCGTGGCCTCTACGCCGTCCATTTCCGGCATGCGAACATCCGTCAGCACCACATCAGGTCTTAATGTGCGCACCAGCTCAACCGCCTGTGCACCGTTGGCTGCTTCGCCGACCACCTCAATATCGGCATGCACGCTAAGCAGCGCACGCAGCCCGTCACGAATGATCGTCTGATCGTCCACCAGCAGCACTTTAATCATTGGCCGTTCCTCCTGTGGGTATCGTGATTTGCACAATAAAACCTTCGCCCGGCGCGCTGCTCACACTTAGCATTCCGCCGATGCTTTTCACACGCTCCCGCATGCCCGTCAGCCCAAAACCGAAATGAACATCATCCGTGCCCGCGCCGTTATCGCTGAAGGTGAGCCGCACGGTGCCCTTGAACTCCTGAATCAGCAGATCGGCCTCGGAGCTGTGCCCGTGCTTTAAGCTGTTGGTGGCGCATTCTTTGATGGCGCGCAGCAGCACGTTTTGCTGAATCGGCAGCAGCTCAGATTGAATATCGACGATGTCGGTGAGCCTTAAGTCGGTATTCTCG
>JAEZIW010000043.1 GCA_023436525.1 Bacillota bacterium | reverse complement strand
TGGGCTTGTTAGTGGGCTGAAAAGAAGCGTCAGCGCAACAGCCAACAGCGCAAAAATTGCACCTCGCAGCGTGTTTTTTTCCGATGTGGCCATTGTGATTCGATTCATAGACAACCCCCGATATTATTGGAACATTACGTGTGATTATACCATATAAAAACAATACGGCCAATAAAGTAACACTATATTCGCAGAGATAGCGTGATAATGGCGAGCAGGGTAATGGTATAAAGTCATCAAAGCCAAGCTCATTGACGCAATCACGTACATCTTGTATAATGTGCCGTGGTTAATGCAAAGGATAAACGGCAGTACGATGGCCGTTTTAAATGGCTTTAAGGGCGGAAAGCTTCTTTCTTGAGCTTCTGTTTTTATGTGTATGTTGCCGCATAAGCGGCTGGTATCAAGAAGGGAGAATGACATATCAGCACCGATAATGAAATAAAAAAAGAGGTTGCGCGCAGGCGAACCTTTGCCATCATATCGCATCCCGACGCGGGTAAAACAACGCTGACGGAAAAGCTGCTGCTTTACGGAGGCGCGATTCGTCTGGCGGGCGCCGTTAAAGGCCGAAAAGCCGCCAAGCACGCCGTATCAGACTGGATGGAGATTGAGAAGCAAAGAGGTATATCGGTGACATCCAGTGTGATGTTCTTCGATTACAACGGCATCCGTATCAACATTCTGGATACACCGGGCCATCAGGACTTCAGTGAAGACACCTACAGAACGCTGGCGGCGGCAGACTGCGCCGTGATGCTTATCGACGGCGCGAAGGGTGTGGAAGCGCAGACGAAAAAGCTGTTTCATGTGTGCCGTATGCGCGGCATTCCGATATTCACGTTTGTGAACAAGCTGGACAGATTTTGCAAAAGCCCGTTTGAGCTGATGGATGAGATCGAGAAAACGCTCGGCATACGGTCTTGCCCTATGAACTGGCCGATCGGCGAAGATGGCATGTTTAAAGGCGTGTTCGACCGCAAAACCTCGCGGATCGAGCTATTCGAAGCGCAGGGGCATGGGCAGGAGATTGTCCGGTCGAAAAGCACATCGCTTGACGACAGCGCGCTGCGCGATATGCTTGGAGATCGGCTGCTGAGCAAGCTCTGCGACGATATCGCGCTGCTTGATATGGCCGGAGACGAATTTGATATTGAGAAAGTGAAGAACGGCCAGCTAACACCTATGTTTTTCGGCAGTGCCATGACGAACTTCGGGGTCAAGCCGTTTCTTGATGAGTTTGTGAGCATTGCGCCGCCGCCTTCCGAGAGGGAGAGCACAAAGGGGGCTATCAGCCCAAACAGCGAGAAATTTTCGGGATTTGTGTTTAAAATTCAGGCCAATATGGACCCGGCGCATCGTAACCGAATCGCCTTTATCAGAATCAGTTCGGGTAAATTTGAAATCGGCATGGAGGTTGTGCACGAGAGAACCGGCAAAACGCTGCGCCTCGCGCAGCCACAGCAGTTTTTCGCGCAGGAAAGAACAACAGTGGAGCAGGCTTTTGCCGGTGACATCATCGGCGTGGTGGATACCGGGCTGCTCAATATCGGTGATACACTGTGTGAAAGCAAGGAGACGTTCAGATTCGAAGGGATTCCCATGTTCCCGGCCGAGCACTTTGCGCAGGTGCGCACGCCTGATGCCATGAGAAGAAAGCAGTTTCTGCAGGGGATTAATCAGATTTCGGAGGAAGGTGCGATTCAGGTTTTCAAACAGCCGAATCTCGGCGTGGAAACGCTGACCGTCGGTGTGGTGGGGGTGCTGCAGCTTGAGGTGCTGACATACCGAATGAAATATGAGTACGGTGTCGACATACTGATTGAACGGCTGCCATATACGCTGGCCAGATGGGTGGTGGCTAAAAATGTGACGCGTGATCTGCTCGGGTTTTCGGACAACGCCAAAATCGTGGAAGACCGTTTTCAAAGGCCGGTTATACTCTACAAGGATGAGTGGACACTGAGACGGGCCGAAGATAAAAACGAGGGTGTCAAATTTCTTGATATTCCGCCGTCTGTATAGATAGGTTAAAGCGCTTCGTTTAATCACGGAACGCCGATTGAACCAAAGAGAATCAAAGTATGTTCCCCCGATCACGTCGGGGGTTTTTCTTTACGGGCATCGCCCTCTTATTCTGGTATCGCCTTAAGGCGTACTCAATGATCGGCTGCTGGCTGCGCCTTAAAGGGGTGAGCTTGTCAAATGCGCTTATGCTAGCTAATAAGCATTATCAGGCTTCTTTGAGGAGATTTTGACAGGCGGCTGATGTGTTCGTTTTGTCAGCCTTTTATGACACCTCATCCAGGAGAAGGCTTATATATATCATACCGTTTATTTCTTGGATAGAGCATATACTATCGTCAAAACCATTTTCTAAAGCCTTTTGGAATTCTCGGGATTACCGAGTGTATTATTGGACAAGAAAAAGCCGCGACGCTTATGAGACGCCGGCGGCTTTGCTGTTGCTGCGATACTGTCGCCGTGCTTATCTTTCAGCTTGTCAAACTCATATTATAAATCTTTTGCTCAATAAACAGATTGACCAAATTCGGATCAAACTGCGTGCCGGCGTTTAGTTTCAATTCTTGAATCGCAGCCTCCTGCGTCATCGGCTTGCGGTATGGCCGCTCGCTGGTCATCGCGTCATACGAATCCACAACGGAGAGTATTCGTGAGAGAACGGGTATCTCATCACCCTTGAGACCTCTCGGGTAGCCGTTACCGTCCCACCGCTCATGATGAAACAAAATGTACTCGGAGATGCGAATGAATTCCGGTACGGATTGGGCAATGCGGCTGCCGATTTCGGAATGCCGTTTCATAACACTCCATTCATCGTCGTTCAGCTTGCCCGGTTTGTTGAGTATGGCATCCGGAATGCCGATTTTACCGATATCATGAAGCACGCCCAGCAGCTCCAGCTCCTGCAGCGCGGATTGATGGAGTGACATGGCCTGTCCCATTTTTCTGCTCAGCTGCATTAAGCGGTTGGCATGTTCTTCTGTTTCGTGGCTTTTTTCGAACAAAGTCTTCTTAAACGATTCAAGTACCGAGTTGCGATAGCTTCGGCTGTTGAGCATTTTTTGGGTATACATCACTTCTTCAGCCGTATTGATGACTTTCGTTACGTCTTCATGGGAATTTTTTCGAGATGCATAGCCCAAGGAAATGGATAAATTAATGCCTCGCCCAGCTGATTCTCTGCACTTGCTATTGATAACTTGACATATTTTTTCGGCTTCTTTTGATTCGCAGCCGGGCAGCAGAATAATATACTCGTCGCCGCCCCATCTTGCGACAATGCCGTTATCGCCGCAGGATTCACTAAGAATACGGGCTGTCTCAACCAAAAAGCGGTCTCCCTCCGCATGGCCCAGCACATCGTTAACCATTTTAAGGCCGTTGACATCGCCCAGTATAATCGACAACGGATAACAGTGCGTCGATTCTATTCGTTTGATTTCTTCTTCGAAATACCGGCGATTGTATAAATTCGTTAAGCTGTCGTGATAACTGAGATACAGAATCTCATCTTGCCTGGATACTTTCTCTGTCACATCCCTGAAAACCATCACGACACCCAATACATCTTTGTCCGAGCCCAGAATGGGCGAGGCGCTGTCTTCAATGATTCGGCTTTCGCCGGTCTTGGAAACCAATACAGTGCGGTTTTCCATTTCGATCATTTTTCTTTCTCGCAGCACCTTTTCTACCGGCGTTTTGGCCTGCTCGCCTGTTAATTCATTATGCAGATGCAAAACCAGATCAATCGGCTTGCCCATTGCATCCCTCGCGCTCCAACCGGTGAGCTTTTCCGCTACAGGATTCATCAGCGTTATCTTTTTATTTTGATCGGTGGTAATCACAGCATCGCCGATGGCCAATAGTGTAACTTTGAGCCGTTCTTTTTCGTAGAACAACTCTTGTTCTTCCATTTTTCTTTTCGTGATATCCTCATAAACACCGAGCAGCCCGAATATCTGTCCGTTCGCGTCTTTAAGCGGCACTTTCGTTGTTCTTGTCCAAATGGGGTCTCCCTCGGCTGTTGTGTGCGGTTCTTCTATGTTAATTCTCGCAATTCCGGTTTGCATAATATCGGAATCATCGGCTCTGTATTTTTCGGCCATCGCAAATGAGGGTGTGCTGTAATCGTTTTTTCCGATAAGCTGATCCGGCGATTCTTTACCCGCTTCTGTTGCGAATAGCTGATTGCAGCCGAGAAAATCAGAGTTTTTATCCTTCCAGAAAATAGGCATCGGAATTGTATCCAATACTTTTTGCAGCAGCTCATTGGCCAGAATAAGCTTTTGCTCGCTCTGTCTCAGCCTTTCTTCAATGCTCATTGATAGCTCTTCGCTGATTATGTTCTCATCTGCCTGATTTACCATAACGGCACCGCTTTCTCAATATTTATATAAACAACCGCATGAGCAAATAGAATTCATCACATTTTATGCCAAAAGAATAGCAGACAATACTTAACGCATACTGAACATTTAGCCATTACTAGAAATATTCACTGTTCTTTGAATGCAAAGTATGCCGGAGAATCGGGCTTTACTGTTGTTTGCGCATATGTTTTTGTTTGTACAAGTGGCTGTCTGCTTTGTCGATGATTTGCTTCAGAGAGAGCTTTTCTTCTGCTTCCTGCAGGAACCAGCCGTAGCTTGCATTCACTGCAAACGGCTTTACTGAATGCTCGTTATGCAGCACGCAGTATGAATGCATTGTGCGCAGCATGGAGCTTAAGGTTTTTTTGTCAGGTACGAGGCCAACGCAAACAAATTCATCGCCTCCCATGCGCGCGATGATGTCGCCCGGGCGGGAACAATGCCGCAGTATATCGGCAATAACCCGTATCGCTTCATCTCCGGCCGCATGGCCGTGAATATCGTTGATGCGCTTTAATCCGTCGAGATCGACATAAATGGCAAAAAGCATACCGTTTGGGACAGAACTCAACAGGGCTTTGGCTCGCTTTTCCAAACCTCGTCGATTCAGCACACCGGTTAAAGGATCGTGCAGGCTGATTTCCTCGAGC
>JAEZIW010000037.1 GCA_023436525.1 Bacillota bacterium | reverse complement strand
CCGCCTCCCGCTCATGATCACAGAAAACGGCCAATCCTGTAACGACCGTGTTTACTTAGACGGGCAGGTTCATGATGCTGACCGAATTGATTTTCTTCACAGCTATATTTCCGAGCTGAAAAAAGCGTGCGACGACGGCGTACCGATCAGCGGATACTTGCACTGGAGCCTGACAGACAATTTTGAATGGCACAACGGCTACGACGAGCGCTTTGGCCTTATCTACATTAATTACGCGACTCAGCAGCGAATGGCGAAAGACTCCGCGCGCTGGTATGCGAATGTTGTTGCAAGCAACGGCAACTTTCTTTAGCCATTATCCGCAAACTTCTCAAGCGGGTTTGCAGTTCTATCTTTAACCTTTTTTATTCTATCTCCTCTTTATTTCACCTTCGGGCATCTGTCACTTGACTCATGCCAAGTTTTACGTTAGTATATCCGCACAATCTATATTCGGTATGTATATAGTAATAATATATCTGCGAGGAGTCCGCTATGCCGCACAATCAATGTCGTCCGATGCACCGTTTCATGGAGGTTTGCCTGCTGCTCCTATTAAGCGGCGAAGACAAAGCCTGCCATGGCTATTGCCTGGCTGAACAGTTGACGCGCTTTGGCTTTACCGATGAAGAGCTTAACATCAGCACGCTTTACCGAACGCTGCGCCATATGGAGCAGAACGAATGGGTACGTTCGCATTGGGAAAGCGGCGGGCAGGGGCCTCAGCGCCGCGTTTACAGCATAACACCCTTGGGACGCAATGCGTTGGACAATTGGGCAGCGGAGCTGCAAAAACGCCGCGAACGCATCAGCATGCTGCTTGATGCGTATGCGCAGCTGCAAAAATGATTTAACCAAAAGGAGATGATGCTATGGGGATTGATACGATTGTTTTTTATTCACTGGCAATCGGGCTATCGGTGTTTTCTCTGATTAAAAGCAGAGAGAAAACGAAAAAAGCGATAATCAAAGCCTGGCGTGCGTTGGAAAATATTCTGCCGCAGCTGATCGGCATTATGATACTCGTGGGTGTGGTGCTGGCGCTGCTCAATCCCGAAACGATCGGCGCGATCATCGGCAGGCAGTCGGGCTGGCTCGGTGTCGGGCTGGCGGCCGCGGTCGGGGCCATCACGCTGATGCCCGGTTTCGTGGCCTTCCCCACCGCCGCGCTGCTGCTGGCGGGTGGTGCCGGCTATATGCAAATCGGCGCTTTTGTGTCGTCACTGATGATGGTGGGCGTGGTGACGCTGCCGGTGGAATTTAAATACTTCGGTAAAAAAACGGCGCTGCTGCGCAACGCCTTCGCGCTGGTGTTTGCGTTCGCGGTGGCTTTTGTGATCGGAAAGGTGATGGGAGAGATATGAAAAAGCTGATGAAGCGCTACGCAATCGCTTTGTTCATGGTGGCGGGGCTCGCCGCGCTGGTGATCGTCTGGCCGAATGTGGGCACCAAAGCGTTTGATGCCACAATCTCCGGATTCGAGCAAATGCTGCTTGTGATTCCGCCGATATTTGTGTTGCTTGGGCTGCTCGATGTGTGGGTGCCTAGAGAGACAATGGTGAAATTTATGGGCGAAGGCTCAGGGCTCAAAGGCGCGGCGCTGGCGGTGCTGCTTGGCAGCGCAGCCGCAGGGCCTCTGTATGCGGCTTTCCCTGTTGCTGGTGTGTTCATGAAAAAAGGTGCGTCGTTCATCAACATACTGTTGTTCCTCGGTGCGTGGTCAACCACCAAGGTGCCGATGATACTGTTTGAGCTGTCAGCAATGGGCCCGCTGTTTACGTTTACACGTTTGGGGTTGAGCCTCGTGGGTATATCGATCATTGCGGTATCGATGAACAAGCTGACAGGACGAAACGAAATAGCATCGATATTTGAAAACGCCAAAAGCTTATAGCCCAATAGAATCAGACTCATGTCAGTCCATGCAATTGGTGTATTGCATTACTCCCGTCACCTATCGGTGTGACGCCAATCCCCAGTTGGTATTTGTCATTGCTTTGGAAAGTTACTAATCTCGGCCATCCTGAGGAGCGAGCGACGACTACGTGGTGGACCAGGATCTGTTGAGACAGATTCTTTTCCACTGCGTAGTCACTTCGCTACACTCGTTCACTACGGCAGTGGAAAGAATGACCCCTACCGTTACTTTTCGTTTATTGAGGATCGATATCGCATGACGATTCTAAACATATAGCCCGACACTTGTTATAAAACATTCTTTTCTGTCATATTAGTAGCGGAGTGATATGACCACGAAGCGTAAAGCATCCAATGTCACCAATCGGTTTGACCGGGATGAACCCCTTGGCTGTCACCGATGTCTATCATGCTGATAATCACCTCGGAACAAACAGACATGGAAATGCCCAAAGCGAAAGCGCCCCGGGCATTTTTTCTTTCAAACAGCCACCACCAACATTCAGCATGACTGCAAGCTCAAATTCTGTTATTCAACCGGCAGCTGCATCGGCGTAACCGGCGGTTTTTCCTTAATCAGCGCAAAAATGCCGCCCAGCGCGAACAGTATCATAGACAGCCATGCCGACATCAGCAGACTGATGCCCGCCGAGACGATCATCAGCACCCCTGCGGTCACATTATTCTTATTGACTTTTAATCCGCCAATCAGCCCCAACACGCCGCATACCAGCTCAGCCACGCCAATCACCAAAAACAAGATGCCCCAAAAGTCACCGGAGATGTTAAAAAAGTCAGAATAAACGCGATTCAGTATGCCCGAAAAAAATCCCTGATCCGAATTCATGAATGCACCAAGAATGATCATTGACAGAGCTCCCAGCAGCGACAATGCCCCGCCCACGATGCCAAGCACCATGCTGGCCTTTCTCATAAGTTTTCCTCCTTTGTATTTCCTCATTATAGTATAATATACTTTTCCTCTGCCGGTGACAAGTTGTCTTATTGTTGGCGATTCTAGACATCATCCTGAGAGTTCAACTTATGCCGACAGACATGGAAATGCCCGGAGCGAAAACGCCCCGGGCATTTTTCTTTCAAGCAGCCACCACCAACATTCAGCTTGACTGCAAGCTTAAATTCGTGTTATTCAACCGGCGGCTGCACCGGCGCTACCGGCGGTTTTTCCTTGATCAGCGCGAAGATACCGCCCAGCGTAAACAGCACCATTGAGAAAAATCCGCCCGTTAGCACAAGGCTCACGCCTGCCGCAACGATCATCAGCACGCCCGCTGTTACCGTGTTCTTCTTCACCATGGTGCCCCCGATAAGACCGAGCACACCGCAGCCCGCCTTGAGCATGCCAAAGATGATAACCACAACACCGACGATATCAAAAGACCAGTCAAACAAACCGGTGCCGAAAAACGGTATATCCACATCAAAGTGTCTAATAAAATCCCAGATTCCGTTTGAATTCAAACACATGATCAAAATTCCGCCGACAATACAAAGCAGAGCGCCAAACAGCGATAACGCCCCGCCAACGATACCCAAAATCGAACTTGCTTTTTTCATAATCCATCCTCCATGCGATTAAGCCATAATACAGATAATTTCAAATTTATTATACAATATATGGCCGGATTTCACAACTGAGAACGGGATTTTATCTTTCGGCATGCGACGTGGTATGCCCGGTGCCCGCTGTATCTTTAACAATCAGCTTAAAGCTCTGCTTCATCACGCCGGCGAGCGCTTTTCCACAAAATGCGCGAAGGCCTGTTACCGGATAGAAGTAGGCCGATTTTTCTTGGTAGTATTGATAATCGGCAGGGCATTGTTTCTTATACGTATCGTAACGGGTTAGGGCTTTGAATGCGCCAAAGTATGAAAAATCCACTAGCTTTGGCTGGTGCCGCTGATTCACCTGCATGGATGCGTAGAACGCTTTGGCCGTTTTCTTAAGCTTCTTCGCCGCATTATTTTCAATCATCGGCATGGAAACGGGCGGCATTGGCATGCCGAGCTTCAGCGATTTTTTAGCGCCGGCTGACAGCAGCGCCAGCTGCGTAAGCGCCTCCTTCAAGCCCACAGCACCGCCGACCGTGGACACAGCCAAAAATGACTGATCGAAAAAGCACGGGCGATGCAGCGTATACGCGAAACGGTCGATAAAGTTTTTCATCAGCGCGGGTACGCCCATTGCGTAGGTTGGTGCCGCAAGTATAATGCCGTCGGCCGCTGTCATCTTTTCAAAAATCATGTCGCGGTCATCCTTGAGCGGGCAGGTGTCTTTCCCTTTTGCAAAGCATCCGAAACATCCTTTGCACATTTTCAAATCACAATCCGCCAAAAACAAATATTCAAAGTTAATGGTGTTATCTATGCCAATCAGTTCATCTTTGATACGTTCAACCGTTTTGTATGTGTTGCCCTTCTTGCGCGGGCTGCCTATTATTGCGAGAATTTTCATACTTTAATCTCCTTGTTTTAAAACAGTTCGCACAAAAAATTCGTTGTGCTGTTTCATCTTTTCGTCGATAACGTCAAGGCTGGGGCCGGAATTCAGGAAGTTTTGCTCGAAATAAAGGTAAACAATATAAGCGCAGTATTCTTCCGCAAGAACCTGTGTATCCATATTGCCAATCATCCCCTGTGCGTGCATCATATCAAGAACGTATTTTGTGGCCTGCACCGGTTTCACCGTCATCTCCTGCAGCAAGAATTCTCGGGCAGAACCGCTCTGCTCCATCGTAATAATTCTGGCGATCTTCAGCACAGTCGGCTCCCACATGATTTTTTTGAATTGCTCATAGGCGAGCGTGAAATACTCGCTCAATGTTTTAAAATCCGGTATTTTGATTTCTGTTTGCCTGAGCTTTTCCTGAAAAAAAGCAAATATGCTCTCCAGAATGGCTTCTTTGCTCTCATAATGCTTATAAAGCGAGCTTGCCTTAATGCCCACCTCACCGGCGATTTCACGCATAGAAACATCTTTAAACCCATACTGAGAGAATAGATCAATCGCAACATTGAGAATCCTTTGCTTTGTCGGGTGACTTTTTGCCTGCGGCATTGTTACCTCCTTTTAGATAACGCTTGTTAGCCTCATCATAAGCTAACATCCGTTAGCTGTCAATAATAATTTTAAAAAAGATATTGACAAACATTTCACAATCTTTTATACTCATATTGTGAAATGATTCACAATAGCCGGATGCATATAGCGTCCGCCTTTCGGGTAATTAAACCTTATGGGTTTATATAAAATTTACGACAAGGAGAATAGTCATGGAAAAAAAAGCGGAAAATTTGACCGCTGTTATTGATGGTCTCGTAAAGAATGCCAACGACGCTTTAAAAGCCTATATGGCAATGGATCAGCGTCAAGTCGACGACATGGTGCACGCGATGACGCTCGCCGGCCTCGACAATCATATGCGCCTTGCCAAGATGGCTGTGGAGGAAACAGGACGCGGTGTGTTTGAAGACAAGGTGATCAAAAACATATTCGCCACCGAGTATATCTGGCACAGCATCAAAGATCAAAAAACCGTCGGCATCGTGGACGAAAGTGAGCTTGAAGGCTACGTAGAAGTTGCGGAACCGGTCGGCATTATCGCGGGCGTTACGCCCGTTACCAACCCCACATCCACCACAATGTTTAAAGCGCTGATTGCCGCCAAAACGCGCAACCCGATTATATTCGCGTTTCACCCGTCTGCGCAAAAATGCTCGCTGGAGTCGGCCAAGGTGCTGCGCGACGCGGCAGAAAAGCATGGCGGCCCCAAAAATCTGATTCAATGGATCGAAACACCGTCAATCGATGCAACCAACGCGCTGATGAATCATCCGAGCGTGTCTTTAATACTCGCCACGGGCGGCTCCGGCATGGTGAGAAGCGCATACAGCGCTGGCAAACCGGCGCTGGGTGTGGGCCCCGGCAACGTGCCATGCTATATCCATAAGGATGTGGATATCGAACGTGCCTGCACCGACCTGATCATATCAAAAACCTTCGACAACGGCATGATCTGCGCATCTGAGCAGGCTGCCATAGTCCACAAGGATATCGCGCCCGCATTCGAAGCCACAATGAAACGCCTTGGGTGCGTGTTCTTAAACGACGACGACACGGCCAAGCTCACAAGCTACGTGATCAACACGGCAAAAATGGCGGTGAACCCCGAGGTCGTCGGCAAGCCCGCGGCATGGATCGCCGAAAAAGCCGGGCTTAAGGTTCCTGCCGATACCAAGATACTGCTCGCCAAGCTCCCAAAACCCGATCTTGCGTATCCGCTGTCATTGGAGAAGCTCTCCCCAGTGCTCGCCTATTTCGTTGCGAAGGACGAAAAGCAGGGCTTTGATTATGCAAATAAAATGCTGGAGCTCGGCGGCCTTGGGCACAGCGCCGTGATTCACGCCAACGACGAAGCGCTTGCCGTTGCGTACGGCGAAGCCATGAAGGTGGGCCGCGTCATCGTCAACTCCCCCTCGTCTCAGGGTGCCATCGGCGATATTTACAACACGAATACCCCGTCTCTGACGCTCGGATGCGGATCTTTTGGACGCAACTCGACCACGTCCAACATCTCGTCGATCAACCTGCTGAACAAGAAGCGCATCGCGCAGAGGAGGGAGAACATGCAGTGGTTTAAGATACCGCCGAAGATTTATTTCCAAAACAATTCCGTGCAGTACCTCGCGTCGATGCCGAACATCAGCCGCGCGTTTATCGTAACCGACCCGATGATGGTGAAGCTCGGATACATTGATAAGGTATTGCATTATCTCAGAAAGCGCGAGGTTTACTGCCACAGCGAGATCTTCGCCGATGTGGAGCCGGATCCGTCAGTCGATACCATCATGCGCGGCGTGGACGCGATGAACCGGTTTCACCCGGATGTGATCATTGCGCTCGGCGGCGGCAGCGCGATTGACGCGGCCAAGGGCATGTGGCTGTTCTACGAACACCCCGAAACTGATTTCGAGGGTCTGCGTCTGAAA
Source organism: Bacillota bacterium (assembly GCA_023436525.1). Classification (GTDB taxonomy): domain Bacteria; phylum Bacillota; class Clostridia; order Christensenellales; family SZUA-584; genus SZUA-584. Next base: position 6,870 of record JAEZIW010000037.1, on the reverse strand, counting down.
TTCCTTGATATCCGCAAGCGCGCGTTCCTGTTCCCGAACCTTGGGAAAAAGGCACAGCTCGTCGCGATACCCACAACGTCGGGCACAGGCTCGGAGGTGACATCGTTCTCGGTGATCACCGACAAAGCTAACGGCAACGTAAAATACCCGCTGGCGGATTACGAGCTGACGCCGGATGTGGCGATTATTGACCCGCAGTTTGTGCGCACCATGCCCAAAGCCATCACGGCAGACACCGGCATGGACGTTTTAACCCACGCGATTGAAGCGTATGTATCGATACTCGCTTCGGACTATACCAACGGCCTTGCGATAAAGGCGATAGAGCTGGTGTTTAAATACCTGCGCCGCTCGTATAACGACCCTGAGGATACCGTGGCGCGCGAGAAGATGCACAACGCGTCTTGCATCGCGGGCATGGCGTTTACCAACGCGTTCCTTGGCATCAACCATTCGCTTGCGCACAAGCTGGGCGGCGAGTATCACATTCCGCATGGGCGCGCCAACGCGATATTGCTGCCGCATGTGATTGCGTACAACGCACAGACACCGACCAAGTTCGCAATATTCCCCAAGTACGGCAAGTTCGTGGCAGATGAGCGCTACGCGCAGATATCGCGGTATCTCGGGTTTGGCGGCGCAACGAAGGAAGAGCAGGTCGCCAGCCTCATCAGAGAGGTTAAAAGCCTCATGAAGGATCTGGGGATACCCATGACGATTGCCGAGACGGGCGTGGACGAAAAGGAATTCATTTCGAAGCTCGACGGTCTTGCGGAGCGTGCGTTTGAGGACCAGTGCACCACGGCCAACCCGCGTTACCCGCTCGTGACAGAGCTCGCGGATATCTACAAAAAAGCGTACTACGGTAAGTCTGTTTAATCCCCCCACTTATTCCTCCCAAGAAAAGCGGTTCGGGGACCCATATTTGAGATGAAGAGGCTTTAAGAAAGAGCGTTCATCGAAGGAACACTAACCAAATAGTATTCTTTAACAGACGCTCTTGAGCGGAGCCACAACAGTAAAGACCACGCCAAAGGAAAAAACCTTAGGCGTGGTTTTTTCTGTAACATGTACCGGGCAAGTTGTACGCTTCCAAAATACTTCTTTAATAATAGTTCTCATTTTCACGCTGCTCAGCAACGTATCACCGGATGTATCAGAGCCGGTATTGAACATTTCATCACGCACGTCATCGTCCTGAAAATTCATGACGATAGTTGTTATGCATATCACCAAACTGGCAGGCCCTCCTCCGGAATACTTAAAATTCACATAAACGCATTCCGCAGGGAAATACTAAATACAAATTAAAACGGAGGATGAAATGAACAGAAGATATTTTGAACGTATGCAGGAAAAACTCGACCAGCTGAAAGCGGCAGGACAACCCGAGCCGATCCGGAGCGACGGTGCAGGTGCGCTCGATCTCGGCCCGCGTAATCTGAAACGCGACGAGGAAAATCCGGATCTGATCGTGCCTCCAGCCACCGACCACGGGCTTTTGCCCAATCTTAAATTCTCGTTTTCTGACACGCACATGGAGATTAAGCCCGGCGGATGGTCGCGCGAGATTACAAAGCGGGAGCTTCCGGTGTCTGATACCTTTGCCATCGTGGACATGAATCTCTCTCCCGGTGTGCGCGAAATGCATTCGCATCAGCAGTCCGAATTCGGATTTGTGCTGGTTGGTGGCGCAAGAGTGACAGCCGTTGATGAAATGGGCCGTAATTTTATTGCCGACTGTAAACCGGGCGAAGGGTGGATCTTCCCGAAGAACATTCCGCACTCCATACAAGGACTGCACGAGGGCTGTGAGTTCCTGATGCTCTTCGATAAGGGAGAATATTCCGAGGACAACACGTTTTCGATCAGCGAGCTGTTTTCGCACCTTCCGAAGGACGTGCTCTCGGCGAACTTCGGCTGTCCGGAATCGGATTTTGACAAAATTCCGAAGGTCGAGGTATATATCACCGACGGCGGCGATCCCGGAACGCTTGAGTCGCAGACGATAGAATCGCCTTACGGAAAAGTACCCAACACCTATAAGCACGAGTTGATCAACATCCCGCCGATGGTCTGTGAAGGCGGATCGATTCGGATTCTCGACAACCGCAACTTCCCGGCGTGCAGCACCGTCACCTGCGCGATGGTCGAAGTCGAACCGGGCGCGATGCGAGAGATTCACTGGCACACAAATAACGACGAATTCCAGTATTATATCCAAGGGCAGGCGCGCATGACCGTGTTCATGCCCGGGCCGAAGGCGCGCACCTTCAATTATCAGGCGGGCGACGTCGGCTACATTCCGGTCGGCGGTTTCCATTACGTACAGAATACCGGAAACCAAAAGTTGATTTTCCTCGAATTCTTTAACAGCAGTCATTTTTCCGATGTTTCGCTGGCACAGTGGATGGCAAACACGCCAAGAGAGGTCATCCAAAGCATATTGAATCTGCCGGACGAGTTTATCAACAAACTGAAAAAGGAAAGCTGTCCAGTGGTAAAATATCCGGGCTTTGAGTTTCCGGCCGCCTCCGGAACACCGCAGAACGTCAAGTATTTCAAGAATTTTGATTACAAGAAAAAGGACGTCAAACTCGGCTCCAGTGATGTGATCGGCGAGAACAGCTGAGCAGCTTTGGCGGATACGGATAAAACAGAATACCCGGCAGCCAAGCTCGCTGCGCGGCGAAATGTTTGTCAGCTAACTGATTCATACGAAACATGCTTTTACGTAAATACACAAAAGGCATGCCCGGCTTGCGATAATCAACAGCAAAGAGACGGCCACTCAGCCGCCTCTTTACTTCTATGTTAACGTCCGGCCAGCTCGCGCACCGCGCGAACCAGCGCGTCGATATCCTCATATGTGTTGTAGAGCCCGAGCGCCGCACGCGCCGCACTGGCAAGGCCAAAATGCGCCAGCGCAGGCTGTGCGCAGTGATGCCCCGCGCGTATCGCGATGCCGTGGTTATTAAGCTGCTGCGCAATTGTCATCGGCTCGGCCGTGTCCATCACGAACGCCGCAACACTCGTTTTGGTTTTCGATGTACCGATCAATCTGAGCCCTTTGATGCGCGACAACCCTTCCATCATGTATTGCGTGAGTGAGCGTTCAAACGCCGAGACTCTTTCCATACCCACGTTTTTTAAATAGTCAATCGCCGCGCCAAGACCAATTGCGTCCGCAATATTGCCCGTGCCTGCCTCAAACTTTGCGGGCAGCGGCTGATACTGCGTTTGCTCAAAGCTCACGTTTTGTATCATTCCCCCGCCGCTCTGATACGGCGGCATCGCGTCGAGCAGCGCTTTTTTGCCGTACAGCACACCGATTCCCGTCGGCGCGTACACCTTATGCCCCGAGAACACAAAGAAATCCGCGTCCATCTCCTGCACATTAATGGGCATGTGCGGCGCAGACTGCGCGCCGTCCACAAGTATCAGTACACCGTGCCGATGCGCCATGTCGGCAAGCTGCCGAACAGGGTTGATCGTCCCCAGCACGTTCGACACATGCGCCACGCAAACAAGCTTCGTTCTCGGGGTGAAAAGCTGTTCGAAAGCAAACAGCTTCAAATCACCATACGAATCCATCGGAGCCGCTTTTATCACCGCGCCTGTTTTCTCAGCCACACGCTGCCACGGCACAATGTTGGAATGGTGCTCCATCTCAGTTAAAATAATTTCATCGCCCGGCGCAAGATTTGCCATGCCCCAGCTTGCTGCCACGAGGTTAATCCCCTCTGTCGCGCCCCGAACGAAAACGATTTCGTCCGCGGATGATGCGCCGATAAAATCGCGCACCTTGCTGCGCGCTTCTTCATAACACATCGTCGCGTGCTGCGCGAGCGTATGCGCGCCGCGATGCACATTGGAGTTGCACGTGCTGTAATAACGGCTCACCGCGTCAATCACACACTGCGGTTTTTGCGTCGTAGCCGCGTTATCAAGCCACACCAGCGGTCTGCCGTTCACCTTGCTTTTGAATATGGGGAAATCATCGCGAACGAACAGCGCCGACCGCGCCGGCTCGTCTGCCTCAGCCGGCATACGCTGCGGCATAAAATAATAGGGTGTCTCGGGGCAGCGTTCGCTCTGCACAGGCTGAGACCCGCCGCGATAAAACCGGTTTGCCATGGCGCTCAGCTCTGTCTGCGCGTTTGGCTGCATGCCTCTTTCAAACCACGGCGTATTATTTGTAATCATAATAGTTTCCCACCTCAACATTCTCGAGAACGCCCAATGCGTCGTCCGCGAGCACTGCGATAGAGAAATACAGGCTTAGTATATATGAGGCAATGCCCCTGTTGTCGATGCCGCCGAGCTTCATCGAAAGGCTGGGGACCTGCGTTTCGTCCGGGATACCCGGCTGGTGCAAGCCCACCACGCCTTGTTCCTTTTCGCCCACGCGTACCAGCAGAATGTTTGTACGCCCGCTGGGTGCGCTCTGATACGCGCGGTTGCCCACGAGCAGCTTATCGCATGGCACCATCGGGACGCCGCGCCATGTGATAAACGGAGACCCAAAGATGTTCACCGCCACCGGCGGCACGCCGCGCCGCGTGCATTCGCGCCCGAAAGCCGCAATAGCGCGCGGATGCGCAAGAAAAAACGCGGGCTTTTTCCATACCTTTGAGAGAAGCTCATCCATATCATCCGGCATCGGTGCGCCGCGCCGTGCTTTCACGCGCATATCCGGCGAAACCGCGTTTAACAAACCGAATTCCATGTTGTTGATCAGTTCCCACTCCTGCCGTTCCTTCATCGTTTCTATCGTCAGGCGTAACTGCTCCTGTTTCTGATCAATCGGGCTGTTGAAAATATCTGTCACATTGGTATTGAGCCTTAAAATCGACTGGATCATGCCCAGCATGTATTCTTTTGGTTCTTCCTCGTAATCGGGGTATGTTTCGCTGATGCTGTCTTCATTGATCGGCCTGTGATTGGCCGCAATCATCTTCTCTCCGTATTCATTCACAGATTCGTCCATTTCATTTGCGCGTTTAATGCGGTTCACGCGGTAAACGCCCGCCTCCACGCTCACCCACGGCAGAAAATCCAAAAACCATCGCGGTGTGATGCTGTCCATCATCGGCGTTGTCTTTGTTGTATTTGAAAGCCTTCGGGCTGCGCTTGGATACAGGCTCATGTGCGTCATGCTCGGGTCGTATTGCTTCATATCTCGTCACCTTCTTTGTTCATTAAAAACCATAGCGGTCTTCTTATACTATATGAATGCGCCGCTCGCACTGTGCCGTATGCAGCAGTGGCTCTGAGAGATGACGGCTTCATAATGCGTGATATTTAATATTTATGTCTGCATAGATTATACAAAGCAAACGGCTATGAAGGTATCGTATGGATTGGGATGGAAGAAACAGCTCAGAAAAGAATAAAAATAAGCAGCCGCCACAAAATATCACGGCTTATATCGGCCTGCAAGATGAACCACTCGGTAAAGAACCAAATATCGCTATATCATTTTCAATAAGTTTGCGGCTATTTTGTGTTGCCTATGCAATTTCACGCATGGAAAATGATAGAGACGACTGATCTGTCGCCTCAGCATCTCATAAATTGGCCATACCGGGCGGAGTGAAACGAATTCGACTACATAATGGATTGGCATCCCATATTCAGTGCGTTTTGCTATGGGATACTTCGACAAGCTCAGTATGACAACTTCGTTGTCTGCTTATCGTCTATCAGTCATACCGAGCGGAGTGAAACGTGCAGTGGATTGGTATCCCATGGTCAGCGCTCTTGGCTGTAGGATACTTCGCCAAGCTCAGTATGACAACTGCGTTGTCCCGTCACATCCCAAAAAAAGAAGGGTGAGAACCCTTAATGTGAAGAATGTAGGGCCCGCCGAGAAGGCGAGCCTATTGGGCTTACAAAGCACACGAGTGCCTATAAGATGAGCCGCGCAGGCGCGTTACCAGCGCCAGCCGCCCCAGCCACCGCCGCAACCAAAGCCACAGCCGCGGTCCCAGCCACAGCCGCGGCCCCAGCCACCGCCGCAGCCGCCCCAATTTGAACGGTTACAACACATTTATCTCACCCCCCCATATCTATATATATATTCGATCACAGGCTTATTGTCACAACTTCGGTTTTAATTTGCACACCGCGAAAGCCGCGCATATTTTTTCAAGGATCAATCAAACTATAAAAAGAGTAAGTTTAGGAGAATGCCATGTTTCGCTCATCCTCGAAAAAAAATCAAACGGTTATAGACGATGCGGTTAATCAAATCAATCAGGATACCGAGGACGTGCCGTTTACAAATTCACTCGAAGCCAATGTTGCCATCATTCAGGAACTGTTTAAGGATGTGGACATCCTTATCACGAAATTTATTAAAAGCGCCGCGCCGGACAGCTATCGTTATTGCATTATTTATTGTCAGGGCATGATTGACGACAACAGAATCAATGACAACATCATTAAGCCTCTGCAGCTATCTCCCCCGCCCGGAGCAGAAAATGCCGTGATCAAAGCGTTTATGGAGCAGGTCATACAGATTGACGACATTGTGCAAACAGGCAGCGTCTCGAGCGTTGTGGAAGCCATCAGCTACGGCAACACCGTGCTGTTTGCCGAAAATGAAAAAGAAGCGCTGATACTCGACACAAAATGCTTCTCATCACGCGCCATATCCGAACCCGAAAACGAGCGAACGCTGAACGGCCCGCGCGAGGGATTTACAGAAGCCATCATGACAAACCTATCAATGCTGCGGCGCAGGGTTCGCACCAACAAACTGAAAATGAAGTTTTATACGATCGGCAAGCGCACAAAAACCCAAACGTGTATCTGCTACATGGACGGTATCGTCAATGAAAAGATACTGGCCGAGCTGTATAAGCG
>JAEZIW010000002.1 GCA_023436525.1 Bacillota bacterium | reverse complement strand
CCATTGATGAAATAACCGGAAGCATCAGAATTCTCCACCGTGCCGCCTTTGATTTCCAGCACGGCAGTCTTATCGCTACTGCCTGTCGCCATAATCGTGCCGCTGCTGAAGCTTGATTGTGCAGAGGTGATCTTGCCGCCGCCAACGGTATCGTCGATGGTCAGCTTGCCGCTTTCGCAGGTGTAGACAATAGAGCCTTCAAACGTTTTGCCTTTTAGGTCAAGGGTGAGGCTCATATTATTTTTGAGTAAAATCTTAAGCGGATTTACAAAAGCGATATCTTCCAACTGTTCAATGGTATCCCCGTCCGCTGCCGCGTCAACCGCCGCTTGCACCGCAAAGTATTCCGCGCCCGTCGTCGTATTTTGGGCCACGATGGTCCCAGGCTCAAACTTAAGGTATCTATAGTAAAAAATGTCGTTGGCATTGTAAATGACCCTTTTCGTTCCGCTTTCATCCTTGCATGCCTTTACCTTCACATTGGCGTAGAGGCTCAAATCCGGGGCTGTGTTCATCGCCATATAGCCGCCTGCAATAACAGCCGAACCGTTTGTAATCGCAATTTTTCCGTCGGCACGGTTATAAATCGCATAGCCATAGTCGGTATTTTCTATCGTTCCGCCGGCAATTTCAAGAAGGACATCCTCAGTATTGTCGTAGGTGTGCAAATAAATCGTGCCTGTTTTGGAAACAACCCTGCTTGCACCGGTGACCTTAGCTGAGCCGCTGATAGTTATCTTTCCTGTGCTGACGTTGAAAATTGCGCTACCGCTTTTGCTTTTTACCATGCCACTCGAAACAACGCTCACGCTCCCGGTGCCATTATTGTAAATCGCAGCACCTTGAGTCAAATCGTTGGCGTTTTCTACGAGGCCACCGGCAACAACAAGGCTGCCGCCGTCCAGATAAACCGTATAGCCCGAATACGTCGTATCATGTATGCTGGTGACGACGCCCCCGCCTTCTGTACTGTCATCGGTGATGGTCAGCGTACCACTGCCGCTATGCCGGATGGCAGATCTGACGTTGCTGTTAACCGTGCAGCCGTTTAGGTTGATGGTGAAGCTTTTATCATTGCCGTTGGCAATAACAATGGGAAAAGTAAGCTTGATATTCCCCAGCAAATCGATGGTCTGGCCGTTATCCGTTATCGCATCAACCGCTTCTTGCAGCTTGGTGAATACCTTGCTGCCTATTCTGGCGATATCGGGCGCAGGCTCAAACTTGAGGTATTTGTAGTTTTTGAAATTATAATCATCTTCAAAATAAGTATGCGCCGGAGAGCTTCCATCATAGTTGGTGCTCGCCGTGATCTTCACATCGCCATAGCTGCTCAGATCCGGGGCTTTGTTCATCGCCTGATATGTACCCCTAATCGTAGACGAACCACTGGGGATGACGATTTTACCGGGTCCTTCATTATGAATCGCTGTTCCGTTAGTGCTTTCTATCGTTCCGCCGCTGATTTCAAGTATGGCTGTATCGGCAATGCCGGCTTCCAAATAAATCGTGGTTGACTGACCGGTAACCGTTGCCGTGCCGCTAATGATAATCTTTCCGGTCCCTTCGTTTAGTATTGTGGTGACAACTGAAAATTCCGAATCGTAAAAATTCTCCACCGTGCCGCTGTCAACAATAAGCTTTCCTCCATCTAGGATAATGGTGGCGTAATAACCGCCGGTAATCTTGCCGTCCCCGTCGTTACTCTTATCGGTAATGGTCAGCGTACCGCTGCCGTTATGCTGGATGGCTGTGTGATCCACACCGCCGCTTAGCGTTTTGCCGTTTAGATCAATGGTGAAGCTTTTGTCATTGCCGACGGCAATGGTGAGAGCATCCGTAAGATCGATGTTGTCCAGTAATTGAATCGTTTGATTGTTTGCCGTCAGCGCGCCAACCGCTGTTTGCAGGCTGGGGTAACTTATCCCTGTTGCCGTGTTTTTTACAACAATGGGCTTAAGCTCAAACTTGAGGTATTTGTAGGTTTGGATCTTTGCAGCATCATAATTTTGCGGGGAGCTTCCATCATCATTGGTGCTCGCCGTGATCTTCACATCGGGATAGCCGGTCAGGTCCGGGGCTTTGTTCATCGCCTGATAGCCGCTCTTTATAATGGGTGAACCGCTTGGAACAATGATTTTTCCACTGCTGCAATAAACTCCCCAGCCTGTGCTTGCACTCACGATGCCGCCGGAAACGCACACAGTGCCGGCGGCAAGGCTCATAATTCCGCCACTGCCTCCGCTCAACGTGCCGCCGGAGACGTTCACGCTGCCGGCGCCTCTGTTGACAATCGCATATCCTGAAAGGCTTTCCACCGTACCGGCCGAAACATTGACGACACCGCTCGTTTGGTTAATAATTGCCGCTCCGTCATTGAGACTGATTCTGCTGCCGTCAATAACAAGGCTCCCGCTCGCGCTCCCTAGAGAAATCGCGGTGCTGCCAGCGGATGGCGTTGTGATGGTGACTTTGCCGTCCTTGCTGTCACTGCTATCGGTGATGGTCAGCGTGCCACTGCCGTTATGATTGACGACGGTCGTATCGCCGCTGCTAAGCGTGCAGCCGTTTAGGTCGAGGGTGGTGGCTTTACTTGCAGTAAAGGTCAGTCCGGTAGTGGTTACGTCAGATAGCAGCTGTATATACGCCGCGCCACCGGTTAATTCGTTTGCGTAGGTTACGGCATTTTCGAGGGTGCCGCTGCCTGCCCACTCAGCAGGCTTCGTACCATCCGCGGCCGCCACGCCCCATTGGGCTTCGGGCGATTCCGCCATTGCCGAAACCGGGAACAAAGTGAACACCATGCACAAGGCAAGAATCGCGCTCAAAAACCGTCTTTTCATACTTTTCCTCCGTTTCGGTATGTCATGGTCCATCCGTTTCTGAGATGGCGTGAAAGCCTAATACAAGTGCGGGAAGCCTGTTGATAGGCTTGTCTATCTCGGCTTCGTAGTTCTTTACCGCTTCGCGGTAGATCAACCGGCTGACGCTCAGGGAATTGGCCGCAGCCGCTTCGTATGGTCCGTTGCAGACTTGCGCAAAACCGTCTACGTGGAGCCTCACCTGACGGATGGCATTTTCCACACTCTGCTTTGCCCGTGTCAGCTTCCGACAAACTGAGACAAACCAGATTACCAACAAACCTCCAATGCTCACCCCGGCAAGAAGCCAAGCAATCCAGGCTGTCATCATTGCCCCTCCTTTTACGAATAGCGCCTTATTAACTATCAGCATGTCAATTCTACCTTAATTTCGACGCACATTGGTCAATTCCCCACGGTACTAAAATAACATCATTTCTTTAACAAAACCGTTTTGCGCATGAACGGTGGTGTTTTTTGTTGTAAACGGTCATATCGAAGTGACACGACACAAGCCGCTTATGGTAAAATAGAAAATACATCGTGCATGAATCAACGGGGTGACCAAATATGCGTATTGCAGTTTGTGATGATCAAATAAAAGAGCTGAACAGGCTCTCGAAGCTGCTGAGTGACTATCGGGAGAAAACGAAAGCATGTTTTACTTATACAACTTATTCAGACAGTATTGCACTTCTGGAGGATGTACGCAAAGGCGGGTATGACTTGCTGATTTTGGATGTCATGATGCCGCTGGTCAACGGTATGGAAGTTGCTCATGAAGTCAGGGAGTTTGATGATAACATAAAGATCGCTTTTTTAACCTCGTCGCCCGAATTCGCCGTGGAAAGTTATTCTGTCGAAGCGTTTGCCTATCTGTTGAAGCCTGCCACGGCGGATAATCTCTATCCAATTTTAGATAAACTATTTCGCATTGCTCAAAAGCCGGAGGATGGTTTGTCCGTCAGGTTTCAAAACGGCGTGGCCAACATTCCGTTTTTCAGGCTTGCTTATGTAGAAGTCATGAACAGAATGCTGTGCTTTCATTTGACGGATGGCAGTGTACGCGAACTGGTCGCGCCGCTATCCGAATATGAGGGCGTACTTTTACAAAGGCCGGAATTTATTCGTGTGCACAGGGCGTTTATCGTTAACCTTTGGCAAGTCCAGGAGCTTCGCTCTGCAGATATCCTGACTTATACAGGCCGTGTCGTGCCGGTTTCACGGCGGCTTTATGCACAGGTTCGCAAGGCATATATGGATCATCTGTTTGCGGAAAAGGGAGTTACGTGATGATGGAGATTTTAGGATTAATCAATTATGCGTTTGTCTTAATGTATGGCACTTTTCTCACGGTCGGCTTTGCGGGTGGCTGCATCTCAAAAAAGGAGCGCCGTGAGGTGGTGGTGCTGAGCGTTGCCCTTTTGGCGGCGCAAACATTCTTTTACGCCCTTTTGGGGTTTGAACAAACCAAAAGGCTTTACCCGCTTATTTCCCATCTCCCGCTTTTCCTTATGTTGGTGCTCCGTTTCAAACGGCCTTGGGGCGTTGCCCTGGCAAGCATTTTAACCGCATATTTCTGCTGTCAGCTGCCGCGATGGATCGGGACCCTTACTCTTCATCTGTTCGGCACAACACTGGCCTATGAGCTGGGTTATATGCTGACTTTGGTTCCGATGTTTTTTCTTCTCCGGCGGTATTTCGTCAAGGCGGCTTATCGGGCAATGACCTATTCCCAACGGTCGCTGCTGCTGTTCGGTGGTCTCCCTTTGGTTTATTACATATTCGACTATACCACAACCGTTTTTACCGATGCCTTGTATACGGGCGTGCGGATGGTCACCGAATTCCTTCCCACGGTGATGGCGCTCTTTTACGTGGCGTTTGTTTCCGTCTACCATCAGGAAGTCCAGCGACGCAGCAGACTGGAAACGGATAACGCAATACTCAAAACGCAATCTGAGCGGGCCAAAAACGAAATTTTTGCGCTGCAGCAGGTGCAGCGGCAAACCTCGATTTACCGCCATGACATGCGCCATCATCTATCCCTTATCAACAGTTATCTTGAAGTCGGCGAGATTTCTAAGGCGAGTGAGTATATAAAACAGGCGCAAACCGATATAGATAAGATTGTACCCGTACGATACTGCGAGAACAACGCTGTCAATCTGATTCTGTCTTCTTTCGCGACGAAAGCAAAACAGCAGAATGTGGCTTTCAGCGCCGAAGTCAACATCCCCGCCGCCCTGCCCCTTTCGGATACAGAGCTCTGTGCGCTGCTGTCCAACGGATTGGATAATGCGATTTATGCCGCTGCGAAAATGGACAATGAGACTCAACGAACGGTACGCATCAACTGCCAGCCGCATAAGGATAAACTTTTGATCTATATCAGCAACCCTTACCGGGGAACCGTCACAATGCGGGAGGGATTGCCCGAAAGCGTTCACCCGCAGCATGGCTTTGGTGCTAAAAGTATCAGGATGATTGCGGAAAAGCACAATGGCTATTGTGCGTTTGAAACTGAGGAAGGGCTGTTCACTTTAAAAGTCGTACTTCCGCTTGGATGAGCCAAAAAGATCACAATTCTCATATCCTCCTGCCTACCGTTATGGATTTATAGGGTTGCGGCTGTATCTGGACCAATGGCTCCATGACACCACTCCACCATCTCTTAATTAAGGCTTGAAGCTTTATTAATAGCATCATGGTTCAACAGACTATAAATACCCACGTATAGATTAATAATGCAAATAAACTTGACGGCATTATCATGCGGTGCTACTCTGATATGCGGAGTTAATCGGCAATAAATAATCCATGTGATCGGCGTTGTCTGAATTTCATACTGTGTTATTCTATAATCATTGATCAGAATCATTGTTGAACTCCCTGTTTTTAATGGTATAGGCATATAGGCTTTATACTTAACCGGTGTACGGTTATTTTTTCAGTCAGTTTGGGGGCGTGCCTTTTTATGAGTGGTTTAAACCCGCTTGGGTTGTTCGCAGCTTCATTATCCATGTATTTAGCGGCTGCCGTTTTATCTTTGCTGTTCACGGGAAAATACAGATTGTGCCGGTTCATTTCCAATATCGCCTGCATGCTCGCAGCGGGTTTAGGTGTTTGGTCTTCTCTCCAGTTTATACTTTCGGGCGGCGGCATACTGATTATCGATGTGTTTAAAACGCAAATTCCGTTGTTTTCATTTGTCCTGCGATTGGATACATTGTCCGCCTATTTCATACTTGGCTTGTCCATCATTTCGTTTTGTATTTCACTGTAT
>JAEZIW010000033.1 GCA_023436525.1 Bacillota bacterium | reverse complement strand
CCCATTGGTACCTTCGAGATGGGAACAAGCTCTGTGCGTTTCGGGAAGTTCATGACATATGGCGTATACGGCCAGTACTGGCGGCAGATTGTCCGCAGCATCTTCTGCCATTCGCTGATATACACGTCCAGAAAGCCGAGCAGCTTTACCGAATCGTATAACGAACTTGGCAAGCGCGCCTCTCACGGCTGTGTGCGTATGCTCGTGCCGGACGCACGCTGGATTTACTACAACCTTGGCCCCGGCACGGTTTGTGAGATCATCACGGGTGATAAGAACGACGCGGAGGCCGCCGCGATTAAGGCACAGCTGGTTCGTGCCCCGAGGCCGGCAAAGCGCCCGAGCATGGCACCGGGCTCATACACCGTTACCGAGGCATGGGCGGGCTGGCAGGGCAACGCGCGAGAGCAATACGAAGCGTATTTAGCTTCTTTGCAGCAGCCGTCTGACAAGGCGGACGTCGAGGGTGCCGCGTAATCCGGATGATTCATAGAGGGTGAAAAGGATAGTGAAAGCTGTCCTTTTTTTGATTGACAGCTTGCTTATGTGGCGTAAAAAAAGGTTGTTCCTCACACTCGGAGTGCAAAGAATGCCCTTGCCTCCCATGAAGGCCTAGCATGTCAAAAAAAATATTAATATCATGCGATTGTGCGTTAACGGCGCGGTCGCCGCTACGCTTTTCACTGATCAGTGGACTGTGAAAAATAATTGATAATATAGAAATGACAAAACAAGTAGCCGTTTTGCCTTCCTTTCAAAGCGTCACAAACCTTGGCTCGTGCCCCGTGTGCGGCAAAAAAACAGTCAGCAGATCGTCCATGCGCAGCTTGAGGCTTGCCGTGTTCACGCACGGATGGCAGCCGATAAACTCCTCGGAAAGCAGCTCCCTATCAATCAGCAGCGATACGTCATGGTTCTTATCGTTCATCAAGGCAAGCACGCTCACCGACCCCGGCGTAATGCCGAGCAGCCGCTCCATATCCGCCGCGCTCGCAAACGACAGCCGCGACGACTGCACCTGTGCAGACACGTCCCCGGCTCTGTACCTTTTTTCACCCGGCATCATCAGCATGTAAAACCGTGTCTTCTTCGCGTTGTTTAAAAAGAGGTTCTTGCATATGTGAATGTCCAACCGTTTTTCTACATCAGCGCAATCATCCACCGTTGCCGTCGCGGCATGATCCAGCCGCTGATACGAAATACCAAGGCTTTGCAGCCGTAAGTATGTATTCATTTCTTTGGGCAGCCGCTCGCTGTCCGACGGCGGTGTCGTATGTATTGTTGAATCAATCCAAATCCGTTCCAAACGTCATGTTGCTCCCTGTTAAGTTATGAATCGTCCTTATCAAAGCGTAACAGCGCTGCCAAAACGCCGCGCTTTTCAACATTTTTCCTGTATTTTATTATACAACGATTTGAGGTTATCCTTCAACCACATTCCGTTCATATGTCAGTATCAAAATTTTCTGTTTATTTGCGGCCAAGCATAGTATAATGGGCTTTAAGAAAACGTGTCTTATCGGCGCTGCAATAATGGACAAGGCTGCCCCAGACGGCATTTTGCATGGAATCGCACGCGGCAGCATGGGGCATTTAACGGAAAGGCTGTACCGCAAACCCCTTGTATTTTGCCAGATGAGCATAAAAACCTCGGCCTTGGCACGAAAGATAATTAATTCACAGAGGTAAAAAAACAGCGGTTTTCGCCCGATTAGCGGCGCTGACCGGCAGTGCAAGGAAATTCACACCAGATATGGCACGAAATACGACTTATTCTTTACGATATTGTTACAAAAGTGTTGCGACGCGCCGCCTTTTCTGATAAAATGAAGACATTCTATTGATGAAGAGGCGGGTTTGTCCGTTACCTAAGATCAATAAAACCAAGGATTAAGGGGCGACGAATGAAAAAGCATGCAAGAAAAATCGATTTCAACATCAACCGTATGACCAAAAGGCTGCTGTCTTTACTGCGCCGCAAGCCGACTCAGGCACCGCAGACAGCGAGGTTAAGCCGCGTCGCGCGCCATGACGGCACATCCGCAGTGCTGCATCGGTCTTCAAGAAAGCGGACTTTGAGGATTAAGAATTATAAAAGACTGGTTGCCGTTGCAGGAAGCGCCGCTGCCGTCATCCTCGTGCTGGTGCTTGTGATATCGCTCGGCGGTAAAAAGCCCGTTTCAGGTGACGATCTGGTGGCTGCAGCCAACGATTTGACGAAAATCGGTGACACCGCCAATGCCGGTGCCGACCCTATCCCCACCACGGTGCCAGAATCAAAGGTGACGCTCGCCATGCCGGTATATGAATCGATCAACGTGGCGCAAGGCGTTGAAGCCACAGTTGTTATGGACATTCAAACGCGCCTGATGGAGCTGTATTACCTTGACGAAGACGAACCCGGTACGCTCTATGACGAAACCACCCAAACAGCCGTGCAGCACTTTCAAGCACAGCACGCCCTGCCCGTCACCGGAGCGGTGGATCAGGCCACCTATGATATGCTGATGTCGGATCAGGCTCAGTATTATACGATTACCATCGGTGCCGAGGACCCTGATGTTGAAGGCCTTCAGCAGCGTTTGTATGAGCTTGGCTATATCGGCAAAGCCACCGGCTATTTCGGCACGGATACCGAAACCGCGGTTAAGAAATTCCAAAAGCTCAACGGCCTTTCCGAAGACGGCAAGGTGGGCAAGAACACACGTGAAATGCTGTATGACGAAAACGCCAAGCCTAACATGTACGCTTACGGCGAGAAAAGCCCCGAGATTTTAAACTACCAGCAGCGCCTCAAAGCGCTTGGATACTTAACCACCGAGCCTGACGGTACATTCGGTGAAGATACCAAAACCGCCGTACGTCGTTTTCAGGAAAGCAGCGGCCTCATTGCCGATGGCTACATCGGGCCCTCCACCAAGGATGCGCTGATGTCGGCCGAAGCGCAGGGCAATTCGCTCGCCGTCGGCGACAAGGGAGACGATGTCACGCGCGTACAGACCAGGCTTAAAGAGCTTGGTTATATGAAGAAAGCCTCCGGGTATTACGGAGAAGACACGGAAACAGCTGTACGCAACTTCCAAAAGACAAATAAGCTGACAGTGGACGGCAAGGTTGGCCGACACACGATGAATACGCTGTTTTTGGAAACTGCCAAGAAGTATAAGAAGCCCGCAAGCAGCAACGGCGGCTCAAACAACAGCGGTTCTAACAATGGCGGCTCCGCCGGAGGCGGCCCCGCGGCAAATGTCACCGGCGCGAACATCGATTCGTTCATATCCGTTGCCGAATCGAAGCTGGGCAAAAAATACGTACGCGGTGCCAAAGGCCCCAACTCATTCGACTGCTCCGGTTTTGTTTACTGGTGCCTGAATCAGGTGGGCGTGAAGCAAGGCTATATGACATCTGCCGGTTGGAAAAACAGCAGCAAGTATACCAAAATTAACAGCTTGGGCGAAATGCAGCGCGGCGACATCATTGTGTTCAAAGGGCATGTGGCCATTTATGCGGGCGACGGCATGATGATTGACGCGTCATCCAAAAACGGCAAGATCGTTAAGCGCTCCAGCAATGGTTCGTGGTGCCAGCGCAGCTTTATCTGTGCGTTCCGCGTGTTCTAAATATCATGAAGGGATTCTATTGATTCATGAAAAGATGTTTTGCGTTGTTTCTGATGCTGACGGTTCTTCTGTTGAGTGCATGCAAAGACGACAGCCAGATTCAGCCCTCCGGTGCGCCAGAAAGTGCCGGGGAAATTCCCTCCCCTACGGCCACGCCAACACCCGACTTTGCAGGTACGGATTTTTCGGGCCGCTGGTATGTATCTGATGTTATCGACTCGAATGGCATGAGCGTCAACGATGCGGAAAAACAGACCTTAGATGCAGGGTTCATACTAGAGTTGCTGCCGACCGGAACCTACTTCGTTTACGGGGCTGACGGTAAAGCACTCGGTCAGGGCACTTACAGCATTGCGCTGAATCAGTTGACATTAACGGCGCAAGGCAATCAAATGGTTTATGAAATTGCCGACGCGGAAACGCTTCGTATTACGCAGCCGGACACGAGCGTTACCATTATGAAGCGAGAAGTTGTGGAGGCACCTGAGGGCGGTGAAGCGACCGGCGGCGAAGGTGAAGCAACAGGAGGCGAAGGTGAACAAACTCCCGCTCAGACTCCGGAAGTTACAGAAGACATAAGCGACGAGGAGTCCGGCTTTTAAGTGAGCAGGGTTCACACAAATATCAGTCAACTTTCGATCATACAATTTAAGAAGCGTTTGTCGCTTCTTTTTTTTCGCATAAACCACTCTATATGTCATGCCACTGCACAGGGAGAAGAGTTGCGATGTAATAACCAAGTGACGTGCATCCCATGGTATAACGCTTTTAGCGCGGGATGCATGTCCGGTGTCATCAATATAATATCACCGCTCAAACCACATTATCGACCGGACCGATATCAACTCCTTCTGTTAGTAACGTTTATTCGTCTTTCTTCAATCGATAAGGCTGTTGATAATCGATTGACTGAAGACTGCTCCTTTCAATGGATTGACCGTCGTTCTTACATCCACAAAAGCATGATCTGTTACCATTTTACTAAATACGAAACCCGAATTTCTATAAGGTTTAGGTTTCTGATATAGATATTAACGTCATGACTATGATAAGAAACTTATTGCGTCATCCTGATGAGCGTAGCGAGGAAGGATCTGTTGCGACAGATTCTCATCTGCTTCGTAGTTACTTCGTTATTCTCGGTCACTATGCCAGTCGAAAGAATAACGCTCAATAAAAAAACCTCGAATTTCTTCGAGGTTGATTTTGCGTTATTGACAAAGATCGTCCTATATTCTCGCGCCGCAATCGCCGCAGAACTTCACGCCCGGCTTCAGCTCCGCGCCGCACTGCCCGCAATGGGCCGCCTGCTGCTCCAGTTTCGTGCCGCATTCGGCACAGAATTTCACACCCGCTTCGTTTTCAAAGCCGCAGCTCGGGCATGTGCGCGCCATTCTCTCACGGTCATCCTGCTTTTGCTTTTCCTCGGCGGCTTTCTTCGCTGCGTCCATCTCGGTTTGCTTCACGCCAAGCTGCTTATCAATCATCTGCGCTTCTTCAAAAAGCGCGGCATATTCAGAATACCCGCCCGATTTTTGATGTGCGTCGTAAACGGCCTGCCCAATCTTGGCCAGCACATCTTTCTTCTTGTTTTTCAGTTCTGTCACGTCATTCTGCAAAAACAAAGCGTTCACAGAAGCGTCCTTTTGTATCTCCTCACCCATCAGAGGCTGCATGCCTTTAATAAACCCGCCGAGACCGCTTAAAAAATCGCTCATAATTCGAATTCATCCTTTCGTGAGTATAGCATTATTATACGTTGCGGCATCGCCCAAAATCAACAAGAATATGTGAAACCAAGACAAATCAGCCATTGTCAGTGAAGTCATAAAAATTTTATTCCGAAAATAAAAAAACATTGACCGTCGAAACGGAGAATGTTATATTATAAGTTATGGCCAATAGTAAATATTATGCTTAATACACATATACTGTAGCACATAATGAGTCGTTTGTCAAGATTTTTTTATAAACGGAGGTAATGGCATGGACAATTTTCTAATTTCATCGGCGAACAAAGCCGCTGTGGCAGAAATCCTAGCGTGCAACAGTCTCACAATGCGCTATGGCCTCACGCTCACCGAGCAGGACGCGAAGGCGCTTGTGCAAACACGAAGCGCCGCGCTGAAAAACGCGGGGCGTGTGGAGTTTTCGGGAGGCGCGCTTGGTGCGCTCATCACGGCGTTTGCGGATTCACCTTATCTCGCGGACGACTCGTATATGGAGACGCTGCACACGCTCGTTGAGACATTTTACGAGTACAAAACCGAAACGCTGGACGAGGTCGACGATGACGATTTGATTGCGCTGATGCGGCGTCATTTTGATACCACCTGTCAGGGCAGTGCCGAGTGGCTGCGGGAAGACATTTTAAACGCACTGGCGCGGCGTGTCCGTTTCGGCGAGGACATCGATGATGAATAAGCTGCAAACAGTCAGCGCGATATCCAAAGAGAAGCTCGATAAGGCACAATGGTTTCAATCCTTCCTGCGAGAAGCGGCGCGCCAGCGGCTGCTGAGTGAAACGGAGCTGCACTCAATCCAAGAGCAGACGATGCAGCTGATGGTGTTTCTGGCAACGCGCTATACGGCGGGCGCAAGCACCTCAGTGCGCGAAGAAACCGCGCAAAGCCTGATGGACTGTGCCGCTTACAGCATCGGCCATGCGCTCAAAACCATGCCGCTGGATGCCGCACTGCACGATCTGAAAAACGTTTCGATCAAAACGCTGTTTGACCGCGGGCAAGCCGCGCTGCGCACACTGCTCGCCGATACCAAAACGCAATATGCCGCATTGCTGAAGAGCGGTATGCCGCTTGACAGCGTCACCTGGCAGAGCACCATGCATACAGGGTTGGCTGAGTTTTTCGCGGGTTACAACGTGTACGATGCCGCGCACGACACCCCCGGTCTGCTCGATTACCCCACGGCGCTGCCTCTTGATGGTGCGGGCGGCATCGAGTATATATCGCGGTATATCAAGCGCTTGATGCTGGAAGACAGCCTGATTCGCCGCTGGCCGCCGGATGAGGTGAACGGCTTGATCCGCGCGGGCGGCGCGACGGATGCACCCGTGAATGTTTTTTTGCTGGTGCTGACAAACGCGCTGGGCACGGTGCTATGCGGGCGGCAGCCTGCATCCCTGTCCCTCACGCGCGAAGACAGAGACATTCTGCGCGACAAATTAACCGATGCGCCGTTGCACCGCACACTGCGACGCGCCGCCGATGCGCTCTGCAAAGCTCTGTCTATTCAAGATGCGGCTCTTTACCGTTATATGTCGGACGCAGCCGCATTGCTCGCCCCGGCTGTTAAAATCGCGCTCAAGCTGCATACGCTGCAGCGGGTGTTCTTAACGATCAAGCCCGCTGCAACAACCGTATTTTTTCACGACGCCCCGCGCATGGACGACAAGCTGTTCCGTGAATTGGTAACGCAAATTGCGGAATGCGACGACCCCGCCGCCCGTGCCGAACTAGCCACCATGAATGCCTCATCCGTCGCGGATATCGCCGATCTTTTTGAGGCAGGCATCTTAACCGACGGCGATATCCAGCGGGTGCTGAACGCACTCCCTGATGAACCGCTCGCGGCGCTGCTCAGCATCTGCCGCGATTCCGCGCCGGATGCGCTGCACACCAGCGACGCAGAGCTTGCCTGGCGCTCAGCGCTGGAAAAGCATATCGCATCATTGAGCGCACAAAAACAGCGCCGGATCCGAGATATGGCGCTGCATTTGGAATTCGTTTAAACGCGCGGTTAATTGACCAATGCTTCATCGAAAAACGCCGTGACACGTTTTTCATATTCCTCCGGCTGCAGCGCAAACCCTTGCGTGTGGCCCGCGTCGGGCACCACCCACAGCGTGCTGCGGCCCTTTGTTTGCTCGGTATACATCGTGTCAAAAGCCACTTCGTCATCAATGTTTTCTGCAGCGATAAACAGGAACCGGGTGTCTTTCGCGTTTTTAATTGATTCAAGCAGTGTCGTGGTTGGCGGCTGCTGGCCCGTGAACAGCCCGGCTGAAAAATACATCACGCGTGTGGTCCAGTTTCGAACGATGCTTTGATTGGATGGCAGCGTCAGGTAATCGTCCAGCGTGTGATGCGTCGCGCCGTCGGCAGCCACGGCTTTAATCTGCGGCAGCTCGCCGCACGCGCTCAACAGCACCTCGCCGCCGAGCGACAACCCGAGCGCGCCGATCGCTTTGACACCGCTCTGATTGCTTAAGTAGTCAACGGCCGCCGCGATGTCTTTGCCGCACTCCCAGCCGAGCGCGTTGCCGCTGCCGCCACTGGGACCATGACCGCGCAGGCACAGCGCCAGCACACCGTAGCCTTTTGCCGCAAACATTTTCGCATAATCGCGCAGCGATTCGAGGCTGCCGTTACTGCCGTGAACCAGCATGATGGCCGCACCGTTTTGGGCGGGCGCAGCCCAAGCGCTCAGTGCGATGCCGTCTGATGCGGTCAGCTGCACAGTTTCAAAACCGACCGGCGCAGCGGGAACCTCAGCCGTTTGGCGGATTGATGCGAAGACACCCATGCCAAAAGGCATCAGTATATACAACACAAGCAACAGGCTCAAAACGGTAATGCCCAGTATTTTAATCACTTTTTTTGATTTTTTCATAATGGTATAACCTCACAGATACACAAAATATCATCAAAAATATACCATATCTAAACACTGTTGAAAATATAGGAATGAACGATATGAGATCGCCCACGTCATGTGGGAGCACATTATGCCGGTCTTATTAATTAAGTAGAGCTTATTATGCAATTCATCAAGCTGAGTCTTATTAAATAAGACGCTGATAATGTCTTGTTTATGATATTAGAGCTGCGATGAGAAATGTATGAGCAAAAGAAAAAAACCAACGGATTTCTCCGTCAGCTTCTTCCCGTGACTCACTGTCAGCCGTTAAACTGCGACTTGACCTGATTCACTTCTGAGTCGTCTGCCATTGTTGCCGGCTGATAAAAACCTTTCGACTGGGCGATCTGATACAGTTCATACTGCGACGTCTCGCAGCTGTTTCTGATCTGCTGAATGGCCTGTCTTAAATTCGGGTTTGAGCACTCCGAAATCACCGTGGCATAGGTGGATAAACTCCCTTTCACCGACGCGAGCGCGTCATTAACCATGGCCTTTTCGGGCAAAGTGCCGCTCCCCATTGTACCGCTCATATTGCTTGCCTGCATAATCCGATCACCCTCCTAACTTAAAAATGACAGCAGCTGCTGTTTGGTTTTCTGCGCATCCTGGGCAGACTTTTGAAAATACGACTTCACCTGCGGATCTGTAGAATGCTGGGCATATGTTTGCATTTTTTGAAATGCGGTTTCATGCGCGCCAATAAGATGCCTTAAGTTCTGCAGCTCCAATTTGTTGAGTTGTGACATAGAAGGACTCCTTTCATATTATTCACAGCTCTTAGTATTTGGCGGCGCACGTTTCGTTATGCGAGAAAAAATAAAAAAACGCATCAGCCGACGCGCTTCAGCGCTTGTGTCATTTTTTTAAAAGCTGCTAAGCTCTGTTATCCTGAAGAAGCGAAGCGACAACGACGTAGTGGATCAGGATCTGTTGCGACAGATTCTTCACCCGCGTTGCGGATTCAGAATGACCCTTACCGAAACTTTTTCGTTTATTTAGGTGCGTGGATTCCGTTGGTGCGTAAGCGATCGGCTACGGAGTGGGAATCATGTTTTAATGCGTTTTTCCATGGGATATATTCCACTTTGTCGTCACGTCGCTCCGCTCCTCACGACGCAACGGAACGCATGACATAAGGATTATGCTATGCGCTTTATTCAATAAGTCACTCTGCTTTCTTGAGCATATCCGGTAAACTCGCTTTGCCTTTCGTCAGCGAGGCCGCCATCGCGGCAACGGCGAGACCGCTCGCGATTAAAAACGTGTATCGAAGCGCATAAACGAAGGCTTCCTTCTGCGCAATCATGCCGACAATACCTTCCGCCTGCCCCGGCGCGCGCCCGGCAAACAACGCGAAAAGCCCGCCGGACAGTCCCACACCCATCACCATGCCCACATTGCGCGCAGTCGCGAGCATGCCCGAAGCCATGCCGCGGCTGTCTGCCGGCACGCTGCTCATCACAGCGCTGTTGTTCGGCGTTTGAAACAGCCCCGAGCCGATGCCCGTCACGGCCATCGCCATAACGATATAGCTGTTTGCTGTGTCCGCCTCGATACGGCTCAATAAAAACAGCCCCACAGCCATCACGCCCATACCAAACGAGCTTAATATGCGCGTATCGGTGCGGTCGGCCACGATACCGGCAATCGGCGCAATCACGAGCGCGGCAAGCGGCATCGGCATATAGAGCAAGCCGGACATCGCCGGGCTGTACATCCGCACGGTCTGCAAATAAAACGGCACCAGAAACACCATCACATACTGTGCCATATAGTTCAGCACGGCGGCGGTAAGGCTCGCCGAAAAAACACGGATACGAAACAGCTTTAAGTTCAGTATCGGGTGTTTCGCGCGCTTTTCGAAGAGAATGAACGCAATGGCAACGAGCAACCCGCCCCCCATCAGCAGCCCAAACGTCAGCGTATCAATGTTGGCGCTCAGCTGGTCGAGCGCGAGCAGCAGCATAAACAGCGCCGCAAATATCATCACACTGCCGGGTATATCCATCGGCACGGCGGGCTTGTGCTTGTCCGCCGGAATGAAGCGCGCGGCGAGTACTATCCCGATAATGCCAATGGGCACATTAATGTAGAATATGCTCTGCCATCCGAGCACGCTCGTGAGCGCACCGCCGAGCACCGGCCCGGTGGATAACGCAATCGCAACTGCCATCGCAATCACGCTGAAGGCGCGGCCGCGCCTTTCCGGCGGCACGTTGTTGGTGATGATCGCCGAGCTGGTGGAAAACATCATGCCTGCACCGAGTGCCTGCACCACGCGAAAGCCTATCAGCAGCCCGATGCTGGCCGAGAGCGAGCACAGTGCCGAGCCGAGCGTGAACACCGCAAAGCCGATGATGTAGAGCCGTTTCTGGCCGTGAAGATCAGAAAGGCGGCCAAAAAACAGCAGCAAGCTGCTCACCACTATCAGGTACGCGGTGACCACCCACTCCTCCGTTGCAAGCGGCACATTAAAATGTGCCTGAATCACGGGATTCGCCACGTTCACCACGCTGGCATCCAGCGCCGACATGAATGTTCCGAGCGCCACCGAAAACAGCATCAGCCCTGTTTTTTTCTTCATGGAAGTCTTCCCCTTATCTGTTGTCAAAAACCACATTAAGCACAAGCGCGAAATTTGTCAAGTAATACAGCCCTTTCATATTATCTGAAAAAGCGGCACAGATGATGCGCATGGCGCAATATGATTGTATGAAAGTGGGACTATGTGCTATAATGTTACATATATTTTTTCTTGAAGGTACACAACATGAACGAATGCTTAAACGATTTAGAGAAAACAATGCTGCTGCCGTTCTGGGGCCGTTATTCGGAGAGCATCAAGCCAGACGGCCTCATTAAAGATGATATGTGTGTCAAAATTGTGGAAGAAAACGATTTTGACTTCTCGGGTATTCATAAACACCATCATCAACTGAGCCGACTTGCATGGATTGCGCGCGCGTGGGATACCGACTACGAGTTGAAGCGTTTGGTGGAAAACGAAGCCGAGGCCACCGTTGTCTGCCTTGGCTGCGGGCTGGACACAGCGTTTTTCCGCTGCAGCCACAACAATCTGTATTGGTACGATATCGATCTTCCAAATGTTATTGCGCTGCGCGAACAGCTCATTGCGCCGCACCCACGCTGCCGGGCCATTGCGGGGTCTATTCTCGATGCATCCACGTTTGACAGTATTGAGGTGAAAGGCCGCCTCATTTTTTTGATATTAAGTGTATTTAACTACCTTAAAAGAGATGAAGTGAAGACCGTATTCTCGCAAATGGCGCGGTTTGGCAAAGCCGCTGTGGTTTTTGATTATTACAGCAAAAAGGGCATTGACATCAGCAACCTGATTGTGCTGAAGAACCTGCCGAACACGAGGATGATTTGGTACGCAGATACCGAGGACGACGTGCGCTCACTGCTCCCGTCTCTTGATATCCGTGAGAATTACCCGCTGTTTCAGAAGATTATGCCGAAGCTTGGCGTGGCGGAGTACTCGCTGGCGGTGCAGGCGGACGCACAGCGTATTGATTCCATTGTTGTGGCTGAGATCGGATGACAACACACAAAGGAGAAACGAAAACCTATGGACATTCAGGAACTGAACAATCAGCTTATTATCTTACAGCAAAACATTGCGCGGCAGAAGAAGCTGGCATCAATGATTGCTGCCGCAAAAGGCTTTAAAAGCATCCTGATGCGCAGATGCGACGGTTTAAAAGCGACGCTGGAAAAGGAGAATGCGGATTTATTAAAGCTTGAGAAAAACAGCTTTTCCTCTGTGATTTTTTCGGTGCTGGGGACGCTCGAAAAGCACATTGAAAAAGAAAAAGCCGAAGCGCTGGCTGCCAAGCTTAAATACGATCAAGCCCTTAAGGATGTTAAAGAGGTCAGCGACAGAATCGATACGCTCACTGCCGAGCACGATGCGTATTTGGGCTGTCAGCAAAAATATGATGCACTGTTTGCGATGAAACGGCTGACCCTTATTGAGCAAAACAGCTATGAGGGCGAGCTAATTTTGGAGCATGAAAAAAACATCAACGCGGCACAGATCAGCATTAAGGAGATCGGCGAAGCCATAAAGGCCGGTGAAGACGCCCAAGAGGCGCTGAGAGCCGCACTTAACGAGCTTGATTCTGCGGAGGATTACAGCACATGGGATGTGATTGGCGGCGGAATGATTTCAGGTATCTTGAAGCATGAACGCATTGATGAAGCGGCCGATTCCATGGTTTTGGCTCAAAGACGGCTGGAGCGTTTTCAAGAAGAAATGGGCGATGTACGCTTGAGCATTGATATAAGCGACTCACTCAGTTTGGTTGATATTTTCTTTGACAACCTATTCACCGATTTCATGGTGCATTCAAGAATCAATGATGCGCAGGACAGTGTGACAGAGGCGATGAACAAAGTGGCAACGGCGCTTGATAAGCTTAAAAGTATGCAGAGCGAACAGGAAAGAAAGCTCAATGGGATAAAGGACAGCCTTGAGAAACTGATTACCACCGGTTGAGATGGGAGAAGGAAAATGCTGAATGCTTGCGGATGTGACTGCGGCGACTGCCCGCAATACAAAACGGATTGCGACGGCTGCGCTGAGATTAAAGGCAAGGTGTATTGGGCGCCGTATGTGGGCGACGAGGTGTGCCCGGTATACGGGTGCTGCGAGAGCAAGGGGTATAAGCACTGCGGCAAGTGCGGGGCACTTCCCTGCCGCATTTACTTCGACACGCGCGACCCGAGCGTGAGTGAAGAGGAGCATGAGGCGGATGTGCAGGAGCGGGCGGAAAAGCTGAGAGGGCTGTAAGTGAGATTTCCCAATTTAAATATATCTATTGCTACTTTTTGTTAAATTGCCTATTGTGATTAATCATTATATTATAACATTGTTAAGAAAGGGGTTTTGTAATAATGAATAAAGAGATAAAGCTACCTCGCATGAAGGAAGATATTGAGAATAGTTATGCTGAGATTTTGGCTCCTTTTGCTACGTTAAAGACCAGAGAAAACAGTCGTAAAAATGTAGAACCTAGTAATGAACCCGATAATAGAGGCTCTTTCCAACGTGATAGAGATCGAATAATTCACACTAAAGCGTTCCGACGGCTTATGTATAAAACTCAGGTGTTTGTCAATCATGAAGGCGACCATTTTAGAACTAGATTAACCCATACTTTAGAAGTTTCACAGTTTGCTAGAGGCATATGTAAGTCATTAGCTTTGAACGAAGATTTAGCAGAGGCTATATCTTTGGGACATGATTTAGGGCATACTCCTTTTGGACACGCAGTGGAAAGATATTTTGATGAAGAACTCAGCAGAAGAGAGATGGGTAGATTTTTTCATAATGAGCAAAGTGTTAGGGTTGTAGATCAAATCGAGCAGCGAGAAGAAAATATCATCGGTTTAAATCTTACCTATGAGGTAAGAGAGGGTATTTTAAAACATAACAATGATCGTAGTGGTATATATGAGGAGTTAAACCCCAATTTACCGTGCTCTACATTAGAAGGACAAATTGTATCTATGGTCGATACAATCGCTTATATATGTCACGACTTGGAGGATGGAATAAAATCCGGTATAGTCGAACGTTCAATAAAGAACAATCCGGATATCCAAAAGAATTTTCGCAATCTGATTGATCTAGTTAGTGAAAGTACAGGGATAGTAATCAATACTGATCAATATAAAGAAACCTATTTTATCAGAAATCTAATACATATATTAATTCAAAGACTTACACAAGATAGCTATGAGAATATTTTAAAAGAAAAAATAATTAGTTTGGAGGATGTGAGAAGATCATCCGAAAAAAAGAAGAAAATTATAGCTTTTTCGAAAAGTAACGAAGATTTTTTTAAAACGTTTAAGAAATTTATATATAAAAATATATATGAGACTCAAACTATAGCTACAATGGATAGTAAAGCTGTAACATTAGCTTCCAATCTCTTTAATGCTTACGCTAATAATCCAAAACTACTTCCACCCAAGTGGTTATACAGGTATAATAATATTAAAAGAGACGGGAGACACTCAGGTGCCGAAGACAACGAATTAAGAGTGATATGCGATTATATTTCAAGTATGACTGATCGTTATGCTATAGAAGAAAACGATAGACTGTTTAATCCAGGAATTAAAATTTAAAGGATAAAATAATGAACAAACTACAAGGCTTCTACGAACTACAAAGTTCCGGGCTTCCAACTGTTCCATGGAAGAAATACGAAAAAGGAACAAAACTAGATAGAAATATTCTTTGGACAATCCGCTCAGCCATTTGGGAAGGCAATGATCTTAATTTGCCAAGAAAAGTTGGTGTCACCGCCGATGAGGCAGAGAAATTTGCAGAGGGGTTACAAAACATATTAGGAGAAGACAGTCTGATAATATATTATCCATATTTCATAGCAGAAAAAAGCGGGGTCTTGGAAGTTGCGAACCATAGAATTGTTATTGAAGCTGCAAAAGATGACCTATGGAACTTAGTTACTTTTAATAAAGTTGATGTTTCTATACACTTCGACAGTATGCACAATATGAGTTTTACAGGAGATAGCGAGTTTCTGAATAATTTTGAGATTGACGAAATCATAAAGTTCTCTCAAATTATTAAACGTAAATACCAAGATATTCTACTTGACTCCAAATCAGTATTTCTGGAATGGAGTTTCGCTTATGAATCTAATATAAATAAGGAACCTGTCGGACAACGAAAACTAGTTTTTTATGAATTACGTAGTGTTGGATAATCTATTAACTTTAACTAGTTGAATATACGAAAACAAGGCCGGATTTCTCCGGCCTTGCTGTTTCATACTATGAAGTCTCTGCGTTACTCAGCCTTTTCAGCTTCCGCTGCTTCCTTCTTCTTGCCGCCAATGCTGAGCAGCATGTTCAAAAGAATACCCACAATCGCCGCACCCGCAATGCAGGGCACCTGCATACCAAGGAACGGAATCATGCCGCCGAACTTGAACTGTCCGCCAACGCCGATAATCATAATCACGGCGATCACAGCAATGTTCTTCGCGCTGAACATATCCACCTTGCGGTCAATCATAATCGCAATACCCTGAGCGGCAATCGCGCCAAACAGGAATATTTCAATGCCGCCGATAACCGCCTGCGGTATACCGTAAATCACGTTGACGAGCGGGGTGACAAACGAAAGCACCATCGCGATAATCGCCGCCGCAATCAGCACCGGCACCGAGAACACCTTCGTGATGGCCATCGTGCTGATGTTTTCGCCGTAGTTTGTGCCCGCCGGGCCGCCGAATGCGCCGGCCACAATGTCGCCTACGCCGTCGCCGATGAGGTTCTGGCCGAGTCTGTTGCCGATGTCATAATCGGCCTTGCCCTTTTTGCGGGCAACATCGTTCACGTAAATATCAAGCTGGAATACATGCGCGGTCGATTCGGGAATCGTCGCAATCGCAATCGGCATAATGGCCGCAACCGCGGGCCACGAAATCGACGGCAATGTGAAGTGAGGCACCGATAACACGCCCGGAATCAACGCCGCGCCGGCACCTGCCGCTTCAGGCAGCGTTCTGAACAGCGATTCTCCGGTAACAGCCATCACGATGGCCGCTGTAATACAGCCGACAATCGGCCCGAACAGCAGCGGCAGCTGCCCCCATACGCCTTTCAAATAAACAGCGAAGAGTATTGTGGCAAGCAATGTAACCAATGAAACGAGCCATACCCAGTCGGAGCCGGCAATACCTTCTGCTCCTTGAACAGGCGCCGCATCACCGAGCGCATTGGCCGCCAGCGTTAAGCCGATAACCATCGCAATTGGGCCTGTGATTGTGGGCGGCAGCACTTTTTCAATCTGTTTTCTGCCAAACTGCTTCACAATAATGCCGACGACGATCGACACGATACCTGAAGCCATGATACCGAACTGCACAGCCGAAATCGTGCTGTCGGGCAGAATCTGGCCGAATTCGACGCCGCCTGTTAAACCTATGATAGCGGAGAGATAAGAAAAGCTGGAGCCGAAGTAGAGAGGGATTTTTTTGCCTGTGATGAGAATGAAGCACAACGTCGCAAAACCGCTTGCAAAGATCGTGATGTCAAGATGGAACCCGGTTATGAGCGCCACAAGAATTGTAGCGGGGAACATAACGACAATCTGCTGCAATGCGTACAGTAACAGCTTCCATATTGGCGGTCTCTCATCTGGTAAATAACCAAATGCCTGCTGGTCTTTATTCATATACATCCTCCTTGATATTATGGTGCGTTATTAAGGTTTGCCGATATTTTTGGAATATTGCAAACCGTTTGCCCTCTAAACCAAACTCTTTTTTCAACTGACAGGCATTAAAAAAAGCCTTGCTTTTGGCAAGGCTTTGATTGCACTCAAAAAAAAGCATACCTTGCCGGGCTCTCTGGTCCGGATTAAAGGGTTGTCCATTTGTTTTAAAATATCACAAGATATTGTGGTTGTCCAGCAGTTTTGCCCCGAAATATAAAGATTTTTGGCGAAAAACCGCGCCGAGCAAGCAACGGCTTGTTGGTTTGCCAAATGGTGCTATAATAGTCTCAAAATTTAACTGCAAGTTGAAGCCTCCTGATCTGATAATATAAAAATGTATGCATGGAGGAAATCACATGATTCTCTCCCATCTCGGGTGTTGCGGCGCTATTTGGCTGCTTTGATTGTTTCTAAAAAAATAATAAAAAAACAAACCTTTTGTCAATTGACAATTGGAATATATGACTATATATTGTGAAAGTATGTAATCTGTACGGAATGGAGTCTGTTATGGAAATAACGCAGAACCTCATTTGTTCGGAAAGAAACAAGCTTAATCAGTTGGTTGACGATACACTCAAAAATCATGTTCCACTTTCAACAAACGTAGAAATCCAAAAACAGGGAAAGTTTTTGGAACAACTGATCGAAATATCAAACAAACAAAAAGAGAACTGCTGACCTTTCGGATAACTCTTCATCATTTCACCGCTTCGCCCAGCATTTTCTTAGTGACAGCCGATATATGTGCAAGCGTATCCACAGCCGTCATCGACAACTCACCCTTATTTAGCGCCGCAGCCTCCCCCGCTTTGCCGCAAATATAGGCCCCTGTTACTGCCGCCTCAAACGCGGTTTTCCCGCCCTCGCGCCCGCCGCACATCAATCCGCCGATCACGCCTGTCAATATATCGCCGCTGCCGCCGCGCGCCATGCCGGGCGACCCGGCCGTTACAAATACCATACGCTGTCCGTCCGTTATGATCGTCGTTGCGCCTTTGAGCAGCAACACAACGCCGTGGTTTTGAGCAAAGGCTTGCGCATAGAAAAGCGGATTGCTTAATATCTGTTCCACAGATGCGCCGCAAAGCCGGGAAAACTCCTTAACGTGCGGCGTTAAAACAATATCACCCTTTTTTTCGTTCAGCAACTTTAAATCCTTGGCTATCAGATTCAGCGCATCCGCATCAAACACCTTGCGGATATCATCATGCGTCACCAGATGCCTGACTGCCGCCATCGCGCCGCTACTGGTGGATAGTCCCGGCCCCGCGGCAAGCGCTGTTTTGCCAATCATCAGCCTATCAAGGCCATTAAGGCAGTCTTCAGAAAGGCTGCCCGAAAAATCGTCAAGCGCGAACGTCAGGCTTTCGGGGTTGGCTGCTTCAAACACGCTTTGCAAACAATTGGGTACGCCTGCCGATACAAGCCCCGCACCCGCGCGCAGCGCCGCACCCACGCACATAAGCCCCGCGCCTGCCATGCCCTGGCTGCCCGCCACGCACGCAAGATGCCCGAAGCTGCCTTTGTTGGTATTTCTTTGTCGCGGCTGCAGCGTCACCTTATCCGCCCAGGCCATGAGCCCCTGCGTAAATCCTTGCATCACGCCGATTTCTTTGACGGTGAGCCTGCCGGTATGCGCGCGCCCGGGATACAGCAACTGCCCCGGCTTTGCGCATTGAAACGTCACCGTCTCGTCGGCGTTCACCGCAATGCCGCGCACCGCACCCGTGTCCGCATCGATGCCCGACGCGATATCACACGCGACGACATAAGCACCGCTGGCATTTATCAGTTCAATCACTGCGGCGTTAAGCCCGGCCACGTCTCTTGACAGCCCCACGCCGAAAACCGCGTCGATAACCACGCCGCAAGCAATATCGGTCAGCTGCGCCCTGTCCGCGCACTCGTCTTCTATCTCAATAATGCGCGAACCAAAGTATGCCGCGTTCAGTGCCGCATCGCCTTTAAGCGCCTCTGCTTTGCCGATCAGGCATACGGTGACAGGATAGCCCTTTGCCTCAAGCTGCCTCGCCGCCGCGAAACCGTCGCCGCCGTTGTTGCCGGTGCCGCATACCGCCACAATTTTGGTTGTATTGTCAAACCGCCCGGTGATCACGGTTGTGATGCCGAACGCCGCGTTTTCCATCAGCACCATCGAAGGTATATGTCGCTGCTCAATCATAAATCGATCCAGCGCCTGCATATCGCTTTTGCGTAATACGGGTATCATGTGGCATCTCCTTCCGCGACGGCCTGTGCCACCGCATAACGCTCGGAGTGAGAAATGGAAATATGCATTTGTTTCACGCCAAGGGCATCGGCTTTTTGCTTCGCCGCCCCCATCAACTTGAGCAGCGGCTGCCCCGACGGCGCGCGCAGCGTTTCGATATCCTTCATCGGCACATCGCCAAGGCCGCATCCCAGCGCCTTCATCACGGCCTCTTTCACCGCAAACCGCCCGGCCACCGTTTCCATTCTGTATTTACACGCTTCAAACAGCACCATTTCCGCGTCTGAAAATATCTTATCGTAAAACCGCTCGTTCTTCGCGGCTTTGGCAATGCGCTCAATTTCCACGATATCGACGCCCGTCCCGATGATCATGCGTCCGCCTCCGTCACCGCATTGATTACCGCGCGGGCCGCCGCCTCAGCGCCCGCCGCGAGAATCGCGTTAAAGTCACCGGTTTTTTCACCCGTGCCGAAAGCAAACACGGTATCTCCGTCAAACATGGTGTGCGCGGGGCGTATCACCATCGCGATGCCGTCCTGCCCGATTGCGGCGAGCTTGTTCGCCTGCTCTTTCGAAAGCATCGCGTTGGTACCCACGATGCCGAGTGTTGTGTTCTGTCCCGAAAAATCCATACCGCTGCCGCCCATCAGCACCTCGCTGACTGTGCCGCCCTTCATTCCGGCAACTTTTTGGCCTGTCGTGTGGTCGTATATGTCTCCCAGTGCGTTCACCGCAAACGCCGCCGCGACGATCACACCGCCCGGCAGCATCACAGATGCCGTGCCGAAGCCTCCGCGCGCTGCCTGCTGCATGCCCGCCGCCTTACCGACTGTGGCTCCTGCGCCCGCACCGACGCGGCCTTGAGTTAAATTGACAGACGCGTTTTGGCATGCCTTGTATCCAGCCGCCGCGTCCGGCCGCATCGATGCACTGCCGACCGCAAGGTCAAACAGCACCGCCGCGGGTACAATCGGCACGCGCGCCACGCCCGTATCAAAGCCGGTGCCCTGCTCTTCCAGCCAGCGCATCACGCCGTCTGCCGCCGCGAGCCCAAACGCACTGCCGCCCGATAGCAGCAGCGCATGCGCCTGCTGCACCGCGTTCGTGGGCCGCAGCAAATCCGTTTCGCGCGTGCCCGGCGCACTGCCGCGCACGTCCACACCCGTTACCGCACCGCTGCCAAGCAGCACCACGGTGCAGCCGGTCTGTGCCGCGTCGTCTGTATAATGCCCCGCAAGCACGCCGCTTATATCCGTCAGGCTTCCGCTATACATAGCCGTTTTCTCCCCTCAGCGATACCTCGCCCGCCACAAACCGCTTGGTCTGCCCGGCACAGCTTAACAGTATCGCACCGTCGTCGTCGTAACCCAGCAGTTCACCCGTCTCGCTGCTGCCCATGCCCGATACCGTCACCGTTCCCGAAATCGCGCTGCGGCTGCGGAACAGCTGCATAAACGGTGCCAGCCCATTCTGCGTAAATTGATCGTAGCCATCCATAAAACGGTCAATCACGGCGGCGGCCAGCAGTGTGTTGTTGCTCTTAAGCGCAAACGCCGTGTTTTTAATTTCGTCCTCAAACAGCGATGCGTCTGTGTTGATGCCGATGCCGCACACCACAAACTCAACGCCGTCCATATTGATCATGCTCTCGGTGAGTATGCCCGCCGCTTTTTTACCGTCCACAATCACATCGTTCGGCCATTTGATAAGCGGTCTTGTATCCGAGACGGCTTCAATGGCCCCACACACCGCAACGGCGGCGGCCAGCGTCAGCCCGGATATCTTCTCGGGGTCGGTCTTCGGGCGTATCAGGAACGTCATATACACGCCCTGCCCAGGTTTCGAGGCCCAGATGCGCCCCTTTCTTCCCTTTCCCGCCGTCTGCTCACCCGCGATGAACACGGCTTCTTCTAAATTCATATCGCGCGCGGCCGCTTTGGCCACATCGTTGGTGGAGGTTACCGAATCCGTATAAAAAACGGGAATATCACGCCGCATATGCGCGCGCACGTATTCGGCACGCGGAACCATCGGCGGCGAAATCAAACGGTAGCCCTTGCCCGTCACGCTTTCAATGTCAGCGCCGTCCTCCTGCATCGCTTTGATATGCTTCCAAAGCGCCGCCCGCGTCACGCCGTATTGATCGCCAAGCGCCCCGCCCGAAACAAAGCCTTGGGTGCCCAATAGCTGCCTGTATATATCGTCTCTCACGCGTCATCTCCTCCCGGCCCGGCCTCCAGCAGCTCGCTGATCACACTATAATCAAAGCCGTGCCGTGCCAGCGCCGCATAAGCCTTCTGCCGCGCCTTGCGCGCTTCCACGCCCTTCAGCCGCCCGGCCGCCGCTTCCAGCTGTTTTTTCGCAATGCGTCTTTCGTCCTCATCGGTGTATTCGCACAAAGCGTCATCAATCACGCTCTGTTCTATGCCTTTTTCCTTCAGGCGGTATTCCACGGCCTTTCGGCCCCATCGCCCCGTCTGCATCGCGCTGCGCACGTATTCACCAGCAAACGCCGCGTCGTCCACATAGCCGTAGGCGGCGAGCTTGTCCAACGCAATATCCACCGCGGTTTCGTCGATGCCGCGCTCTATAAGCCTCTTTTTAAGCTCCGCACCGGTGCGCATTTTTACCGCAATCAGCTGGGCCGCGCTGTCAAACGCGTACTGCGCATTATCGCGGCTCACCGCTTCTTTGAGCGTATCGGCATCAACCGCCGCCCCCTCACGGATGCCGAACGTCACGAGCGCTTCCGCGCCGAGCGAGGCTGCGTATTCACCGTCCACAAAAACATTATATCGGTTCTTATTCTTTTTTTGCAGTTCCACTGCGCTGATCACATACGTTTCTTCCATATTTTCGATTATAAATGAATTTGTCTGAAACTTAAAGCGCATATTTTTCCCGGTATCGCGCAAACTATCAGCAAACTATTTTCGGGAGGAAATCAGATGGGCGTATTTAAGAATTTCGGACTCATGCCGGAAATCGAGTCTAAAAACCTGATGATTATTGAAGACCAGCTCAAGCACGAGGCGTTGGCCGCCAAAAAAAGCGAGCTATACTCGGATTATTTTGCCGATCCGGAGCTCAAGAGCCTTGCACAGCAGCTGTCCCGCCATCACCGCGACAACTACAACAATCTGCTTGGCTATTTAGACACACATAAATAAAAGGAGAAACGCTATGATGCATCAACAGCCGAATCTGTCGGAACAGGAACTCTTAAACGATCTGCTGAATCAGGAAAAACAAATGATCACCTCATACGCAACGTTTTTAACCGAAGCGTCGTGCCACAACCTGCGCAAGGTGCTGTCCGGCAACTTGAGCCAAACCAGCCACGATCAGTTTCAGGTTTTTGAGCAGCTGCGCGACAAGGGCTACTATCAAGGTAAAGACGCGAGCGATCAGGACGTGATGAGGGTGAAAAGCACTTACAAAACCATGCAGGATCAGATTTAGCTTTCTTCGGTTCATCCCGGTTCAGCCGGGCTTCAGACTGATGGTAAACCCTGTTTTGTCATTCCGAGCCTGTCGACTACGAAGTGGATTGGAATCCCATGAAAAAGTGTTGCGGATGGGGATTCCATTCCATTTCGCAGTGGATCGCCTACGCTAAAACGGAATGACATGAGTACTTTTTAACTCTCTGTATCCCGGCTCAGCCGGGATTTTTAGTTTCCGGCTTTAATATACACCTTTTCATCTGTATAATAATGAGGAAACAGGAGGACGTACAGCGTGTTTTTTATCGGCATATTCGGCATTGAAGAAAAAGAAAAGCTTATCAGAGAGTTTAACAATGTGGTCTGCCCCGTTTGCGGGCGGCTGTCAAACGCGTCCTTTTCCGAGCGTTTTTCTTTCTTCCATGTGTTTTTCATCCCGACGTTTCGGTGGAACAAGCATTATTATGTGAAGCTGCGCTGCTGCGGCGCGGTTTACGAGGCGGACGCGGCCTATGCCGAGCAGCTGAAAACCGGCGGCGAGATTGATTTTAGCCGGTTGAAGCCGATATCCAGCGGCTTTGGCGGCTTTGGTGATATGTTTGCGCGCTGCTCGCGATGCGGCGCCGAGTTTGACACCGGCTTCGCCTACTGCCCCCACTGCGGCGCAAAGAAATAGGATACAGCACCTTTAGCGCACCTCACATAGAACCAACGAGATTTTGGATTTCCGCCGCGTTGTGCCCATAAAGTGCGAGACGGTTCTCTATTTGGCGTTTAGGAAAACTAACCGCAATGCATCATTTAATTCAATATCTTCTTTTTTTCTCCAATCGATGTTTCGAAGACAGGGCAATATGTGTATATAATCACTGCAGGCTCCTGCCGTCCCCGAACGGTTGAGGCT
>JAEZIW010000175.1 GCA_023436525.1 Bacillota bacterium | reverse complement strand
CGTTCGCCTTCTGGAAAGCGATAACCGCATTGCGGGTAACGGGGCCGTAATAGCCGGTGCCGGTTCCGCTGAAGTAACCGAGCTCTTTGAGCTTCAACTGCAACGCCCGTACCGCTTCGCCGGAGCGGCCTTCCTTCAAAATGAGGCGTTGCGCTGCGGAAGAATACAGCTTGCTTTGTGTTAATGGTCCCGCAATACCGTCGGCAGCAAGCCCATTATTGCTCTGAAATCGAATCACTGCCGTTTTCGTCAGCGTTCCGTAATACCCTGTTGCGTTCGGATAATCCATGTATCCAAAAGTCAGCAAACGGTTCTGCAAGTCGGTGACATTGCTGCCGCTGCTGCCAAGCTTCATTGTTGGTGCGGCTGCCATGGCTGTGGGAACCGCCGCAAACAGCACAGTCAGGACGCAAAGGACAACCACGATCAGTCTTGTGTGTTTTTTGTTCATTCTCGTCTCCCTTCAGTGTTTTTGCTAATGCGTTTATTATAACGAACGTACACAGTTAGCTCAAAACGCGCTATCATGTGCTATCTTGTTTTAACCATGCCGATACGAATATATGACAGAAATGTTACAACAATATGACGAATTCGTAGTGTATACGCCCGTTTGCGTGTTTAGCGGCATAAGAAAATGGAAGTGAAAGAATATACTATCAATTAAACCAGCGATATTTCTCCGTTAAGACTTCTGGAGAAGCTGTCGGCGGGAAGTGACTCAGACTGCCGACAAAGCCACTTCCATGTCATTTTGAACGAGTGCAGCGAGTGAGAAATCCCAAGTTCATAGCGTTTTATATTGGGATGCTTTCACTTTGTCGTCACGTCGCTGCGTTCCTCAGCATGACATAGTAGGGGGTTTATCATGAGATTTGTCGCCCATAGCGAGTGACGGGGTGTGCATGCTTGATTAATACATAATAAATCTAAGAGGATTGGAAAGGCGGGAAGCTGGAATGCAGAAAACTATGACAATATCATACGGCAGTTTGCTGTCGGCAGATTGCCGAGGAAATGTGTTGCAAGGAACTGCTGTTTTTTCATCAGTATGTAACGCCGTGATAAAAACTCAATACCATGTTTTAAAGCGTTTACCATGCAATACCTCGACTGCGCTATCGCTCCGCTCGGTATGACATGTGGAGAGGTTTACTCAATAAAAAAGAGGCCGCTAGGGCCTCTTTAAATTGAACTCAGATCAGTAATTTTCGGCGTAAATCTCAAAGTATGCCTTGGCATGCGCGCAGACGGGGCATACAGCCGGTGCTTCTTTGCCGACGAACCGGTGCCCGCAGTTGGTGCATTTCCACTCGACTTCGGTATCGCGCTCAAACACCACACCGTTTTTCACGTTCTCAGCCAGCTTCTTGTAGCGCTCTTCATGCAGCTTCTCAACGCCTGCAACGCCTTCAAACAGCTTGGCAATGTCTTCAAAGCCTTCTTCTCTGGCTTCCTTGGCCATGCGCGGATACATGTCTTCCCACTCGTAGTGCTCGCCGCCCGCAGCGCTGATAAGGTTATCCATGGTGGAGCCGATGCCATGAACCAGCTTAAACCAAAGCTCGGCATGCTCCTTTTCGTTAGCGGCAGTTTCAGCAAATATGTTGGAAATCTGAACATAACCTTCTTTTTTGGCTTTGGACGAATAGAATGTATATTTATTGCGCGCCATCGATTCGCCCGCAAACGCATCCATCAGATTTTTTTCCGTTTTTGTTCCCTTTATTTTTTCCATAATCATTTCTCCTTCTTTGTTGTTTAGTATGATGTTATCAGGTTAATTTTATGATTTCCAGAGACCGTGCAGATTACAGAATTCATAAACCGTTTCAATGTCATCGGCCTTCACATCGAACGTGGCCTCGGGCACACCTGTGGGGCTGAGCTTCGCGCGGATGGTCTGGCCGTCTTTCTTGATCACCTCAATGAAGCTGATGTGATGCTCCTGCGTCATCGGATGGGCCACGCTGCCGATTTTAACGGTTGTTTTATCGCCATCGGCCTCAATCACAGGGACATGCTTTTCGACAGCTGCGTCCTTGGAGTTGGCTTCAAGTTTAATCATCTTCTGTCCGCAGCAAACGAGTGTGGGCGCACCTTCGTTCAAGATACCGACCACATGGCCGCAGACTTCACAGTAATAATAATCTCCGTAATGAGTCATTAGAAATTCCACCTTTCTTTTTTTATTATGAATGCTTACCGCATTGTTCGCAAACGCCGTAGAAGGTAATATGGCAGCCTTCAAGATGATGGCCGCTGGCGTCCACCGAGCTGAGCGCATTGTTTTCCAGCGTTTTTGCGTTCAAATCGTAGACGCTGCTGCATTCGCGGCAGTAAAAGTGAGAATGCAGAGTCACGTTGCCGTCATAGCGATCGAAGGTACCGCCGCATGAGAGCCGCTGAACCAGACCCTGACTTTCGAGTATGCTTAAGTTACGGTAAACCGTGCTTAAACTTAAATTCGGGAATGACGGTTTCATCTTCTCAAAAAGCCAGAACGCGTTCGGATGAGATACAGTGGAGCGCAGAACGTCCAGCATATATTTTCTCTGTTTGGTGTTACGCACGGTTTTGCTGTCGATAACCAAAACTTCACCTCTTATTAAGAATCGTTATTAATAAATTATCACTCTTATTCTTGCTTGTCAAGCATTAAAATATATATTTTTATACGGGTAAAGCCCAGGCTTCCTATTGCTGAATAATAATGGTATGTTATTGATATCAATTAAAGGAGCCGGTTATATGCGCCAATACAACAGAAAATCTGTTATGCTCATTTTGTGTTTGCTGCTGCTTTTCTCATTATCGGGATGTAACGCGGTTTTGAGAAACGCTTCCGATGTGTTCGGGACGGAAACGGACGGTGTATGGGGAAAACCTCCCGCGCCATCGGCAACGGCTGTAGCAACGCAGGCGGGAACACCCGGAACCTGGACGGTGATGCTATATCTGAACGGTTCCGATCTTGAGAGCCAAGGCGGTGAAGGAACCTCCAGCTTACAGAGCATTGTGAACGCTGATTTGCCCGAGGGCATTAACGTGCTGATCTATACGGGCGGCACATCGCAATGGCTCAATGACGTGGTAAGCCCCGGTCACAATCAGATCTGGCTGGTGCAAAACAACGATTTGACGCTGCTGGAAACACTGGAAACATCGAGCATGGGCGACAGCGCAACACTCGCGGGTTTCATCTCATATGCGCAGACGAATTATCCGGCGGATCACAAAGCGCTGCTGATGTGGGATCATGGCGGCGGCAGCGTGATCGGATTCGGGGCTGACGAGCTTTATGATTATGACGGGCTGTATCTCAGCGAAATGTCTGACGCGTTTGCAGCGTCTTTTGACAAACAGCCGTTTGAGCTGATCGGTTTTGATGCGTGCCTGATGGCGAGCGTGGAGATGGCGGCGGTGGCCGCACCATATGCGAAATACATGGTGGCTTCCGAAGAGGTGGAGCCGGGCAGCGGCTGGGACTACGGGTATATATTGGAGACGCTTGCGGCCGATACGGGCGTGACAGGCGCAGAGCTTGGCATGGCGATAACCGACGGCTATTTCGCGCGGAGCGCGGGCAGCGGCATGGCTGGAGACTTGACATGCTCGGTTATTGATTTGAGCAAGATCGATGCCGTGGAGCAGCGGCTCAGTGCCTATGCGTCCAGCCTTAACGGGCAGCTAGCCCAGCCGAAGACGGTGGAAACGCTCTCGATGGCGCGAATTGGGGCGGACAAGTATGGCGATGAACCGGGCGCGACGGGCACTGAAACGCTCAACATGATTGACTTTTACCACTTCGTTTCGCTGCAGCAGGGCGGTACCGCGGCAGAACAGCTTATGGCGGCGATAAAGGATGCCGTGGTATATGAACGCAGCGGGGAACAGCAGGTTAATTCATATGGGCTGTCTATCTATTTTCCGATATCAGCGCCGCAGAGCGGTGATCCGAGCCTGGAGATTTACAACGCCATCGATTTTTGCC
>JAEZIW010000173.1 GCA_023436525.1 Bacillota bacterium | reverse complement strand
GAGCTTATCACGGCAGCTTGCTTGCGGCGCTGTTCGGCGGTGTGCTGCTCTGCCTGTTTTTAAGCCTTGGCATGATGCTGGCGGGGCTGCTGTTTAAAACAGCGGCTGCTTCGGTGCGGGCCGCGTTCCTCGGCGCACTGGCGCTGGCGCTGCTCGGCGGTCTGCTGGTGCCCTCGGCGTATATGCCGGCCGTGGTGCGCGACGTGTCGTATTATACGCCGTTTTCGGCGGCGCTGCGTCTTGGCATCGCGGGGCTGTTTGACGGACAAGCCGGGGGAACGCTGCTGTTTGCGGGTGTGCTCGCCGTGTTCACGGCGGTGCTGCTGCCTTTCGTGATTCGGCGGTTCCAAAGGAGGGCGCAATGAGACTTTCTGCGCACACGTTGAAATACCGCTTAAAAGCGCTTTGTACGGGCGTTTACGGTATCGTGTTCTTTGTGCTCGCGCTGACCGTGGCCGTGTGCCCATTTGTGGGGCTTATCATACCGGATGCGCCGGTACCCATCGGCTGGATTGACGAGGACGACACGGCGTTTTCACGGCTGCTGCTTAAAAACGTGGAGGCGCTGAACGTTGTTTGGGTGACGTTCGGTGATAAAGAGACGCTGATTGCGAATTTACAGACGGGCAGGCTGGAAGGTGTGTTTGTGATTAAGGACGGCTTTGAGGAGTCGATAAAAAGTGGAGAATTTAAGGGCACGCTTCAGCTGCTGCGCTCGCCTTACAGCACGGCGGCCGGGGTGATCTCCGAGAGCGTGGGCAGCGAGGCGCTTCGGCTCTGGCTGGCCTGCAGCAGCGCCAATGAGGCACGGGCCTTAGGTGGCGAGGCGCTTTATCAAAACGTGTTTGACGATGCGATCATGGGGACGGACAAGCCGATTTTAGAGCTCACGCGCGAGAACACGGCGGGGGAAACGGGCAAGGTGACGCCGCTGCTCGATGCGGCGTTTTCGTCGCTGTATCTGCTGTGCGGTGTGGCGGGCTTTTTTATGCTGACCGGCATTGCGGTGTCTCAAAGAGATGCGGATTTTCCCGCAAGGCTCAAGTCGCGTGCGTTCTCAATCGAACGGTTCCGGTTTGTAACCGGGCTGGCGGACACGCTTTATATACTGCCGTGCGTCGCGGTGCCGCTCGCGGCATTCGGCCTTGCGGGAGAGGGGCGGCTCATCGTGCCGCTGCTGGTGTGCTTCGGGCTGTATATGCTCTCTTTCGGCGGCATCGCGGGGCTGCTGTTACGGATACGCAACCAAACGGCGCTGATGCTGAGCATATGCGTGGTGACCATTGCGAATGTGATGCTGTCGTCGATGCTGGTGCCGCTGCCCTCATCGGGGCTTTTTGCCGTGCTTTCGCATGTTTTGCCCGCGCGCTGGCTGTCGGCTGCCGATTTGCAAACGCCGTTGCTCAGCGTGCTGGGGCTTGCGGCCTGTGCGGCGGTCTATAACACACTGCCGTTTTTGCTGCGGCGTAAAAAAACGAATATATGAACGAAGGGTATTAAAGAAATGGTTTACGCAATTGAGAACGGCAAGGTCAAAAGCATTCACGCCGACAACATGATGCCTGGCACAAAACATCAGATTTTCGGGCTGATTGATTTTGCGCACCCTGAGGAAATTCTGCCGTATACCAAGCTGAACATGGAAGTGCTGCGTGAAGCATTTGAGAGCACAACGCTTAACTATGAGAGCCGCGATGGCTTTGATTTGATGTGTCTTAATATATCAAATCCGAAAACACCGAAGGCAAGCAGCCGCGTGTGCATCTTTATACAAAAGGATTTGCTGCTTTTTATCAGCCGTGATGTCTCTGTGCTGTCGGATATGATGAGTGATATGACGCAGGAGGGGAGCAGCCTTGAGTTCGACCGTATACTCACTGCTTTTTTTGAGAAGATCACAGCGAAGGATGCGGACAGGCTGGAGGCGATAGAAAACGAGATCAGCAATCTTGAAGACGCGCTGATCACCTCAGGCAAGAAAAATTCCGTGAGAGAAATCATCAGTTTGCGCAAGCGGCTGATGGGGTTGAAGCGCTATTATGAACAGCTGCTCGATGCGCTGGATATTCTGCAGGAAAATGAAAACAATCTGCTCGATAACCGGACGATGCGGTTTTTTAAGATATTAGCGGGACGCGTCGACAGGCTGTATCACAGCGTGTTGAATTTGCGGGATTATGTGACGCAGGTGCGTGAGGCGTATCAGGCGGAGGTGGATATCAGCCTCAACAGCACAATGAAGATATTTACCGTAATTACGGCGATATTCCTGCCGCTGTCGCTGATTGTCGGGTGGTACGGCATGAATATACAGATGCCCGAATACAAGTGGTCGTTCGGGTACCCGATGGTGATAATTCTGTCCATTGCGGTGGTTGTATTTTGTCTCTTGTATTTTAAGAAGAAGAAATGGTTTTAGTGACTCTAAAAAGACTCTGAGCGGTACGGAGACTGTCCGTTACATATCGGGAGAAAAAGCATCTGCTGCCCGAACCGTTTATACTGAGCAATCGGCGCATAAGCGCCCAACAGAGCCCTTTTATATATTGAATCGATACTTTGTTTTGCCTGTTTGCTTTCCATAAACAAGAAGCTTCTTCATGAAAGAATACAGATCGTTAATTGATGAGATGTTTAAACGGTATAGATAAAAAAAGAGTCCTTTTGGCGGCTTGCCGCGACGGGATGCAAGAGGCATTTCGCGTGCGCCAAACGAGCCAACTCCTTCCGTCAATTGCCGGATTGTGAATCCGTCAATTGCCACCTCCCTCTAAGAGGGAGGCAAGGGTGTGTGCGATAAGATGCTGATTATTATGAAAATAACGTTTTGCTCGAATATTGGCTCCCTCTGGAGGGGGCTGTCACCGACAGGTGACTGGGGGAGGAAACCGGTTATCTCGGATTTACCTATTCACCTAGTATCAGCCGTCTAGCGCGCGCTTTCACCGCTTCATCGCTGAGCGCGATATCAAGGTACCCCTCCTTCACGCGCCGCTTCAAATACTCAAACGAATAAGCGATGGATTCCGCATGGTCAAACGCCAGCCCCGCACTTTCTATCGGATATATTTTTTGCATACATCCGGTGGGAAACGCCACAATCGGATGCATCTCAATGCGGCCGCTCAGCGTATAGCTGACCTGCGTTACACCATTCTTTTCTTCTTTTTTGTAATCCAGCAGCTTAAACCAATCCGCTTCGGCGGCATCATCGCCCGCCACGGGTTTCAAATCGGCCGCGTCGGCAATTGCAATATGGCTGGCCGTGATGCAGCGGTAACGCGCGTCACGATCCGGCCGGCCCCATGTGTACACCTGCTCCAGATACAGCCCCGATATACCCGCTTCCTCCATCATTTCGCGGTCTGCCGCCGCAAAAATGTCTTCATCAATGTCCACAAAGCCGCCGGGCAGCGCCCAACAGCCCTTATACGG
Source organism: Bacillota bacterium (assembly GCA_023436525.1). Lineage (GTDB taxonomy): Bacteria > Bacillota > Clostridia > Christensenellales > SZUA-584 > SZUA-584. The sequence continues at coordinate 4,360 of JAEZIW010000173.1, read as the reverse complement.
GTACCCGCCCCGCTGGATGAGCAGCAGTGACAGCGCATCTTCGCCCACGGCAAACAGCGCGGTATCCGCCGCGAAGCCGGGGTTTTGGTATTTTGTCGGGTCAAACTCTTTCAGGTAACGAATCTCATCGTCGCAAGACGGTATATAAGTCATCGGAATCTCCTTAACTGTAAACGGTATCGATCACGCCGCCGCCGAGGCATTCGTCGTTCAGATACAACACCGCGTACTGGCCCGGTGTAACGGCGCGCTGCCGCACGGCAAATTCAATATGAGCGCCGCCGTCCTTCAGCGACACTGTCACATGCTGGTCGCTCTGGCGGTAGCGGAACTTGGCGGTGCATTCAAAGCTTTCAGCCGGTGCGTCGTTGATAAAATGAAAATCAGGCGCGAACAGCGCGCGTGAGAACAGCGCGTCCGGCTCGCCGCCGTTTTCGCCCTGCGCCACAATCAGCGTGTTCGCCGCCACATCCTTGCCGATTACGAACCAGCGCGTATCCTTGGCATCCTCGCGCCCGCCGATGCCGAGCCCGCGCCGCTGCCCGAGCGTGTAATACATCGAGCCTTGATGCGTGCCGACGATTTTGCCATCCGGTGTGATGATATTCCCTGGCCGCGCGGGCAGAAAGCCTGAGAGAAAAACGCGGAATTTTCTTTCGCCTATAAAGCAGATGCCTGTGGAATCCTTCTTCTGCGCCACCTTCAGATTCAGCGAGGAAGCGATGCTGCGCACCTCGCTTTTTTGCAGCTGCCCGAGCGGAAAAACGGCGCTGCGAACCTGTGCGTTGCTCAGCATGCACAAAAAGTATGTCTGATCCTTGCCGGTATCAGCTGCTTTATAGAGGCGGCCGCTGCCGTCGGTGTGCGCGTAGTGTCCCGTCGCAATTTTGTCTGCGCCGAGCATCCGCGCGTGATCAAGAAACGCCGCGAATTTAATCTCGGAGTTGCACAGCACATCCGGGTTCGGTGTGCGTCCGCTTTTGTATTCGTTCAAAAAGTGCGTGAAAACACGGTCGTAATACTGCTGTTCGAAATTGACCGTGTAATACGGAATGCCGATCGTATCGCAAACGCTTTTGACGTCTTCATAGTCCTGCACGGCGCTGCAGCCCTTGCCGTCGTCCTGCCAGTTTTTCATGAACACGCCGATCACATCATACCCTTGTGTTTTTAGCAGGTGCGCTGCCACGGCGGAATCCACCCCGCCCGACATGCCGCAGACCACGCGTATCTTTTGGTTTTCTCTCAACTTTTTGGCCTCTTTGATGCTTTTGGCTTATTATACAGTTCACTGCTGCGCGTTGGCAAGCGTATGGACAGCTCAAGCGTGTGCTATACTGAGTGTATGAAAAAGAAAGTTGTTGTGCTTGCGGGGCTGTTGTTTGCGGCGCTGCTCATCTTCTGGTTTTATTATCCGCTGCGGAGTTTTTTAGTGATGGGCGTGTATTCGGGGCAGCACAGCGCGCAAAGCGTGCAAAAACAGCATGGTTTCTCTGTCGATATTCCGTCGGGGCCCGGTTGGTACCCGTTTGTGATGACGTACAACGCGGACGGATTTTCGGGGTGGTCGGGCATCGACGCGGACATGTCGGTACTCTACAACTTCGGCGCGTTTGACGCAGGCACGCGCACGTCGTCCATCTACGATGCGGGCAGCGATAAATACTGCGCGTTTTACGGCGCGTATGTGCTGCATCAAAACAACGGGACATTCGGTTTATTGGAAGACGGAAGCCCGAACAGAGATGAGATTGAAAGCGCGGTGGCATACGATTACACGCAGCTTGTGCTGGCGGGCTTTGGGTGCGACGATATTGTGTTTCGCGTGGACGGGTTTGAACCGCAGCCGGATGTTTCGTATGCAGGCAGTAACGGCTGGACGCGCATTGACGCGGACTTGACCGCGAACGGCGTTGCGCATACGTATAAGCAAGACTATCAGGCGTATCTGCAATATGGCCCGCCGGTTAAACCGGTGGAACAGGATTTTAAGCCTGTGGCTTTGAAGGGCAGGCTGTATTTAAAGTATTTAGACGCGTACGACTGCACGGTGATGCTGTATGTGATTGCGCCCGGCGCGAACGCTGCGGATACCTGCGACAGAGAGATTTTAAGCAGAACAAAAATATCGCCTTTAAAGCAGTGATGCGAGTTCGGCGGCGGCGAGGTCAATCAGCGCCTTTGCGCTTTGTTCCTTCGCGCCGGGTATGATGATGCTGCAGCGCGATATGGGGATGAGTATTTTTTTGGCCCGGCTCTCAGCGATGGCGCGCGCGATACGCGGCGTGATTTCTCCGAGCATGCCGCTGGCCGCGATGATGCCGATACCGCCGAAAATGACATCAGCTTCGCGTACCAGCGCACAGATGGCGGCTTCGCCGGTGGCAGTGTTTGCCGCACCGCTCTTTTGCATGGATGCCGTGGCTCTTGGATTGGTGCCGGCTGCGGTCAAAACGATGCGCCCGTCATACTGCTCGGTGAGTTTTTTAACAACAGATGCGCCGAGGCCTCCGCCCTGCGCGTCTACCACAATCACGTTAAGCATGAAAACTCCTCCGCTGCCATTATAGCGGACGGCGGGACAATCGACCATATCATTTGATAAATTTCAGTAAAGATAGTTCAGTTAACGGTATCTGCCGTTTCGATCAGCGACGTCACAAATTGCTCAAACTCTTTCTGTTCCATGGCGTTTGATTCCACATAAACGCTGATGCCTTTCAGCTCGAACTCGGCGATATAAACGTCGTAGCCCAGCTTGTATTCCTTTTCTTTGCTGTCATCGTAATGGAAAAACAGGACTTTTGTTTTGCCGATCGTTGCTGGTTCAAACTCGTTGGTTTCATCGCTGCCGTATGTATAGTCTATCGGTGAAACGCTTAAGCTCGACCAAAGCTCACTTGAATACACGCTCACGGAAGCCGGATATCCGTTGTTCCATTCGCCAATACCGACTGTCATATTGATAATATTGCCATCCTTGTCATAATAGGCGCTGGCTGCGACGGGTTCAGATATGTACAAATCGGGCAGGCTTTGAGGAATATGCAGACGGGTCAGTTTCTCGAAATCTGTCATGTCAATGGCTTCGGAATAACTGCCTTCGATATACATGTGGGCTTTTGCATCAACACTTTTAAGATGATATGATGGGGCCGCTGTTTCACCGCCGCATCCGGCGCACAATACAAAACAAGCCATAGCCATTATTACAAATATCTCCTTCATACCAGCCACCTCATTTTACCAAATACATTATATATCTGACAAAAGACTTACGCAATAAAAATAAGCTCGTTTTTTCGCCCTATTGACAAAAGAACAAAGATAAATATAATTAGTATTGTTTAACAGACAGACAGTCGGTCGGTAAGGAGGTTTGTGATGAGAATCGTAAAAGAAGCGGAAGAACGCAGAAACGAAATACTCGATGTTGCCGACGAACTCTTCAACCAAAAGGGTTTTGATGCGACAAGTACAAACGAAATTCTCGATAAAGTGGGCATTGCGCGCGGAACACTGTACTATCACTTCAAGTCTAAGGAAGAAATCATGGACGCACTGATTGAGCGTTATAATAGCCGCTTAATAGGCGCGGCAAAGGAGATTGCCGCAAATAAGAATATTCCTGTAAACGAACGGCTATTGCGTGTTGTGATGGCGTTAAACTCAAGCGGTCAAAACGGCGAGGTCGTTATAGAGCATATTCATAAACCGCAGAATGTGCTGATGCATCATAAAATTCAAAAAGTCATCATCAACAGAATCACACCCATACTGACGGAAATAATCCGCGAGGGTATTGATCAGGGATTGTTCACCACGCCGTTTCCTTATGAATCCATTGAAATTATGGTGGCCTATGTTGTTGCCGTGCTGGATGATGACATGGTTGAAATGACTGAAGCAGAGCGACGCTCACGTTTTCAGGCGCTTGTTTATAATATGGGAAGATTGCTTGGCACAGAAGCAGAAAGCTTCATGTTCATTATGCAGCTAATCGGCGGCTCACACGACAGCCGTGACGATTAACCCATAAACATGATTGATATGGGCTTAAATTGGATTAAAACCGTTTGGGCCGTAAAATAATTTAAAGGAGGTTACACGTGTATTTTCGGCTCACTCGCAACAGCATTTCCAAAAACAAACTGATGACATTCGCAATTTTGCTGTTTATTGCCGCAGCCGCTATGCTGCTTTCGCTTGCCGCAGCACTTATTGTGAATCTTTCAGGAGCAATAGATGCACTCATGGTGTCGGCAAAAACCCCTCATTTTATGCAGATGCATTCAGGCCAAATCAATACCGAACGGCTTGAGCGGTTTGCGCAGAATAATGAAAATGTCGAAGCGTTTCA
>JAEZIW010000160.1 GCA_023436525.1 Bacillota bacterium | reverse complement strand
ACTGCCCCGGTGCGTATCTGCTCGACGGCGTAAACTCAACCGGCAGAAATGTGCCGGTGCCGGGGTCGGCGTAGCTGACAATCACTTCGTATTGCTGCCCGGCAGACAAAGATACGGGGCTTAACAGATCAATACGCGTATATCCTGATGCGGCCACCGTGCCGGCCTGCGGCGCACTCCAAGCATTAACAAACTCCCCCGACGGGTTGGCTGTGCGTATCTGTATTGTATAGTCGGTATTGTCAGACTTGGTGTAAAAACCGATGGTCGTGAGTTTTTCCGTGCTTGCCGCAGTGAATACGCTTTTGGTATAGATGATCTCACTGTCTGCGTAACTAAGATTCAATAGCCAGCCCAGTTCGTCGTGTGTATACATTTTTTCGTTTTCTATCCTCGGCATAAGTTCGAACGCACTGGCGTTCGCGTTCAAAGTTTTGTCGTAATAAGAGATGTAGAAATACCCGTCATCGCCCCATGAGGCCCCCCAACTGTTTTTGATAATCCACGCACCGTTACCGGGAGGGGAGTTTCTGAAATTGGACGCTGGATAGTTATCGTCCCACCCAACCAATGTGACAGCATGATTGGTGTAGGAAAATACCGGATTATAATAATTGGTGGTTGTACCTTCATAGCAGTAGGCGGGATTGTGAAAATAACTCACGGACAGAGCACCTTTTTCCATCAACATTGTTTTCCACTCGGTATTGACCTGCGTGTCGTACACCTTGTGGGCGATCGACCAGTTTTTTAACGTAAAGTCGGAGGCGAATACCTGAGAAGGTGTGCCGCTGTTATATGGAATCTGATATTCCCAAACGGGGCTCACACCGCGCGTAAACATCGCCGCAGCATTACAGTCGTTACCGCCCACATTATATGGGGTTTCCCCGGACGAAAGGTAATATGCTGGCTGTCCATCCACACTTGTAAAGGCGATATAAGCCAGCTGCCACTCTGAAAAATCGGGGTTGTTAGCTAAATTGTTCGATTCCAATATGCTTTCGGCGGACCCGATGGCAGAGTGTGCCCAGCAGGTGCCGTACGGGTCCTGGTTTCTTACGGGTGTCAGCCGTGAGTCATCCAGCCGAAATAAAGCAGGGAGGGTAGCGTTTGCTGTTAGCGGGCTGCGTGAGTCGTCATGAGAAGAAGAGACTGGCATCGACATGCCGCCCTCGCGGTATTGCTCCGGCGGTTTCTCCGGGTAACACGCTTCGGCATCGTCTGCCAGCGCAAGCGAGGGAACAAATAAAGAGGCCAGGACAAGCGTTAGCAACAACGCAGCCGTTTTCGAATAGTTTTTTTTCATAAGTATGCTCCAGAGCCGAAGATGACTTCGGCATGTGTGTGAATATATATTTTAGTAATATATACCACTGTATCTTTGTTGCTAAACGGGAAAAAGATTACTGACCTGCACAGAGATACGGTACAGTCATCTGCGATGCGGGTGCAACGGGTCATGCCGCTCACCGCGGGACACACTGTTGTGCTGGACGATGAAATCAAAGCCGTGGTATTATAACAACATAGTAAGGCGATGCGGTTGCGTTCCGCATCGCAGAGGATATCACAATTCAAACATATGGTGAGTCAATGAAGAACCTGTACATTTTTGCGGGCGATAATTATATGGTACGCAGCAGCTTGAAGAAGCTTAAAAGCGCGCTTAATATTCCATATGAAACGCTCAACATCACTGAATACAAAACGTGCCCCAAAGCAGACGAGCTGATTGCGGCCTGCGCCGAATACCCGTTCATGGCGGAAAACCGCTTGCTGGCTGTGCTGGATTGCCCGTGGCTATACGCATCCGGCAGCGCCGAAGAAGCCAAAAAGCTGGCAGGTTATGTTGATAAAATGCCGGAGACCACCGTGCTGGTGCTGTGCGGCAGCGAATCGCCCGATAAGCGGCGCGTGCTTTATAAACGCATCAGTGAGCTCGGAGACGTGCGCGAGTTTGCCGCGCCCACAGCCGCCGCCTGTTCGGATTTTGTGATGACGGAAGCCAAGGCTCAGGGTGCGCGCATGTCGATGAAGACAGCCGAAGAGCTTGTTTCTCTATCCGGCTGCGATTATTTCACGCTTGAAAACGAAGTGGCCAAGCTCGCCGTATACAGCGATTTTCAGGAAATCACATCGGCGCATGTGAAGGCCTGTGCGTCGCGCTCGCTAGAGTATAATGTGTTTGAGATACACCGCCTTTTTGCCGAGAAGAAAGCACAGGCCGCACGCGACTTGCTCGCGGAGATTTTGGAATCTGAAAGCCCCGAAGGGCTGATCGGCCTTTTTGCGCGCAAGGTGAGGGATATGTACAAAACGAGAACGATGCTTGATGTCGGTTTTACGGAAGAGCGTATCGCTTCGGCGTTAAATGTGAAGAGCTATGCGGCGCGTATGCTTGTTAAAGAATGCGGCCGCTTTTCCGCAGTGCAGCTGCGTGAAGGGCTCAAGAGGCTGGCTGAACTCGATTTCGGAATCAAATCGGGCCAGGCGGATGCCGAGCTTGCGTTGAACGCCGCGCTTGTCGGCATCTACGGACTATAGAACTATTTTCGGGACAACACAAAAAAGCCCGCAAGGAGAACCCTTAGGGGCTTAATCTTCGTGAATGTGGGCTTTAAGCTGTCATTGAAGAAAACGCTTTTGTGATCTGCGCTTTTTTGCGGTTCACAGCGTTTTTATGGATCGTGCCCTTAAGAGCCGCTTTATCCAGCGCACCGGTGTATTCCTTATAAAGCTCGGTTGCCGCGTCTTTTTGTCCCTCAGCCACAGCTGCCTGGAATTTCTTCGCGATTGTTTTGAGCTCGGATTTGATGATGCGGTTCCTCAGATTGGCCTTCGCCTCAACTTTCATGCGTCTTTCCGCCGATTTGATATTAGGCAAGTGTCCAAACCTCCATTTATTGATTCTCGTTTTGATAACGAATGGTATTTTAACATAAGCCAACATGTTTTGCAACCGAATTTACGCAGGGTTTTTTAAGTTTTTGTCAGCAAAATGCGTGTATTTAAGGTATATTGCCATAGCCGTGTGAAAATTAATGTGATAAAATGATTCAAAAAACATCGTTGGAGGAACTCATGTATTGTAAAAAATGCGGAAAAACATATAAAAAACCGAAAAAAGTCTGTGATGACTGCGGGCTGGCTCTTGTTAACGGTATCCCTCCTCAAACAGGAAAATCGAAAGTGAAGAAAGGTCCCATCATCATATTCGGGGCTCTCGTCGTGGTGATTGTTGCTGTATTCTTGCTTATCGGTCTTGGCATAATCTCATAACGGTTCTGGCGGCCTGACGCTGCTTGACGCATACTTAATATGGCGAAAAAAAAATATCATTGCATCATGGTGTCTTTATCAAATGTATGTGAAGGAGAAAACGCTATGTTCTGTTCGCAATGTGGCCATAGCAACCCCGAAAACGCGGCCTTTTGTTTGGCCTGCGGTAAACCGCTGAAACAAGACGTGATGCCCGCGCCGTCTGAGGATTCGGGCGTTCAAGCTGAGCCTGCGTTTTCGCAGCCGGCTTATATGCCGCCGCCGTACCCGCCGCAGGGAGACGCTGATCGGCCGCCGTACCCGCCGCAGAGCGTATACAGCGGGATGCCCTATCAGCATATGCCAACCGCAAAAAAACGGACGGGGCTTATCGCGGGCCTTGTCCTCGGTGCGGTACTGCTTGCGGCTGCGGCTGTCGTCATGTTTGTGTGGCCCGGCGTACTCGTGCCCAAAGCGCCTGCTGTGGGCGGCTTTTGGGTCAGCGAAGACAGGGGCGAAGCACTTGAGTTCAAAAACAGCGGCAGCGTGCGTGTTTATTCGGTTAGCACTGCGTTCAAGGGTAAATACGAGTATGACGACACCAAGGGGATGGGTGTGCTCATCGTGGAGGATAAAACATACGCGTTTGCAATGACGAATGACGGCATAAAAGTTAAAGGTATGGGCGTTTATGAAAAGGCCGAAGACGACTTTGACGTGGACGCTTATATAGACGATGTGGCAGTTGCGGTCAGCGTAACGGCACAGTCGCCGAGCGAAACCGAAACGGCCGCTATTCCCTTGCCAGAGCCTGAGGAAACGGTGTCGGGTGAAGTCGGGCAAGGCGAAGACATCACCGGCCTATGGTATGAGACGACGGGATATGGCGGAACACTCGAATTTTCTGCCGACGGAACGTACATGATGACGATGCTGGAGCTTTCCTTCGGCGGCACGTATGAGTTCGATGCCGCGTCCGCTTTGTGGATACTGCACGACGAACTGTCCGGGACGACGTATACGGTGACGCTGACGGATGGGTATCTGTATATGGATACGCTGCAATACACGCGCGACTATGTGGAACCGATTGATTTGGGCTAGAACAACACAAATTGACACGGCGATTGATAGATACGAGTGAAATAAAAAAATATAGCCGTGAATGGAACAAAATCAAAAAACGTCTCGTCTAAGCTCAGATGAGTCGTTTTTTAATGTGGTTTTGTGACGCATTTTTCAGCCCATAACCGGCGTGAATTAAAAATGTTTCAGCTAAAAGGTTCACAGTAGTGAATGACGGTGAACTTGTCGTGAACTATGGCTAAAAAGACAAGATCATACAATAGAAGTTGGAATTATGGATTGGGGTCGGTTGTGTTTTGCCGTCATGCGTGATAAAATCATTTTTGGTATTTGTGTGTCCGGTGGTGTTATTTTTTATTCGGGGAGAGTACAAGCCTTGAGAGCAATAAAAGCTTTTATAGCCATTATTTTAGCGGCAGCATTATGTGTCGGCATATTTTTTATAATCCAAAGCGAGCAGAAGAAACCGGCGGCAGAGGCAGGCCAGACCGTCGCTTCGGGTGTTCTCATTAACGAATTCATGGCCTCCAACGGCGGCTGTATATATGATGAAAAGGGCGACAACAGTGACTGGATTGAGCTTTACAACCCGGGCATTACGGATGTCAGCCTATCGGGCCTCGGCCTTTCAGACGATAAGTCAACGGTAAAATGGGCATTTCCTGATGTCACGCTCAAAGCGGGCGGCTATATGGTGGTATTCGCGTCGGGCAAATCCAAAACCGACCCCGCGGGTGTGCTGCATGCCGGGTTTAAGCTCAGCGCGGATGGCGGCGGCATTTACCTTGTGGATGCCTCCGGCAAGATTTTAGACCAAGCGGAATACGAGGAACAGGCCAAAAACGTGTCGATGGGGCGCACAGTGGCGGTTATAAATACATGGAGTGCGCTGACCAGCCCCACACCGGGTTACGCAAACGACGATGCTGGCGCGCAGGCGTTTGCTGCGAGCCGTTACGCACCGGAATCGCCGCTGCTGATCACCGAGGTGATGGCGGCCAACAAAACAACACTGACGGATAACACCGGCGCATACAGCGACTATGTGGAGATTTTCAACAAGAGCGCGGAGCCGGTGAGCTTGAATGGTTTTGGTTTATCAGACAATCCGCAAAACGTACTTGGCTGGAAGTTCCCCGATGTGACGATACAGCCGGGCACTTACATTGTTGTGTTTGCGTCGGGCAACGAACAGGCGACGGATATTGAAAAGGGAGCACTTCATGCGGGCTTTGGCATATCCTCGTTTAAAGAGGTGATTACGCTTGCGTCCCCGCAAGGGTTAATTCTCGATCAGGTCACGGTTTCAGATTCACAGGCGGATATGGCGTTTGCGCGCACATTCGATGGCGCGGCATACACTGCCGACTGGGCACTGACGAGCAAGCCATCACCCGGTTATGTGAATACGGATGAGGGCAGTCAGCAGTTTATTGAGGCACATCCGATTGCGTTCGGCGATATCGCTATCAGCGAAGTGATGACTTCGAATCAGGCCTTTTTAGCTGAAAGCAACGGTCAAACGTACGACTGGATTGAGCTTTACAACCGCGGCAGCCAGCCTGTGAACCTCGCAGGCTACGGGCTGACGGACAACACGGGAAACCCCGGCAAATTCCGTCTGCCGGACAAAACGCTCGCCCCGGGTGAGTATTACACGGTGCTGGCGTCAGGCCTGGCTAACGATCAAACCATAAAAAAAAACTATGTACATACCACGTTTAAGCTGAGCGCAGACGGAGAGGTACTGGCTCTTTTTAATACAGAAGGTATTTTACAGGACAAGCTCAATATCGATAGGCTGCCGCGCGGTTTGTCAGTTGGCAGAATGGCGCAGCAGGAAGGCGTTTTTTATTTTACACAGCCGACACCCGGCACGGCCAACGCAAACCCGAGCAGCGGGTTCGTGGCCGACCCGAAGGCAGACATTCCGGCAGGCAGTTACCCGAGTGCACAGACGGTGACGCTCTCTTGCGCTACGGAGGGGGCAGCGATTTATTACACAACCGACGGCACGGTGCCCACGGCGGGCTCCACGCCGTATACTGGGCCGATACCGATGAGCGCCACGGGAATGATTCGTGCCAAAGCGTTTCGGGAGGGGTATCTGGAGAGCGGCACGCTGACGACCACGTATGTGATCGGTGCGGCGCACACGCTGCCGGTGATATCGTTGGTTTGTAACCCGGATGATTTGTTCAACAAGCAAACAGGAATATACGAGCTGGGCCCGGCTCCTGAGTTGATTGAAGGGTCGACAAATCACTATCAGGTGGCGAACTATCTGATAAGCGGAAAAGAATCGGAGCGACTGGCTTCGTTTGAGGTGTTTGACGAGAGCGGCAAACAGGTGTTCCAGCAGAATGTGGGTATTCGCATACAGGGCGGCTTCAGCCGAGACAACCAGCAAAAATCTTTTGCGGTTATGGCACGCAGCGAATACGGAAAAGGGACGATGGAATACCCGTTCTTTGCAGACTTGCCGTATACAGAATACAACTCGCTTGTGCTTCGGGGCGGCGGACAGGATCAATGGTACGCCAAAATCAAGGAAGCTGTGATTTTGAGCCTGATCAGCGGCAAAACCAACGCGCTTACTCAAACCTACAAAACGTATGTGGTCTATTTAAACGGTCAGTACTGGGGCGTTTATTTTCTGGAGCAAAAGCGCAACGAGAGCTGGGTAGCGCAGGTGGAAGGTATTGAAGATGATAACGCTGTCAATCTGCTCTACGGATCGGGATTGAAGTGGATTAAAAACGGCACGAACGAGGGGTACAAGGAGCTTTATACCTATTATACAACGCATGATATGTCTCTCAAAGAGAATTATGATTATCTTGCGGAAAGGCTCGATACAGACAGCTACATGGACTTGATCATCAATCAGATCTATGTGGCGAATTCGGATTACAACAACCTTGAGTTTTATCAGGTGCCGGGCGGCAAATGGAAACAGATTTTTTACGATATGTGCTGGTCGTTCCGAGAGCCGGAGCATAACACGCTGGAGCGCCGCAGAGCCAGCGATGTCAGCGGATCGTCGCTGTTTAACGCGCTGCTGTCGTATCAGCCGTGGCGGGAGGCCTTTTTGAAGCGATTCGCGTGGTCGATGGAAACCTTCTATACCACCGATCATTTCATCGGTGTGATTGATCAAGTGGCAGGGTCGGTCGCTGCTGAAATTCCTGCGGAGCGCGCAAAATTCACCGACACAAAACGCGACTGGAACACAGCGGTTGAAGATATGCGCACCTTTGTAAAAAAGCGCCCGAATGAAATGCTCAAGCAGCTTAAAAGCCAGCTTGGCATATCGGGGCCCACACTGCGCGGCTATTTCACATTCACCGATGACCAGATGAAAACCGGGTTTAACCTCACCGACGAGCAGATGAGCAGCCTCTTTGGCTGAGCATACCGCGAACGGTCAACAAAGCGCTAAACAGCGGTGGGTGATACTGGAAAAATAGATCGCAAAGTGTTGTCTTTTGTAAATGAGCGTGATACAATCATTCGTGATTATTTTACACAGGCTTAACAAAAGCGGCTGTGAACCGCAACACAAGCCGGTCTGTCACGCATCCATCCATGCCCGCCTGCTTAAGGCAAGCGGCATGATTTTTTAAGGATAGAGGAACTATGGCACGGGATGAGGACATCTTCAGAAAACTGAAAAAGCAGACGCCGATCGCCAAGCGTAAGGATATTCAGCCGTTGTCGACACAGGACTTCAGCCGGAAAAGCAGCGCGGCGAGGAGTGCTTCACCGGGAAGAAGAGCAAATGCGCCCGAGCTCAGCGTGTTTTCCGCCTCGGTCAAAACAAAAAAGGCGAATACACGCGGCGCAGAACTCGCGGGCCGTTACAACAGTTCGAGACAGCAGCCCGCTGCCGAACTGAACGTTTTTGGTGAAACTCAAGAAAAGCCGGTGAGAGCCTCCGCTCAAAGGCAGCCGGTTAAGGCGCCGACGAAAAGCAAGCCCGCAGTGCGGCAAAGCCTTCAGTTTGCCGAACCCGATAGAGCACCGAAAACACGCTGCACCGAACGGTCATCCAGTCCGGCGGCACAGTTAACGCGTACCGACCTGCACGATACCGACTATCTGTATGAAACGGCTGCATCCGGTCAGCTTAATTTCCGGCACGAGCTGAAGTTTTATATTAATTACCACGATTATGTGCTGCTGCGCAACACCATCAAAACGCTGCTCGCCGTTGACCGTAACGCGAATGAAAATGGCCACTATCATATTCGCAGCGTGTATTTTGATGATGTAAATGAAAGCGCGCTGAGAGAAAAGATAGCGGGAACCGACGACCGGTACAAATACAGAATTCGTTTCTACAATTACAGCGACAATATCATTCGCTTTGAAAAGAAGATTAAGCAAGGCCAATACATATCAAAAATCAGCATTGGGCTCACACGCGACGAGAGCGACAGCCTGATCGCGGGAGATTTCAGCGTGCTGGAGGGGCGGCCGGAACCGCTGGCGAACGAGATTTGGCTGCAGATGAAAAACTACGGCTTGAGCGCCCGCGTCATTGTGGATTACTGGCGTGAGGCGTTTGTGTCGCCGATTGAAAATGTGCGCATCACGTTTGATAAGGATTTGAAAGGCGGGCTTTGGCTTAACGATGTGTTTAGCCCGCAGACGCCCACCATGCCGGTGCTGGATGAAGGCATGATGGTGCTCGAAGTCAAGTTCGACCGATACTTGCC
>JAEZIW010000153.1 GCA_023436525.1 Bacillota bacterium | reverse complement strand
TCACTCGAGATCGGCTCTGAAGACGTTTGTTCCGGTGTGGGGGCCTCCGCCGAAAAGGCGAGGCTGTCTATCACCGAGAGCGTGGCGTTATGTTTTGCTTCCTGTTCACCGAGAGCTGCACTCAGCTTGTCCAGTGCAAAATATGCACTGAATCCGGCATAGGCGCCAGCCCCAAAAACCATGATGAAAATAAAACAGACAGCATACAATAAGACTTTTCGCACCACGATACAAACGGGTTGCTTTCGCGCGATATCCTTTGTGCTGATGGTGATGCATACTTTAGCTTTGAATGGGTTAACCCGTGTTTTCATTATACGCAACCACCTTTTTATTTAGTTTTTATAATTTTTTATACCCATAATAGGTTGAATGAAACACTTTTTTAATATTTACATGTCTTTTCTTATCGGGAATTAATAACAAAAGACCTCTTTTGTCTGCAAATAGTTATTAAGCAGGTCGTCGTGGTTTTTGTAATTATGGCTGTAAACCTCATAGATGACAGGCCCGCTGTAGCTTATCTGATTGAGTGAAGATACGAGCTCATCAAAGTTTACGCAGCCGAGCAGCGGCAGCACCGGCACGCAGCCGAGCTGTTCATCAAACTGAACATCACAAATATGAACATTGCTTAAGGTTCCTTGTGTCTGCAGCAAAAAGTCGGCGGGTTCATATCCTGATTGTAAAGCCTGTTTTAAATCGAAGGTGAACCAAAGGCTCTCCGGGCTGAGCAGCGGCAGCAGCTTTTGCGGAAAATCCGGCGACGAATACCAGCACCAATGCACGTTTTCCCAAGACAGCTTAATGCCCTGTTGCTGTGAAAGCTCAGTAAGAGGCTGTGTTCTCTCGGCGATATAGTCGTAATTCAGCACGAGTTTGCGTGCGCGCTTCACGTTGGCCGGGCCGTGGAACACATAGCTTTGGGCGTTCAGCATTGATGCGGCATCAAGAACTTGCTTATAAATATCCAGAGCTTCCTGCCGCGCACGATCGTGCGCTGAAAAAAGCATTGGCTCAAACTGCAGCGAAAAGGCGTGAACTGAACTGACTTCAATGCCCCAATGATCGGCGCGCCTTTTTAGTTCCTTCACATAATTCTGTTGATATTCGGCCATACAGCTGAAGAAGATCTCGCAGCGGGAGACACCCATTTTCCCCATGACGTCAATCGCATCTTCGTTATAAACGTTCGGGAAAAAGCAAGCCGTTGACATTCCAAATTGCATACAAACCTCCCAAGACCCTCATTATATCAAAAAGGGGCAAAAAAGTTCTTACAAAATTCAAAATAACAATAAATAATACAAAGGGAATAGATTGGTATAATCGAATATATATAATATGAAATATAGTATTGAAGCTCAGGAATTCAATAAAAAAGGAAGTCGGCATGAATAAAAGATATGTGATTATCGGGGGAATCGCCGGCGGCATCAGCGCCGCAGAACGGCTGCGCAGGCTGAACGGACATGCCGTTATCACGGTGTTTGAAAAAAATGAGCATGTGGCGTTTGCGAGCAGCGCGCTCCCATATTGCCTTGGCGGTCTCGTCAGCGCTAAGGATATTGCCGGCTTGTCATCTCAGCAGGAGACGGTTGAGCGGCACAACATAGACATCAGATGCCAATGTGAAGTGACGGCGATTGACAGATACGCAAAAGCCGTGACGGTGCATGATTTAAGCACAAATCAAACATACCGTGAGGAATACGATAAACTGATTATTGCGACCGGCACGAGGCCGGTGAGACCGGATATACAAGGGCTTGATACAACCGGGATATTCACGCTTAAAGGTATGCGTGATTTGTCTGCTGTATCGGCACACATCGAAGCTGTGGCCGCAAAACGCGCTGCGGTGGTGGGCGGCGGAAACGTCGGCCTTGAGATTGCGGAGAATCTGTCGTCCCGCGGTATTAAAACATGCGTGGTTGAGCAAACAAGCCACGCGCTGCCCGACTTTGATGCCGATATGGCACACTTTGCAAGGCGCGCGTTGGAAGACAACAGCGTGGCGCTTATAACCAACGCGGCTGTGCAGGAGATTGAAAGCACCGAGGAAGGCTTAAGGCTACTGCTCTCGAACAGCAAGTCAATATTTGCGGACATCGTTATACTATGTACGGGTGTGAAGCCTGAGGCGACGCTGGCCAAGGCGGCCGGGCTTGGTATCGGCGTTACGGGCGGCATACTTGTGGATGAGCATATGCAGACCACCGATAAAGACATTTATGCCGTGGGCGATGCGGTTGAACTTGAATCGGTATTCGGGGGTAAGGTGCTGCTGTCACAGGCGCCTATAGCCATACGGCAGGGGCGTACCGCTGCCGACAATATATGCGGAATCGGGTCGCGTTTCAGGCAGGTGCTGGCTGTTTCGTTGATCAAAATATTCGATACGCATATGGCAAGCGCAGGCCTTGCGGAGGCAGAGATTGCTGACAAGGAAATCCGGTACGAGAAAATTTATGTGAGCGGCACATCGCGTGAAAGCTATTTTCCGGGCGCCAGGCGGCTTTATTTAAAGCTGATGTTTGAAAAAAAGACGGGCCGATTGCTTGGCGCACAGATGGTGGGCGAAGAGGGCGTCGACAAACGCATCGACGTGCTTGCCGCCGCCATACGCTGTGGCCTCTCGGCGGATAAGCTCGGTGATTTGGAGCTGGCATACGCACCCGCCTTTGGTTCCGTCAGAGACGTCGTCAGCTTGGCGGGGTACATCGCGGCGGATGTTCTGGGCGGCTTCAGTGATCTGGTACACTGGCATGAGTTGAAAACGTTGAAGAATACACTGCTGCTGGATGTGCGTACAAGTAAGGAGCGCGATTCGGGCACGATTGCCGGTTCCGTTCATATTCCGCTGGATGAACTGAAAAGCCGCATCAATGAACTGCCTGCGAACAAACTGATTGTTGTTTTCAGCCGCAACGGCAAACGCTCGTATACAGCGGAGCGTATGCTGAAAAACGCGGGGCTTAAGGCAAAGAATTTGAGCGGCGGGTACGCTCTGTTTGAAATATTCAACAGGATGGGATAATATGGATTTGTCAAGGTATGAATCGCTGGCGGCTAAGCTCCGCGTGCTCGGTCATCCGATAAGGCTGTGTATCGTGAACGGGCTTATGAAAAAAGAATGCCATGTCAAGCAGATATGCGAGGCGCTCGGCATTCCGCAGCCGGTGATTTCGCTGCATTTGTCTAAGCTCAAAGCGGCAGGCATAGTCGACTGCGAGCGGCAGGGGAGCTGTGTGGCTTATCATGTGACCGATAAGGCGACGATGCGATTGATGGAACTGCTGCCGAAGTAAAAAGAGAAGACTGCAACTCAAACAACAGCTAAAGTGTCGATCAACCCCATTCACTGATTGCTATGGGAAGTAACTAATTCTGTCATCCTGAGGAGCGATGCGACGACTGCGAAGTGGATCAGGATCTGTTGAGACAGATTCTTTTCCACTCCGTAGTCACTTCGTTACACTCGTTCAGAATGACCACGAATAAAACTGTTTACGTTTGCTGTGTTGCGGTAGTTCATGACTCGATTTAAAACGATTTAGGGGTATTTGAGGAGGTATCATATGAAGCTGCCGGAGTATTGCGCACCTGATTTTCATGCGGAGGTGTTTTTAAACGCACCCGATGCGACCACAATAGCCGCGCCGCAGGACGGAATTGTGCCAAATGGGTATCACGCGACGAGTATATTTCCTGAATACTATAAAATCGGCGGGCAGTGGAAGCCGATACGCCAAAGCCGAATGGACTGTGCCGTGATCATCAAAGACGGCGAGCTGTACGCGGTGGAAGCGCGCAACATCAAAAAGGGTGATAGCGTGGTAATCGGCCGTGAAGAAGACGGCTGCAGCGGCATCTATTTGAATACAAGCCCGTTCGAAGCCGATAACGAGGCGGCGGATGGCTTTGCGTTTCGCGGCTCGCGTACGAGGGAAACCTCTTACTCGCGCGATTACGACAGCCTCTATGAGCTGCTGCGCTACGAAAAGCAGCACGGTTACAGCGTATGGGTACTCGGCCCCGCCTGCACGTTCGATTACGATTCGCGCCGCGCGATGGCCGGGCTGATTGAAAAAGGGTATGTGCAGGCCGTGTTTGCGGGCAACGCGCTCGCGACGCACGACCTCGAAGCGGCGGTGCTGAAAACCGCGCTGGGGCAGGATATCTACACGCAAAAAAGCATAAAGGGCGGGCATTACCATCACCTGGATACGATCAATATGGTGCGCGAGAGCGGCGGCATACGCCCGTTTATTGAGCAGCGCGGCATTGAAGACGGCATTATGGCGGCGGTGATAAAGACGGGTATCCCATATGTGCTGGCCGGGTCCATCCGCGACGACGGGCCGCTGCCCGATGTGATTGCGAATGTGTATGAGGCGCAGTCGGCGATGCGTGATATCATTAAGCAGGCCACCACGGTGATTACGCTGGCGACACAGCTGCACGCGATTGCGACAGGCAACATGACGCCATGCTACACGATTAAAGATGGCATTGTGCGCCCTGTGAATTTCTACACGGTGGACATTTCTGAGTTCGCTGTGGGTAAGCTGCACGACCGCGGTTCGCTCTCGGCAAGGTCGATCGTGACGAACGTGCAGGATTTCCTTGTGAACGTGGAGAGGAATCTGGGGTAAGACTTTACAATAGAATTCTTATTATAAGCATGTATGTAATGGGAGCATACATGCTTTTTAATAATACACTGATAGATATTTATGGCTTGAATAGCACATTCAAGAATAGTATAATACACGAAAAGCAAGGGAGAAGGCAGTGAAGAGAAAAACGCTTGTAAAAGTTACAATTATCTTTTTGGCTGTTGTTGCCTTGTTTTTTATCTTTAGAGATTATTTTATTCCGCAGCAAATCGTCAAAGACGATTGGACTGTTGAATTCATTGAAGTTAAGTACTTGAACGACAAGGTTGCCGCTGATACGGATAAGATTGTCGATCTATTAAAAAATTATCACTCAATCAAATCGTTTAAGGATTATTTTCCTAATCCGCAGGCAGCCGTGAAGATAGAGATCAATATGGTTGTTAATCATAAGCCTATTCACCTGCTGCTCGGTGATTTTAATGTCTGGTATGAATCGGCGGATTGAGGCGCGTATGATATTATCAATGGTGAACAACTGTTAAGCGAGATGACGGCACTATTGAGATGAGAGACCCATGGCTAAGGCAAGGAGTAAAGACTGGTTTAAAGGTAGCGTCGGACTCTTTTCATATAAGTCATATACTCTTCCCCAAAAGTCTGGATGCACCATCTTTCTTCAGCAAGAATAATAAAATGAACCGACACCTGATGGATAACTACCAGAAAAAGTACGATGAGCGAACGCGTCAGCAGTACACAGCCTGAAAAATAAACAAAATAAGAAACATAGATCGGATGACGGGAAAAGCGGTACAGCCCCTTTATATTGATACCGTTTTCTGTTGGCTTTGCGAAGTTTACCATGGAGATGATACAAAGCAAAAGTCCCGCAGCATAAACGCTTAAACCGATATAAAATAACACCGAGTCTGCTACAACCTGAAGAAAAAAGAAATAAATCAGCATGCAAAGCACTGATATTTGATAAACCCAGAGGGCGGTTTTTTCTTTGCCGATCAGCGGAGGAAAGTGAGCCGCACGCTGCAGCGCTTCCTTGCTTATTGCACCAAGCAGTCCATAACGGATCAGTATAAGCGGTATGATTAAAAACGCTGCGTTCATTCTTTTGGCTCCATCTTTTTTTATTCTTCAGCATACGGTCATAAAAAAGCTCCTGCCGCGCTGTCGAAAAGCAGGAGCTTCATTTATCTCAACCTAATAGCCCACGCCCACGGCAATCATCAAAAAACCGATGCTGAGCGCCGCAATCAGCAGCTGCAGTCTTACCGTAAACTTAAACCACCTGGTATAGCTCACTGTGGTCAGCCCCAGCGCAATCAGCAGCATCGCGTTGGTGGGGTACAGCACATTCAAAAATCCATCGCCCAGCGCATACGCAAACACCGTCGTCTGCCCGGTGATTCCCGTCATCGCGGCGAGCGGCACGAGCAGCGGCATAACGAGAAAAGCCTTGGCCGAGGCCTGCGCCACAAACAGCTCAAGAACCAAGATCACCGCGTAGATGATGATCACATTCACATATGGGCTGGTATTGGAAATCGCGTTTGACGCGAAATTGAGTAGCGTGCCCTGTATGCCGCTGTCGGTGATGATCGTTGAAACCGCCATCGCCATCGGTATCAGCACAATGCCGGGCGCGATATCGCCCATGCCCGAAAAGAACGTTTTGGCAATGCCTTTATAGCCCGCGAGCTTCGCGCCGATGGTGGAGGCGAGTATAAAAATCACCGCAATCATGATCATCGAGTAATCGGCCAGCCCGAGGAACGATGCCGATACAAGAAACACGAACATGATGCCAATCAGTATGCCGGTGAAAATGATCGGGCTTTTCTTGAAATCGGCGGCTTCTTCAATCTGCGCGGGGGTCAGCAGGTATTTCTCGCGCCTCTGTGTGTCTTCGAGATACACCGCAGAAGACATCGGGTTTTTCTCGAGTTTTTTTGCGTAGCGAATCAGAAAAAGCAGCAAAATGCCGTAAATCAGCACGAAGAATATGAGCCGCAGCCAAGTGCCCGTATACATCGGAACGCCTGCCAATCTTTGCGCGATACCGATTGAGAACGGGTTGAACAACGCCGCCGCAAACCCAAAGCTGGTGGACAAAAGACTTAAAGAAAGCCCCATCAGGCTGTCCCACCCGAGCATGAACGAGAGCCCGACGACGAGCGGAATCAATGGCACAATCTCCTCGAGTATGCCAAAGAACGACCCTAAGAACATGAACACGAATGAAATAACCGCAATCAGCAGGTATTTTCGGCGATACATTTTTGCCGCGATCTTGGCGATCACCGCGCGCAGTATGCCCGATTTATCCAGCAGCGTGAACGACCCGCCAATCAGCAGTATAAACAGCATGATGCTGATCATCACGACATTCACGTTCCCGCCCGGCGCGAACGATTTGAATATCGCGAGCAGTATGTTATAAATGGGGTATTGGCCCGCCTCGCCGTCCTGCGTGTAAGAACCCGGCACATTAACCGTATTGCCGTTCACATCCGTGGTGGTGTCAAAATGCCCGGGCGGCACAAACAGCGTGAGGCAGTAAGCACCGATAATCAACGCAAAGATAATGATAGCTGCCGTCAGCAGGCTTCTTTTATTTATCTGAAAACTGGAATCAGATTTGGCCATGGCGGTTCTCCTTTTAACGCAAATATGGTACAATTATGCTATACATATGATGGCATGTCAATTGATGGCCATACGAGGGGAGAAGTATTTTGAACGATTATCCCAAGCGCGCGCGCATCCTTTTGATACTCAAATATCTGCAGGAGCAAACAGACGAATTCAACCCAAAGCAAATGGCCGATATATTAAAACATCTGCAGGAAAACGGCATTGAAGCGGAAAGAAAATCGGTCTATGGCGATTTGAATCTGCTGCGCGACGTCGGGTTTGACATCATTAAGACCACCGACAGAGCGTCGGGATATTTTTTGGGCCAGCGTCCGCTCGAAATGGCGGAAGCGCAGGTCTGCGCGAGCGCCGTGGCCGCCGCGCGTTTTATGACCGAAAGAAAATCCAGGGAACTGCTCCGTAAGCTCGGTGATTTTTTCGGGCAGACACAGTCGTCAAGCTTTCGCAGACGCATGGAACTCGCGCGCACCCAAAAAACGCGCAACGAAGAAATCTATTACAATATCGACCGCATTGTTCATGCGCAGTCGCTCGGCAAGAAGATCACGTTTTTGTATTTTGAATACATGCCCGATAAAACGCAGCGTCTCAAACGGGACGGCCAGCGTTACTGTGCCAGCCCGTATTCGCTGATGTGGTTTGAAGATGCTTATTACCTCGTGTGCAACATCGACAAATACGACAATCTGTCGCATTTCAGAGTGGACCGAATGACACGTGTGGAGGTATCCGATCAGGATCAGCGCAGCATCAGCGAAGTGTCCGAATACAAAAATTATATTGACTTTGACGACTATCACAGAAGCGTGTTTTCAATGTTCGGTGGCGAACTGAGCAGTGTACGCATTCGTTTCAGCAATGAGCTGGCGACAGCCGTGTTCGACCGTTTCGGCCTCGATGTGGCGGTGAGCGATATCCGTGACGGCCATTTCACCGTATCCGTTAACGTTCGCATGAGCCCCGGCTTCATCTCGTGGCTGACGATATTCGGAGACAAAGCGGAGGTGTTATCACCCGACAGCTTAAGAGAAAGCATCGCAGATTGGATTTCGGCGCTCACAAATGTATACAAACGCTGATTTCATTGTTTTCATTTTCGGCAACCGGTTTATATTAACTAGGCATACGCAGTCTTTTTTAGATAACGATAATAATATAGGAGTGTGCATTCATGAGTGATACAAATCAAGCACAGTTCCCTGAAGAAGCATTAAGGGCGGGGATGGCCGATGGATCGGAAGCCAAAGCCCCGTCGGTGGATGCTTCATATAGTGTTTCATACACCGAGGAAGGCGTTTTTCTCGATATCGTCAAAGAACAGGGGGAGGGCATACCGCTGCGCCCTGAATTCGTGCTGTTTGATTTAACGCGAAGAGGCATAACCGGCTTTAACCCGGACAGCGTTCGCGTCGGTCTGCGTAAGAGTGATTCGCATATTCGTCTGGCCGGCCCGCAAGCTCAGAAAGATGCTGATGCCGACGTGATTGTGAATGTTTCACAGGATTCAATGAAAGCGGGCATGATTCTGCTGCCGCCCGTGTTATCCGGCGCGGAAAAAACGGCGGAAGAATTAATTGAGCGCATTAAGAAGACCTATGAAGTTACAGCCGGGCTCGATGAACAGCTTGTCAAAGAGTCTGTGGCTAAAAAGAATTACTTAAAATATATAGAAATTGCACAGGGGCAGG
>JAEZIW010000211.1 GCA_023436525.1 Bacillota bacterium | reverse complement strand
GCTGCCGCGAAACACTGCAGCCAGCAGGTTATGAGCATCCGGCCCCGACAGTCGCACCACGGCAATCGCGCCGCCGCTTGGTGTGGCCGGTGCGTAGATAGTATCGTTTTGCATCCCGTCTCCTTTTTTCAGCGCTTATCATACCACAGTTTATTGTTTTTGCACATAGGCGCATCATGCCTGTTAATATGCTTTGCTTATGGCATAGTCTATGCATTTATAAAGCGCTCAACAAGGATGATGATCTGATTACCGAAAAGCACAACCCGCGAGCCTAAGATTCATTCGTCGCTTCTATGCAGCATCATACAACAACAAACATGCCAGCTGCCTGTCTCACTTAAATCAGGTTGTTTTTTTAAAAAACATTAAATAACATAAGAAATGATGCTGCGTTCCTGACCACCCAACGGTAATGACCGACCATTGTGACAGGTATGTCTTTTATCAAACAAAAAAGACCGCTAAGGCGGCCTCTAAAATAGTGATCTCGTACCACCGTTTCATTTTCTCTTTATCTATCAGTGCTTTAGCTTTAATTCTGCGACAGCTCAATGATTTTCAACGAGATATCCCTCATCGCAACCCGCGAATCCATGCTCATCTTCTGTATTCTGCGATAAGCCTCTCCTTCTGAAATGCTTTTGCGTTTCATCAGAATGCCCTTCGCCCGTTCAATGGCCTTTCTGTCTTCCATGCCCTGCTTAAGCTCGCAGAGCTCTTTTTCCATTCTGCCGATGCGCCTTCTGTTTTGAAGCACCGTGTCTATGGTGCTTAAAAGTGCGACACGATTGATGGGCTTTAAGAACAAGGTGATGTCATAGTCTTCCACGATTGATACACAGAAATCTCTTTGTACACTTGTAATGAACAGTATGACGCTGCACAGATTTTCGTCGCCTACAATCGTTGCGACTTCAAGGCCTGTGACATCCGGCATTTCAAAGCCGATAAGCAGTATATCCGGCGGGCCGCTGCGAACCTTTCTGATTGCTTCGTTTCCGGATGTACAAATATCGCCGACATAATAACCATCTCGCTGTAACGCATATTTAATTTTTTCAGCAACCTGCTCGTTTTGCATAGCCACCGTGATAGTTGCTCTATCCATATCCTGCCCCGTCATCGCAGCCGGTCATGCGGCCGAATTGTCATCATCCGATATTTATTTGAGATTAAAGAAAAGACGTTTATCCAAGGCCGGATCCCCGAACAAACGCCGTCGTTTCTTCTTATTGTATAGATATTATAGCATACCTTACTCAAATTGCAAGTGTTTTTTTGCAATTTATTCGCAAGTCAAATTCAGTTTTTGTTGAATCATAGCCTGTCCCAGCGGTTTTGGTGCTTAAAATGCAGTTTTTATTACCGCTTCTTGCATGCTTATATCTCTTCAACCACTTTCTTGGGCACTTTTGAGAATAGCGGGCTCACCGATTCTTTTTCGTGAATTCTCAAAACAGCCTCCGCAAACAGCGGCGCAACCGATACTGATACAAATTTTTTGCATTTGGCAACAATCGGATTCTGAACGCTGTCGGTTCCCACCACCATTTCAATCGGGCTGTCCTCTATGGCTTTTAAGCCCTTTTCGCGTACAATCACATGCGACAGGCAGGCGATGATGCGGTTTGCACCGTGCTTTTTAAGCGCGTTGGCGGTATCCACCAGCGTGCCGCCTGATACCGTAAAATCGTCGACGATCATACAGTTCTTGCCCTTCACATCGCCGATGATAGAAAGCACATGCGCATTTTCGTCGTGTCCGTATCGCGTTTTATCGCCGATGGCCACCGGGCAGTGCAGGTAGTCGGCGTATTTTCTTGCGGTTTTGGCATAGCCCGCATCGGGCGAAACCACGCAGATATTACTCATGATATCAAGGCCCTTAACGTATTCGCACATAATTGGCAGCGAGAGCAGATGATCGACGGGCTTTTTAAAAAAGCCTTGTACCTGGGCGCTGTGAAGATCCATCACAACAATCCTGTCGGCACCGGCTAATTCAATACTTTCTGCACAAACACGGGCGCGTATGGATACGCGCGGTTCGTCTTTTTTATCCCCTTTTGCATAGCTGAAATACGGTACCAGCGCTGTTACCGAGTTTGCGCTGGCTCGCTTTAAAGCATCCATCCAAAAAAGAATTTCCACAAATTCGTTGTTTGGATTCATGCCAATCGGCTGAACCACATAGACATCCTTATTCCTGACTGTTTCTTTGATTCGTAAAAAAATGTTGCCATCGGAAAACGTGATAACTTCAGAGTCCCCTAAATCGTTGCCGAGGTACTTGCACATCTTCTTTGCGAACGGCATACCTGATGAACCTGCAAATACCTTTATGTCGCTGTCAAAGGAATTCAACTTCTTTACCCACCTTAATTGTTTACTCCCGGTCACGCGCATATTTTAGCACTTATACGAATGACAATCAATATCTATGCGTAATGTAATTATGACCTTTTTTCACTTTGTTTGATAATAACGCACAAACTTTGCTCCAAATAATGGCTCGTACGCGATTCTTCTCCAATTCCCACCCTTGGCGTTGCGCTTCCATGAAAATCGCTGCCGACGGTTATATACAATCCGTTCGACCGCGCGAGACTCTCAAACTCAACGCATTGGCCGTCTGTATGCGCCGGGTGATATGCCTCTATGCCCCAAAAACCCATTGGCTTCAACTTTTGTATCAGGCGCGCAAACACGCTGCCGGGCAGCAGCCCCGGGTGCGCCAGCACCGGTAAGCCGTCGGCGCCGAGTATCAGCTGTGCCGCCCGTTCCACCGTAATTTTATCCTGCGGAATATAATAAGGCGCGTTGCTGCCAAGGTATTTGTCAAACGCCTCAGCCATCGACGGCGCATACCCCTTGTTCACAAGCACCGATGCAATGTGCGGCCTGCCGATCACGTCACCGCCGCAAACACCCAGCACCTCGTCCATGCCGATGTCGTAACCGTCGTTTTTCAGCCGCTGTACAATTTCGAAGGCCCTTTGATAACGCGAATTCGCTGCTTTTTCCACATGCTTTATCAGCGCTTCGTTACCGCAATCGATATGATACCCCAGCACATGCACCTCAGCTTCCATCTGCGCGGCCAGCTCTATGCCCGCAAT
The DNA here is from genome assembly GCA_023436525.1 of Bacillota bacterium. Taxonomy (GTDB): domain Bacteria; phylum Bacillota; class Clostridia; order Christensenellales; family SZUA-584; genus SZUA-584. Next base: position 14,594 of record JAEZIW010000211.1, on the reverse strand, counting down.
CGCCGTGATGCCGTTCGCTTGCGTCAGGGCGGCAAAGCCGCGGCATTCGTCATGATCCGTCATCGCAAACGCATCAAGACCGGCTTCTTTCGCTTTTAGCGCCACCTCATCCGGCTTCAGCTCGCCGTCGGAAAACGTGGTGTGAATGTGCAGATCCGCCTTCATGATGTGTGTGCCTTCTCATTGGCTTTTTGCACAAAACGGCTTTCGTCCACAACAAAGCGTTCATGCCGCGCTTCCCCTATTTTATCCCTCTCATCAAACGCCTCAATATCAAAAACGAGCTTTCTGCCACTCACTTGCGCGAGTGTTGCCTTGGCTCTCACCTTCATGCCCACAGGTGTCGCGGCCAGATGCAGCGCATCAATGCGAATGCCGACCGTCGTCTGTCCGCTCGGCAGCAACGGCTGCACCGCGTTAAATGCCGCGTTTTCCATCAGCGCAATCATCATGGGCGTGGCAAGCACCGCGAGGCCTCCGCTGCCCACACTTTTCGCGGTTTGCCCGGATTCCACAACAGCATGTGCCTCTGCGAAGAGGCCGGGTTTCAGTTCAATATCCATGTTTCTCCTTAATGCTGCCCACAGGCCGACGGGTAGATAACCTCGTCCTTATTCACTTTCATCACCATATGCGGCAGGCCGCCATCCAAATATTCATCGCCGTATTCTTTAAACCCGAATTTACGATACAGCGGCATGATGTACGTCTGCGCGCTGATCTCAACCGTTTGTGCACCCGTTGAAAACGCTTTGTAAAGCAACAGCCGCAGCGCCAAATCGCCGATCTTCTGACCGCGGAACTTTTTGAGCACCGCCAGCCGCCCGATGCGAAAACTCTTGCCGTCGTGCCAAATTCGTCCCGTGGCGGCCGTCTGCTCATCCACATACACAATCAGATGCAACGCCGTCGTATCGAATTCGTCAAATTCCTCCTGCTCCGGAATCTGCTGCTCCTCAATAAAAACCTCTCTGCGCACGGCAAACGGTTCGGTTAAATCCTCTGTGCCGGGTATAAATGCACTTGTAATCATAAGTCCTCCTCTTATTATTATGGTGCCAACAGTTCGTTCGCAATCGCGAATTTCACAGGGCCTTTTTCGGTCGCCACATCCACCATCACCATCACCAGTCGGTTGTAATTACCTTCCATCCAGTAGCACACAAACCATGATATCTCGCGCGCTTTATCGTTGCCCATCTGCGCCGTGCCCGTTTTGCCCGCCATCGGAAAGGGCAGCTGATTGCCCTGATGAAGCTCGTCTGTTTGATGCCGCACCGCATATCCCGTTCCACGATCGATGACCTCTTTCAACATGGGGGTTAATATCGTGAGACTGCTTTGCGAAACAGCATCTTGAATCCAAACCGTCGGTTCCTTTTGGCTCAGCGTCACATACTCCGTGCCATCGGTGCGGCATATTTTCTTCACAAGCACCGGCTGCATAATGCTGCCGGTTTTGTTCGCAAAGGCCGTGTACATCGCGGTCATCTGCAATGGCGATATAACAAGCTGACCTTGCCCGTAGCCCATATCGGCCAGCATCTGATTCGACATCATCGAGCCCGTGTTCAAATCGCTCGATGTTTTTACCGGCAGATCAAACGGCACCTCCATATTAAAACCGATGCGCTCATAGTAGTCCATCAGCTTTTCAGCCCCGAGATTCAGCGCCGCCCAAGCGAAAAAGATATTGTCGGATGACTTCATGGCATTCTGCAATTTTAAAGGCGAGCCCGCTTTATCGTTAATTCGCTTAACCCTGATGTTTTTGTCCTCGGGCTTCCACTCATTGTCCTCAATCACCCCGTCAAATTCGCTGTCAGGCGTAATCATACCCGCCTCCAGCGCCGCCGTTGCCGAGAACGGCTTGATCACACTGCCCGGCGGATACCATTCTTGCGTTGCCAATGACAAAAGCGGCTTATATTTGTTTTTAAATAAATAGTTGAACATATCGTCAGTCAGACTGAACGTGAACACATTGTTATCATACGACGGAAAAGACGTTAGCGCTTCCACATCGCCGGTATCCGCGTTCATCACAATGGCCGCACCCGACTGGCCTTCCTCCAGATTGAGGTGGCTTGCCAATGCCTGATACGCTCTTTGCTGCAGATTCGGCTTAATCGTCAGCCTTAAGTCCTGCCCTTGCTCCATCGGGTCTTCCCACAGCGTGCGAATGTTTTTGCCCCATTTGTCTTCTATATATATTATCTTTCCGTTCTTGCCGCGCAGCTGCGTTTCAAAAGCGGCTTCCAGCCCCGCCACGCCCACGCGATCCGAATCGTCGTAACCCTCGGGCAAATCTTCCTTGTCCACGAATCCGGTATAGCCGACGATATGCGCGGCGCTTTCCTTAAGCGGGTAGTCTCGTATCGGCGTGTACATTTTGTCGTCGATACCAAGCCCCGGCACAGCCAGAACACTCTGTTTTTCCTCCGCCGTCAGCACCCCGGGGGCAAATGCATCCAGCTTCGTAATCGCCTGTTTTGATTTTACAGCCTTGCGGATGATGCCCGCCAGTTCGGGCGGTGTCATGCCAGTCAGCGGGCAGACCACCTTGGCCACCTGCATGATATCCTTCATCTTGGTCACATCCAAATAGAGCGTATCGGCATACGTGTTGCGTGCCAGCAGCGTGCCGTCTGCCGCAAAAATCTCTCCGCGCGTTGCTTTTTGGGTGCGTATGCGCACAGATGCGCCGGACTCCATCTCCGGAAAAATCAGCGAATAGTTCCAGAAAACAAAACAACCTTTATTGCTGTCCACCATCTGAAGCGAATATGTATTGGTAAAATCGCCGTAATCCTGTGTTTTGTATGTGGCTGTGTATGTGAAGCGGCCGTTTTCATCCGGCCCTGTAACATTGTCAACCGTTATTTCTTTTACGCCGAGGCCTTTGAATATGTCATCATACTTTTTAATAAAGCCGTCTTTGTCAATCGTGACAGCCGGGTCGGCATGGTTCCACATGGCTTCATAATCCATTGCGGTCAGCGCGTTTACCCATCCGCTCAGGTCGTATACCGGCTGCTTAACGCCGCTGCAGGCAGACAGCGCCAACACCGTGACGAGCAGACAGACCAGAAACTTTAGCATGCGCATGCGTTCATCCTCCACGCGCGTATTATACTATGCATGTACCGGTCTGTCCAACAGCATTGCCAACAGTTACCACCGGCGCGTTGGGGTTTTTCTTCAATGGAATGCGTTTTTCTTAATCATACGTCGCCATTTTAGGCATTTCCTTTGAGGAGAAGCTCATACTTTCGATACAAAATGCCTGTCATAAATGACAACAAAATTTCTGTTTTTTGATGCTGACAGAGTTCCTTCGTGTCATTCCGACCGAGCGTAAGCAAGTGGAGGAATCCCATGGCAATACGCTTTTAACATGAGATTTCAGTTCACTTCGTCGCGAGGAGCTAGCGGCAACATCCAACAGTGTATCAGGATATTTTAATCGGCCTTTGAAAAACACAAACAGATTCTTCGCACGGCAACAGCCGTACTCAGAATGACGAAACTCGTCACTGTAATGCAAACACGAATGACCGTATAGATGTTGTCTTTTGATTTTCATTTCTGTGAAAAATCTTCTTTGTCATACTGAGAAGCGAAGCGACGACTACGTGGTGGCCCAGGATCTGTTGAGACAGATTCTTTTCCACTTCGTAGTCACTTTGCTACACTCGTTCAGAATGACGCCTGCTGTAACTTTTTCGTTTCTGTGGAGCGATAGTGCATGATGATTCTGAGTCGGCTTTCGCCGGATGAAGAATCTGTTGTCTTTCAATTGCCGATTAACAGATTCTTTTAAAACAAAAAGCGGCGCAATTTGTTCTGCGCCGCCGTGCTGCTATTTCGCTTCTTTTTCTATTCTGTTGAGAACCTGTTCAACGGCTTCCTTTATCTGATCACGCGCTTTGCGGTATTCCTCCACCGGTTCCCGATACGGATCCATCACATCGTAACCGGCTTCACCCGGGTAACCATCAACACCCTGCGCGAACCCGCGCAGCGTATGCATCTTGCTCTCCTGGTCGGGTGCCATCGCTTCCATTTCTTCTATATGTCTCGCTTCCATCGCGAGTATGATGTCGGCCCACTGCGCCAGCTCTCTGTCGAACTGCTGCGCCCTGTGCCTGTCAATATCCAATCCAATCTCGGCCAACACCTCCACTGCCTCAGCAGATGCGGGCGTTCCCTCACAGGCAAACGTACCGGCCGATTGAAACGACATGTCTTTTAAGTGCGTACTTCGGCCTGCTGCGTCGTCTGCCAGTTCTTCCGCCATGGGGCTTCTGCATGTATTTCCGGTACACACAAAAAGAACGTTCATTACTTTTTTAACCCTCCTACACTTTCACTATATTATAAGCTGCCGCTTTATAAACCCTGTTCATCACGGCAAACCCAATTCCCGTTTTGGGTACGGCTTCAAAGTATATCTTTGAAAACCCTTCGTCGTCTGCGCATCTGAGTAGCGCATAAATGCTTTTTGCCGCTTCTCCCGCGTCTTTGATGCTGCCCGTTTCTTTGATGTCGCGTTTGCCATAATACTTTTTGTTTTCTCTGGCGGCAAGTATCAGCGGGGTTTCACCCTTTTTTAAGTCCTTGTCATACAGATATTTGATGGCCTCGGTTACGGAGGCGCTGAGCCCCTCCACCACCGTCATTGCTGCCTTGGGCGCGTAATGGCGGTATTTCATGCCCGGAGCCGCCGGTTTGTCGCCGTCAAACGGCTCAAATGCCGCCGCGCAGTTCACCTTGCCGATGTGCTCTTCAATCATCTGCTGCGTCACCGCACCCGGCCGCAGTATCACAGGGGTTTCCTGCGTCAAGTCAATCACGGTGGATTCAAGGCCGATACGGCATTCGCCCGCATCGAGAATCAGCAGGCCTTCGCCAAAATCCGCCGCCACGTGCGCCGCCGTTGTGGGGCTCGGGCTGCCGGATTTATTCGCGCTGGGTGCCGCAATAGGCACGCCGGAAGCCGATATCAGGCTCAGCGCTGCGTCACAGTCAGGCATACGCAGGCCCACCGTATGAAGCCCCGCGCTTACACTCACAGGCAATTGGCCGGTGCTCTTTACCACCATGGTGAGCGGCCCCGGCCAGAATGCCGATGCCAGCACCATCGCCTGCTCCGTCAGTTCACCCAGCTCGTTCGCCATGGGGACGCTGTCCACATGCACAATCAGCGGATTGTCCTGCGGGCGGCCCTTCATATCGAATATGGCGGCCACCGCCTGCTCGTTAAACGCATCCGCCGCAAGTCCGTAAACCGTTTCGGTCGGCATGCCGACAAGCGAGCCGCCGCGAATCGCCTCTGCTGCTTGTTCTATGTTATTATGATACTCATCACGTATATCCAATATCATCTGATTGTCTATTTTACATCCAAACCTGTAAAAATGCAATGGATAAGGGCTTTTGCGGATCAGACCTTGAAGCACGGGCTCTTTTCTTCACTTGTCACTGCAGCTGAGCCAGGTACTCCTCTAAGCAAAGCCCCTGCTCATACATGGCCTGCGCCGCTTTCCTGCCCACATAACGGTAATGCCACGACTCATATGAAATGCCGGTTATGTTGGTTTTGTTAGCCGGATATCGAAAAACAAATCCGTACTGCCAGCTGTTCTTCATCATCCACTGCTGCGCGGGTGTATCCTCCTGAGTCTCGTCCATGTTTTGATTGTCGATATCCACGATGTCCACAGCCAGCCCCGTTTGGTGCTCGCTGGTGCCCGGTATGGCAATCACCTGTGCCGCTTTTGAGCGGGCCTCATCGTCGGTGTCTCCTTGCGCTTTCAGCTTGTTCACCTTGTTGTCGAACAGCTCCTGCTGTTTCTCCTGTGTTCGGTACGACGAGCATATCAAAGGCTTTGCCCCCGAAGCGCGGCAGTCGTCCATCATCTTTTGAAGATCGGCATAGCAGCGCTCATCCACGGCTTGTCCGTTCTTCAGCTCTGTCAGCTTCACTTCGAAACCATCGGGCAGGCTATTCTGCGCGTTAACCAGCACCAGGCACCAGTCATTAACATCACCCGTACTCGTTTGAGTGGCTTCGACTGTGGACACACCGAGCACCGATTCCTCCGGCGTTGGCTCCGGGGCATTTGATTCAATCGGCGCGGATGCAGCCGGGGAAGATTCAGCCGGTGTGTATGATACCGCAAGCTTATCACCGCCGCTGAAAAACAGCAGCCAAACGAGCGCCGCCAGCACCGGCACCGCAATCAACACAACAGCCAAAGCGATTTTTCGCCTGCGCCGCTTTTCATGACCGCGCATCATACTCTTCATAGTCATACCTCCGTGACGTGTTCCACCAACCGCCAATACGTCTGGGTTGCCAAGTATGCAAATGACAAGCTGTCAGCCGAGTGTTTCCAGCCGGATAGCCCCCGCGGCTCCGCAAACATCGCCGATAACCGCCAGCGCGCCGACAACACCCTTTATACCGATAATCAACTCCAGCGCATGCGCTACGTCCGCCGGGGTTTTCACCTCGTTGCCAAGCCGCGTGGCGCACGCATCCGCAAGGCACGCATCCGCCGATACCACCACCGCCGCGTCCGCCTTTCCAAAGCTGAGCGACGGCCCCACCGTGCCGGATGATGTACACACCGACATCGGCATTTCCCGGGAATCGACGACGATGCCGAGCTTTAAGCTCAACGGGCTGTTGCCCGCATACACCGCCACGGTTGCGGGTTTATCCGTCTTCATAAATATATCGCCGCCGTTTTCCACGATAACCTGCTTCGAGGTTTTCAGCAGCTCCCGGCCCACATAGTCACTAAAGGCGCCGGCCACGGCGGCCATCGGCCCCACGTTTGCGGCCATTGCCGCACGGCACATCATATGCAAAATATCCGGCGCATCTTCCGCAATGGTCATTGGCTCAAGGCTGGTTAAAAAAAGCGGATCCGCCAGGATGTATTTATCAAGCATCGCTCGCAAATGCTTCACCGCATTCGCTGCCGCTTCGTCCATCCGCCGGTCTGCACAGATATACAGCTCTGTCTCCAAATGCTGAATATGAAAACTCGGCAGCCCCATGGCAATGAGCCGCCGGTACACGTTTCGGTTTGAATAATCCGGCCCACCGGTATCAGATGAGTGTGTCGTCAAAGCTTTTGATCGCGCGTGCGGGACAGGCTTTTACGCAGTGCCCGCACAACAGGCATTTGTCCATTGTAAACTCAAGTTCCCACGTGTCTTTGTTCATCACAAGCGCGCCGGACGGGCAAACGGACGTGCACGCACCGCAATGCATGCATTTTTCCTCGTAACGAATCACGCTGTCTGTGTACACCATAACCTCGATGCCCTCGGCTCTTAAATAATCGAGGCTCTGCTGCAAGTTTTCATCGGTACCGGAAATCTCAAGTATGATGTTGCCGGTTTTTCCCGGGGAAATCGTCGCGCGCAATATATTAAAAGTGAGCCCGAACTTCACAAGATTCGTAACAATGGGCTTATCGGCTTTTTCGGGCGGAAACATCAGCCCAATTTTCATGCTGTTTTCCATGTTACTTCTCTCCTTTTGTGTTCAGTGAGTTGAGGCTGGCGCGATACGGCAGCTTGGCCACCGGCTGCGTCATTTCAAAGCTGCCATCCAGCAGCTTTTGTTTCAGCTCACCCGCAATCTTGCGCGCCTTCAGCAAGCTGGAAAGCGGTGCCGTTCGTATCGTTTTGCCGTTGATCTCAACCTGCCCAGACCGCAGTTCAGCATAGCTGACCAGTTTCATTTCCTCGCGTGAGCGCGTGCTGAAGCCGTAGTCGTACACATAGGTGTAAAGCTTGTCGTTCGGCACGGCGAGGTCGGCCATCATATCCTCGTCAATCACGGGAATCGGCACGCCGATGCCCACATACAGCGAGACGCCGTAGCCGTCGAACGTGGCGGCCTTAATGTATTCGCTGCTCATGCCTCTTAAATCGCCCATCACCGCCAGCGTGTAGCCAGCAAAGTGCTTATCGCCATTCGGCAGCACCGCCGATTTGTTAACCGCCTGTGTGCCTTCAAACACCACAAACCCTTCACCGCCGCACAGCAGAATACGCGTGCCGATGCCGATGGTCCGCAGCTTCGGGTCTTTGAGCAGCGGCGATAATTCGCCTGCCGTTGTATACGTCACGTTGCCCATATTCGGCAGCAGCGTGCCCATGTAGGTGCGCTTTGTTTTTTTGGTTGTGTTGGTCGCTGCCGAATAATTTTGGTACGCATTGCGCGGGTTATATAAATACGCCTGATTCATATCCTTTAGTGAGATGTTTGTTTTGATCTCGGTACGCGAATAACAGTCTGTCCCGTTCGAGTGCGCAATCAGCTCCACCTCTTTGCCCGCAACGAGGTCTTCTATCACATGCGCACCGCCGTATTCAATGCCTGTGTGCCGCCCCGGCTGCGTCGCGCCGATAAACGTATCCACCGCCGCAAGCCCGCCGTACGCTTCCACACCGTTCAGCGTGATTTCCGCCATGCGTATCGGGGGTTCGCTGTGACCGAAGTTTAATACCGCGCCCGATGAGCACATCGCGCCGAACGTGGCTGCCGTCACCACATCGATTTTCTTCGCACACGCGGCCACACCCTGCTCCTTGGCCATCTGCACGGCTTCCTCGGCGGTAAACACCACGGCCTTGCCTTTGGCCAGCTTTTCATTAATCTCATGTATCGTCTTTGACACGTTTGCCTCCCGCTTATCCCTTCAGCTGAAATAAAAAAAATTTATAATAGATAATTTTACACCCATTCAATATGATTCACAACCGCAATTTTATCCAACCCATTCATATGGAGCGGCTTGTTTAACGATACATGCCAATTTATATTCAAAAAGCCTTCCCGCTATTGAAAGGCTTTTTGTTCTATGATTAATTCGTTTAAGCTATTATACGCTTATGGTTGGACGGGATTATTTTTGCTTCCATGCTGCGCTGTAAAGTGTCATAAATAATTAATTCTTTATTCAGGTATTTTTAATTCCCAATTGTAATCATTAAAATTTGTATCCGAATTGTCTGAATAAAAACCAAAAGTAATATAATCAGTATCGTGAATATACCCGATTTCAAAAAACCCCTCATCAAACTCAAAATCTAATAGCATTGCCAATCCGCCGCTGATATAACCATCGTTGTAAACAGATAAGGTATCGATATACTCACCAGCTTCTTTTTCATCAACACTATAATCACGTGAGCCTGATAAGTATATTTCTTTATCGCCATCGCTAAAATTAACAGTTGAATACAGTAAAGTAGAATAGAGTGGTTCCTGTTCTGAGAAGAGATCCTTTGTTCCCAACCAGTCCGGAATAATATCTTCTTTAAAGTTCAGGTCAATTATTTCAATGTAATCGTTTATGTCATAACCAGATAAATCTTCAATAAATACACGCATATCAATACGGATGCACGGTTCATCGTTAATTTGATTTTGTATCATCATGACATCCACTTGGGATCCTAATTCGTCTATGTACCCATCAAAATCTAAATAGTAATTTTCTTGAAACTCGTTTACACTATCGCTGACACTAAGCGAAGCTCCGGTTAACTCTGTTAAAAATGTAATAACATCATTTACACTTTTCTCATCAACGCCTTCATATATCATTTGAATTCCATATGTGATTGACTTGTTATAAACCTTTTCGTCTCCAAACCCATTAAGAATTATATACCCGACCGGCTTAAAACCTTCAGGCCAGTTGATACGAAAAAACGGGTTATATTTCTCACACAAAAAATCAGCTGGCTTTGGCATGGGCTCAGGTGTCGGAATTAGCTCCGGCGTCGGCGTGGGTTCCTCTGTAGGCGACAGCGTGGCCACTTGCGTCTGAGCAGGCGTTTCGCTCGACATGGGTTTTGCGGCGGGCGCGGCACAGGCAGCAAGGGATAGGAGCATTGCAGCGCATAACATTAAACAAAGGTTTTTTTTCATACCGGTATTCTCCTGTGATGAAAGTGTTTGCTCTAATATACCATAACCTTACTTCTTTGTGGTAATTAATATAGACAACAACTATATTTCTAGGTTTAATATGTAACGGAGAGCGTTTCTAATATGAAGACGTTTGTTTCTCTGTTGCTTTCCCCTCTGCCCCGCGCTATAATAGCGTGAATCTATAATATAATGAGGTACGCATGAAACTCGGTATTGTCGGGCTGCCCAACGTGGGCAAATCATCGCTGTTTAACGCACTCACCGGCGCGGGCGCCGCAAGCGAAAACTATCCCTTCTGCACGATCGACCCCAACGTAGGCGTCGTTGCCGTGCCGGATGCGCGGATGGACTTTCTCGCGGAACTATATCATCCGGCCAAGTTCACGCCGGCTGTGATCGAGTTTGTGGATATCGCGGGGCTGGTGAAGGGCGCAAGCCGCGGTGAAGGGCTTGGCAACAAATTCTTGGCGCACATCCGCGAGGTGGATGCGATACTGCACGTGGTGCGCTGCTTTGAAGACGACGACGTGACGCATGTGGATGGCAGCATCGGCAGCGCCAGAGACGCGGAGACGATCAACTTTGAGCTGATATTCGCGGATATCGAAGCGGTGGAAAAGCGGCTGACGCGCAGCGAGAAGATGATCAAATCCGGCGATAAAAAGTATGCGATAGAATGCGAGACGCTTCGTTTCGTGAAAGACAATCTTGAAAAGGGCATATTCGTCGCGGGTATGGATTTGGATGAGCAGCAGCGCGCGCTTGTCGGCGAGCTGTTTTTGCTGACCGATAAGCCGATGCTTTATGCCGCGAATATATCGGAGGAAGACGCGACAAGCGCCGACCCGTATGCCTTGCCGCAGGTGAAAGCACTGCTCGAAGCCGCCAAAACACAAGGGGCCGAGGTGATGGTGATCTGTGCGAAGCTCGAAGAGGAGCTCTCTTCGCTCTCAGCGGAAGAGCGGCATCTTTTCTTGGAAGAGCTGGGCGTGAAACAAACAGGGCTTGATGCGCTGGTGCAGAAAAGCTATAAGCTCTTAAATCTGATCAGCTACCTGACAGCGGGTGAAAAGGAAGTGCGCGCCTGGACGATTGTGCGCGGTACCAAAGCACCCGGCGCGGCGGGCAAGATACACAGCGATTTTGAACGCGGGTTCATCCGCGCTGAAATTGTCGCGTTTGACGACTTAAAGGCGTGCGGTGATATGGCATCGGCCAAGGCCAAGGGGCTGGTTCGTCAGGAGGGCAAGGAATATGTAATGCAGGACGGCGACGTGACGCTGTTTAAGTTTAACGTGTAGACGAAGAAGTCAATCAATACAATCGACAGTATCCCTGAAGACATGTGTCCTCAGGGATTTTTAAATTCAATTCAACATCTGTATCTGAGCAGCATATGCCTCCCTATCCACCCCTACGGGGTAGTCGTGAGGGAGGTGGCAATTGACCAATGTATATCGGGCAGTTGACGGAGGGAGTAAGGACGTGCGTCGCGTGTATATATCGACATTCATCCACGCTCTTAAACGGGTATATCGTTTTGAATTGCACAGTATACCCCTACGGGGTACAGGAATACTTTTATTTTATATAAATTGTTGCATCAAATCATTTTTGAATATCAAACTCAGCCGCCGCCGCCACGTTGCTGCCCTGCGCACTAAACGTCTTAATAACCCGGTAGTGACCGGGCATCAACCCCTCATAGAAAAATTTAAAGGAAAAGTCTTCTTCGCTTGTTCCGTTTGGCGGCAGTATAATACCAATGGCTTCCCATGCTGCGGTTTCTTTGACGGGAACCACATACCACGTTCCATCGCTGGCTATTTCCAAATGTGGCTCTTTCCCAAACACATATTCAATGTCCGTGTTGTTGGTGTATTCGATCGTGAGCGATTCCGTCTTCGTGGTTACCGCCTCTTCTTTTATGCTCAAGGTGATGCCTGTATCGGCCAGATCACCGTATTCCGACTTTTCGAAGCTGCCCTCGTTGATTTGCGGCGCACAGCCTGCCAGAGTAAGCATCAATACCGATGCTATGGTCATTATCAGAATTCTTTTCACTACTTGACTCCTTTCGTATGTTTTATATTCATAAGACTTTGGCAACCATCGGTTTGTTCCTCACAGTTATAAAACGAAAGGCGAGAACACAAAGCCCGTTGCATAGAAACTATTCCCTTCTTGCTCCAGCCTCCCTCAATGAGGGAGGTGGCAGACCTCGATTTTAATCGAGTGTCTGACGGAAGGAGTAAAACGCTTTTTTATTTTACGTGACAACTCTTGGTATGTATTTGCTTATTGGTGAAGGCAGTGCGCAGTATCGGATGAGGGTACAAAAAATCCCCGACGATGTTTTATATCATCGGGGATTACAGTTAGAAACTACATTTTCTCCGGCTCTTCCACCGTCTCATCCTCAGTGAGCGTCACACTCTTCATCACCTGAGGGGTTTTTGGCTTGTCGGCGTGGTTCGTCTCGGTCGCCGCAATCGCGTCCACCACGTCCATGCCCTCCACCACACGGCCAAACGCCGCATACTGCTTGTCAAGAAACTTTGCGTCCGCATGGCAGATGAAGAACTGGCTGCCTGCCGAGTTCATCGCCGCCGAGCGCGCCATCGAAATCACACCACGCGTGTGGCTTAAGGTGTTTTCCACCCCGTTTGCCGCAAACTCGCCCTTTATCGCGTAGCCGGGGCCGCCCGTGCCGCTGCCGCTCGGGCATCCGCCCTGAATCATAAAGCCGCTGATCACGCGGTGAAAAATGAGCCCGTTGTAAAAGCCCTTCGATACAAGGCTCTTAAAGTTCTTCACCGTGTTCGGCGCGTACTCGCTAAGCAGCTCTATCGTTATCTTTTTTCCGTCTGACATTTCTATGATGACCATGAAAACCTCTTCTTCTATGTATTATTTCTCAAAACTTCTGACGCGAATTACGCTGCCCACGGCCTTGATTTTGTCGATGGTCATATTATCCACATGTTCATCAAGGTTTATCACGGTGTAAGCGATCTCGCCTTTCGATTTGTTAACCATGTCCGTGATGTTCGCGCCCGAATCGGCCAGCAGCGCAGTGATCTGCCCGACCATACCGGTCACGTTTTTGTGAATCACAGCCACGCGGAACTTGCCGGTAAACGGCAGCACAGCGTTTGGCATATTCACCGAATTGACGATCTTACCCGTTTCAAGGTAATCCCTCAGCTCAGTTGCCGCCATCACGGCGCAGTTCTCTTCCGACTCGTGCGTGGATGCGCCAAGGTGCGGAATGCTGATTGCGTTGTCGTAGTTCAAAAGCTTCTCGTTCGGGAAATCCGTCACATAGCATTTGATCTCTTTTTTGTCGAGCGCGTCGTACAGCGCGTCGTAATCGATCAGCCCGTTTCTCGCAAAGTTCAGCAATACCACGTTCTTTTTCATTTTGGCTATTTCCGCTGAGCCGATGAAGCTTTTCGTTTGATCCATCAACGGAATGTGCAGCGTGATAAAATCCGCATTCAAGAGCACGCTGTCGAGGCTGATGGCGCGCTGCACGTCATGATCGAGCCCCCATGCCGATTCAATGGATATGTACGGATCGTAGCCGATGACGTGCATACCGAGCGACCGTGCGGCATTGGCCACCATCACGCCGATGGCGCCAAGACCAATCACACCGAGTGTTTTGCCTTCAATTTCCGGCCCCACAAACTGGTTTTTGCCCTTTTCCACCATGGGCAGCACCTCGTCGCCCTTGCCCTTGAGCGTTTTAACCCATTCGTTTGCTTCAATAATATGGCGGCTCGCTATCAACATACCCGCCAGCACCAGTTCCTTCACGCCGTTGGCGTTCGCACCCGGCGTATTGAACACAACAATACCTTTTTTTGCGCAGTCATCCACCGGTATGTTGTTCACACCCGCTCCGGCGCGCGCAATCGCCAGCACGCTGTCCGGCATTTGCAGATCGTGGACTTTCGCGGATCTTACGAGTATCGCATCGTAGTCGGCCGCATCTTCGCTGATCTCGTATTTCTCCTTTGGCAGATAATCGTACACCACATTCGAGATCGAATTGAGTTTTTTGATTTTAAACATATTATCAGCTCCTTAAGCTATCATTACGCGTTCTTTTCAAATTCTTTCATGAAGTCGACCAAAGCCTTCACGCCTTCATACGGCATGGCGTTGTAAATACTGGCTCTCATGCCGCCCACGCTTCTATGGCCCTTGATGTTAACAAAGCCTTTGGCTTTGGCTTCCGAAACAAACTTCTTATCAAGCGCCTCGTCTCCCGTCACAAACGTCACGTTCATCAGTGAACGGAATTCCTTTTGCGCGGTGGGCTTAAACAGCGATGACGAATCCAGATAATCATAAAGCAGCGCGGCCTTTTCCTCGTTGCGCTGCTGCATCGCGGAAACGCCGCCTTCCTTTAATAAATGCGCAAACACCAGCCCTGCAATATAAATACCGTATGTCGACGGCGTGTTGTACATCGAATCATTGTCCGCCATCAGCTTGTAATCGAGCATCGAGGGCGTGTTTTCCGGCGCTTTGCCGATCAAATCGTCGCGCACAATCACCACAGTGACGCCCGCGGGGCCGATGTTTTTCTGTGCGCCCGCATAGATTAAGCCATAGT
>JAEZIW010000202.1 GCA_023436525.1 Bacillota bacterium | reverse complement strand
AAAGCCGCTTGATTTCCTTGCTGTCCTGCGGTGAAATCTCGAGCAGATGCTTTTCGAGCTTATCGGCATTCGTATAAAGATTGACCGCGCGCCCGTTTTCTTCATACCGCGCGAAAATCTCATGATTCACGATTTTTACATCATCATTAAGCGCGCCGGTGGTGCGCCAGATATCGTGCAGCGATGTGCCGGGCTTGGAGCCCATCAGCCAATGAATGCATCCGTCAAAGTGATAGCCGCCCCTGTCCCAGCCTGTGCACTCGCCGCCCGGAATGCTGTGCATTTCGTAAATGTGTGTGTCGAAGCCGTTGATTTGAGCGTAGATACCGCAGGTTAATCCCGCTATACCCGCACCGATAATGACCACCTTCGTCATCGTTTATGCCCTCCAATATATCATTAAATTATTTTTTAACCATAGCCACAAGCAGATTCGGGTCTGGCAGTTTGAAGTTTTTCATACTGAGCTTGTAAAATGAGACGCCCTGTATCGCCGCAAAAAACAAGATGGCCATTTCACGTGTATCGCCTTCCCTGATCTCGCCAAGCTCCTGCCCCTGCTTCAATATCCTGATCAGCGATTCCACGGCAACCTCGGAATCCGTATACACCTTCTCATTGTTGCGCGCATCCATCATGGCGGCGTGAATGACGATCAAAAAATAATATGAGGTGTCTTCCCATTGGTCAATGCCGGTGAGTATGTATTTGGCCGTCTCATACACTTTCTGCAGCGGGCTTATCGGTAGGGCTTCCACCGTCAGCAGCGACTCGCCCGAGGTGGTTAGCGCCCGATGCAGCAACTCATAAAAGATCTCTTCCTTCGATTTAAAGTAATGGTACACAAGGCCGTGACTCATGCCGCCCTGCGCCACAATGTCGCTGATTTTCGTGGCCGCGAAGCCGCGCCGCGCAAACACTTTAAGCGCTGCCGAGAGTATCTGCTCACGTCTTTCATCCTTGATCAGTGCGTTTTGTTCTTCGTTTCGCGGGCTCATACCGACCCTCCTTTTGATTGATTTATCAGTCAATCAAAGAATAGCTTATATTTGGATATCTGTCAATATTTTTTTGGAAAATAAAAAAGCAAGGAACGTCAATGTTCTTTGCCCATCGAGTCAAATAAGTAATTTATGTCATTGCCTTTAAATCACTGTTTTATCATCCAAACCACTAAGGAGACACGGATCTGTTTTGACAGATTCTCATAAAGTAATATCACATCAGCTCACAAATATTATCCGGCCTGCTTATTTAAAAGCAGGGCTTTTTATGATCCTTCGCGCAGCCCGGCTGTTTGGCGCACTGATAGCAAATCTCGTTTGGCAAACTGCCGTCGACAAAGAACCGCTTAATATTATCGAGCGTCACATGCGCAATCTTCTCCAGCGCCTCGTTGGTTAAAAACGCCTGATGCGACGTGAGTATCACATTGGGTAGCGACACCAGCCGCGCGAGGATATCGTCCTGCACAATCGTATTCGAAAAATCCTCGAAGAATAACTCGGATTCCTCCTCGTACACATCAAGCCCCGCGCCGTGCACGCGCCCGTCTTTCAGCGCCGCCAGCAGCGCCGACGTATCAATCAGCCCGCCGCGCGACGTATTGATGATCGTCACATCCTTCTTCGCGGCGGCGAGAGAATCCTCGTTGATGATGTGCTTCGTCTCGGGCGTGAGCGGACAATGCAGCGAGATCACATCGGCGCGCTGCATCAGCTCCGTGCAGGAAACGTAGTCAAAATCCGCATCCTTGGCGGGAAACGGGTCGTATGCGATCACGTTCATGCCAAAGCCCTTGCAGATATCGATGAACACGCGGCCAATCTTGCCCGTGCCGATCACGCCGACAGTTTTACCGTGCAGATCAAACCCCGTGAGACCGTTAATGTTAAAGTTAAAATCACGCGTACGATTGTAGGCGCGGTGCACCTTGCGGTTCACGGCCAGCAGCAGCGCCATCGCGTGCTCGGCCACCGCATACGGCGAATACGCGGGCACACGCACCACATGCAGTTTCTCAAACGCCGCCTTGAAATCAACGTTGTTAAAGCCCGCACAGCGCAGCGCGAGGATGCGGATACCGTATTCATGCAGCGCCTCCACCACCTCTGCGTCCACGGTGTCGTTCACAAACACGCAGACGGCGTCGCTGCCGCGCGCCAACGATACCGTATCAGCATTCAGCTTGCTTTCAAAGTACTTTATCTGCAGGCCGTACTCGCCTTTGAGCGCGTCCATCCAAACCTTGTCGTACGGTTTCGTATCGTAAAATGTGATCTTCTTCATCGCCTGTTTCCTTTCTTGTAAACCGTGATTAAATGAGGAATGAGGGACATTTGCTCTAAATAAACGCGCGCAGCACCGCAGACAGGCGACGCATGCCCTCTTCAATTCTGTTTTCGGGCATATTCGAGAAATTGAGGCGCATTGTATTCTCATGGCCGCCGTTCGGGAAGAACGATCCGCCCGGCACAAACGCCACATTGTCTTCAAGGCTCTTTATCAGCACGTCGCGCGCGTTGACGTGAGACGGCAGCTCCACCCACGCGAAAAGGCCGCCCTGCGGCCGTGTGAACGTGACCCCTTCGGGAAATACGTTTTCCATCATCTTCACCATCAAATCGCGGCGTGTTTTGTAAACACTGCGGATGGTGCGAATGTGCGCATCAATATCATACAGCTCCAAGTATTTCGCTATCTGCATCTGCGCGAGCGTGTTGCACTGCAGATCGGTGCCCTGCTTAACCAGCACATACTTTTTGATGATTTCTTTATCGCCCGCTATCCAGCCGATGCGGTAGCCGGGGCAGAATATCTTCGAGAACGTGCCGGTGATCAGCACATTTCCGTCAGTGTCGAACGACTTCACAGACGGCAGTGCCTCGCCCGCGAACCGCAGCTCGCCGTACGGGTTGTCTTCTACCACCACCACGCCATATGCCGCGCTGAGCCGCGCCAGCTCCTTGCGGCGCTCTAACGCCCACGTGCGCCCGGTGGGGTTCTGGAAATTCGGTATCACATAGATCGCCTTCACACGATCTGTTTCTTTGAGTCGTTTCTCAAGTTCGTCGGTTTTCATGCCGTCATCGTCGGTCGGCACGCTCACGAAATGAACGCCGTAGGCGCGAAACGCCGTGATGGCGGCAAGATACGTGGGACTTTCGCACAGCACCACATCCCCTTCGTCTAAAAACACCTTGCCCGATAGATCGAGCGACTGCTGAGACCCGTGCGTTATCAGTATGTTGTCCGCATCAAACGCGGTGCCCTGCGTTGTGTTCATACGCTGCGCAATCCACCGGCGCAGAGGTGTAAACCCTTCGGTGGTGGAATATTGCAGCGCCGAATCGGCAGCTTCCTCCAGCACGATGCGGTTTACCTCGATGATTTCTTTCACCGGAAACAGCTCCGGAGCGGGCAGCCCGCCCGCAAACGATATCATTTCGGGCGATTCCGTTACCTTGAGTATTTCTCTGATTTCTGATGCTCTGAGCTTGCTCATGCGTTTTGCATATGTCACAGCCACGTTGCTTATCTCCATTTTTCGTATGATATTGACATGATTATACACTCATGCTGCCTGTTTATCAAATCAAATATCCACTGCATAAATGTTGAGCCGCGTTGAAAAAAAGAGTATGCGAATTAATGACCTGCTGGCTTGATAAGCCCGCGTTCCACCAGATTGTTATAGACAGCTTTCATGTTGCCGTTCATATTCGTGTATATGTTTTTCAAAATGATTCTCCTAACGAACAGAGCGATGATCAACCTATCTTTTAAACGCTGGAGAGGGTATTGTCTTTTTTGTATAATATCATTAGCCAGCTTCACGCCCAGGTTGTAAGCTTTTTTCATGGCCTTGGGG
>JAEZIW010000146.1 GCA_023436525.1 Bacillota bacterium | reverse complement strand
GATATTGCGGGCACCACGCGTGACGCGATTGATGTGCCGTTCAAACGGGAAGACGTGAACTATGTGCTGATTGATACGGCAGGGATACGCAAGAAAGCACGCATAGAAGACAAATCGATCGAGCGGTACAGCGTGATCCGTGCGTTTGCCGCGGTGCGGCGCGCCGATGCCGTGGTGATTATGATCGACGCGACTGAGGGTATTGCCGAGCAGGATGTGAAAATAGCGGGCTTCGTGCACGACGAAGGCAAGCCATGTGTGATTGCGGTGAATAAGTGGGATGCCGTTGATAAAGATACCCACACCATCAATAAATACAACAAAGAGATTGAGACCGCGCTGAGCTTCATGAGTTATGCGGAAAAGGTTTATATTTCGGCGCTCACGGGGCAGCGCTTGAATCGCCTTTTTGAAGCGCTGCTGAAAGCAAAAGAGAACAGCCTGCGCCGCATAACCACCGGGCTGTTAAACGAGTGCATCAGCGAGGCGGTGTCGATGGTGGAGCCGCCGTCTGATAAGGGACGCAGATTAAAAATATATTATGCAACGCAGGTGGCGACGGTACCGCCGTACTTCGTTATATTTGTCAACGATTCGCGGCTGATTCACTTTTCGTATATGCGTTACCTCGAAAATTTCATTCGTAAGACCTTTGATTTCACGGGAACGCCGGTGAAGCTGGCCGCCCGCAACAAAAACGAATAGGTGAGGGAGTCTTATATGGTCATTTGGTATGTATTAACCGCTGTGATCGGTTATGTAATTGGCTGTATTTCATTTGGCTATCTGGCAGGTAAAATTTTTAAAGGCAAGGATATTCGTGAGGAGGGCAGCGGCAATGCCGGCACTGCCAACGCGATTCGCAACTACGGCTGGGCAATCGGCCTTTTTACATTTGTGGGTGATGTCGCCAAGGGTGTGGTGGCGGCGTGGATCGGCTATTTGCTGGTGCATGACGGCGGCATATTCGGTGCGGCACAGCTTTCCGCAGGTGTCTGCATTGGGGGTCTTGCGGCGGTTGTCGGCCATATCTGGCCTGTGTTTTTGAAATTTCGCGGCGGCAAAGGCGTGGCAACAAGCCTTGGTGTGCTGATTATGATGATGCCGCTGCAATCTGCGGTTGTGCTGGGCGGCTGCATTATTCTGATCGCGGCGACGCGTACAATGTCTATCGGCTCTCTGGTTGGCACCGCGCTGATGACGGTCTGCTCGTTTGTGTTTTACTTCGGCGATATCTGGAACAACGTGACCAGCATACTGCTGTTTATTCTGGTGTTTTATTCGCACCGCGCGAATATCAAGCGGCTGGCCGAAGGCAAAGAGAACCAGTTATAAATTGAAGGTGTATACGATTTACCGTTTTTTCGGTTTGGTGTATTAAGAATATTTGCGGGGTTGCGGGCGATCGCCAAAACGGCGATGGGAATACACGGCTCAGCGTGCAACCCGGTTTTATGGAGGGCGAATGATTCAGATTATCATCATCATTTTGTTGGTGGCGGCCGATCAATTAACCAAGTTTTTGATTTGGACACCGCTGCCTGCCATCAATAGCACTGTTGAGGTGATACCCGGTGTGCTCAACTTTTCGAAGGTGGCAAACGAAGGCGCATCGTTTGGGGCGCTGCAGGGCGCGCGGGTGTTTTTCATCATTATGACCGTTGTGGTGCTGATTGCCGCAAGCATCTTTATGATTCGCTACCGCAAAAAGCAGTCGCGTTATTTCAAAATTGTGATTGCGGTGGTTTTTGCGGGTGCGCTTGGAAACCTGATTGACCGAATCGCTTACGGCTATGTGCGCGATTTTATCGATTTTCGCTTCGTCGATTTTTGGAGATATGTATTCAATATCGCCGACGCGGCGCTTGTGATCGGCGCGATATTGCTTTGCGTTTATCTGCTGTTTTATTATAAAGACAAGAAAACGGCGGAAGAGACTGCGATGGCCGATAATCATGACGACGATAAGCCGGATATCGGCGATAAAGGCGAATAGACCATGGAAACTGAAACGCGGCTGGAGGCTATGGAAAACGCCGGGCGTCTGGACAAATTCCTAACAGAACAGCTCCCGCTGACGCGCTCGTACATCAAAAACGCGATTGATGCGGGCCATGTACGCCTGAACGGAACTCTTGCCAAACCGGGCGACAAAATAAAAAAAGGCGATGTGATTGAGCTGATAACGCCGCCGCTGGCCGAGGCTGAAGTGGCTGCGGAGGATATTCCTCTTGATATTGTGTACGAGGATGAATGGATGGCCGTGGTCAATAAGCCGCAGGGCATGGTGGTGCACCCCGCGCCCGGCAACGAAACGGGCACACTGGTGAGCGCACTGCTTTTTCATATCAAGGATTTATCGGGCATTAACGGCGAGCTGCGCCCCGGCATTGTACACCGGCTCGATAAAGACACATCGGGGCTGCTCGTGATTGCAAAGAACGATGCGGCGCACAATTCGCTTGCGAAACAGATTGAAGAAAAGAGTGCGCGGCGCATTTACGCAGCCATTGTGCACGGAAACATCAAAGAAGAGTCGCTGACGATTGACAAGAGCATAGACCGCAGCCGCACCGACCGAAAAAAGATGGCGGTGTCGGTGGGCGGACGCCGCGCGGTGACGCACATTCGCGTGCTGGAGCGTTTCGGCGCTTTTACTTATGTGGAGGCGGAGCTGGAAACCGGACGTACGCACCAGATTCGCGTGCACCTTGCCAGCATACAGCGCCCCGTGGCGGGTGATCAGGCCTACGGCCCCAAGGATGTGAAGCTGCATAAAAACGGGCAGCTGCTGCACGCAAAGAAGCTGGTTTTGCGCCACCCGTCCACAGGCGAGGAGATGACGTTTGAAGCGCCGCTGCCGGATTATTTTGAGACTGTGCTGCAAAAGCTGCGGGGTACGGCGAAGTAGAAGAAATCATTATAAAATTTAATGTCTAGATAACACAGCAAACAGCATTTGAGCAAACGTTTTGTTGACCTTATGCACATTTGGTAATATACTATATAAAAAAGAAATTAATGGAATGAATTAATCTCAATAGAGTAAGACCGAACGTCGGCTTGGTTAATAATAACCGTTTAAATGGGGGTATCTAGATGAGCAGCCCTAAATATGAGTATAAACAACTGAAGATTACAGAACTATTGCTTAATCCAACAAATCCACGCTTTGATCCGGTTAAACATCAAATTGAAGTTATTGAAGCTATGATCGATGATCAAAAGGACAAGCTTGTGACCCTTGCAAAACATATTGTTGAATTTGGTCTTAATCCAACAGATATCGTTCTTATCCAACCGAAAGATAAAAATTGGATAGTTAAAGAAGGGAACAGAAGAATCACTGCGCTAAAACTTACTAATGAACCTAATCTAATACCAGATAGATACTCCAAAATTAGACGAGATTTTAATGAATTAAACGCTATTGCTGATAATTCTCTTGTTGAAAATATCCCATGCGTAGTAATTACCGATGAAAAATTGTCCAACGAATGGATTAAACTAAAACATACAGGCGAGAACAAAGGTATTGGAACTGTTGGTTGGAATGCACAGCAAACTGGTAGATTCGGGACTCAAATGAGTGGTAAGACTGATGAAAGAATGGTTTTCTTAGATTATTTGCGTTCAAGATCAGATATTCCGACCGAATTTAAAAAGCAATTCTATAAGATTAAGAAGACAAATTTTGATCGACTTATGGGTGACCCTGACGTAAGAGCACTTCTTGGTGTTGTGAATGAAAACGGAAGTTATAATCTTGTTGATGGTATTAATGAATATCTTCTGGCGGTTCTCTATGATTTAGCGTTTGAAGATTTGAGCGTAGGGAAGATATACCATAAAGATGACCGGGAATTATACATAAAGGAACTAAAAGCTCGAATCGAAAACAAGTATGCCCGTGATAATTCGTCAGCGGGTGATTATAACAATACAGATAGTACTCAGAGTAATACAGAATCGACAAATGGTAATAAAACAGAGAACTACGGCAATGATGAGACCAATAAAAACAAGGATACCGCTAATGGCTCTCGAGGAAAAAGCTATCCTGTAAACAGAAAGATGCTTGTGCCCGCTCAACATAAGTTAACAATCTCTCATCCGCGAATTGTCAAAATATTTAACGAATTAAAAAATCTCGATACAGAAATCTACCCAAATGCTTCAGCTGTTTTGTTTCGGGTATTTATTGAGTTAAGCGTTGATTGTTATATATCTAAAAAACAAATTTCATCTGTAAATATTGATAGTAAATTAGCAAGTAAGATTGAAGCAGTAGCAAACCACTTAGAAGAGATTAAACTTATGACAAAGCATGAACTAAGGGCTGTACGCCAAATGTCAAGTAGCCAGACGCAGAATAATTCCGTTAAAACATTTCATTCATATGTCCATAATAAAGATGTTACACCTGTTTCTGCGGATATTAAGACAGCATGGGATGATTTGTGGACATTTATAGAAAACATCTGGAGGTAGGCAACATGGTTTTTCCATCCCCTTTACGTTATCCAGGCGGGAAAAAAAAGTTAGCGAGATTTATTATTGATTCGATTATTGAAAATGATCTACAAGATGGAACTTATATTGAGCCTTTTGTTGGAGGAGCGAGCGTTGCCCTTAACCTATTATTTTTAGAGTATGTTAAAAACATTATTATTAATGATATTGACAGATCTATTTATGCTTTTTGGCACTCAGTTTTATATGAAACTGAACCGTTATGTAGATTGATAAATGAAACTCCGGTAACTATAGAAGAATGGCATAGACAAAAGATGGTTCAAGCACAAAAAGAGAATATTGATTTTCTTACCCTTGGTTTTTCGACGTTCTTTTTAAACAGAACAAACCGCTCCGGTATTATTAAAGGTGGAGTTATCGGGGGCAAAAATCAATCAGGACATTGGAAAATGGATGTCAGATATAATAAAGTCGACCTGATTAACAGAATAAAAAAAATAGCATTATATGAGAGCAGAATTCAAATTTACAATGAAGATGCAATTAATTTTCTAAATATAATACGCCCTGAGTTAAATCAGCAATCTTTGATATACTTTGATCCTCCATATTATAATCAAGGGGCGGCATTGTATGCGAATCACTATACACATGATGACCATGTTGAATTATCTCAATATATTCAGGCGTTGGATTGTAAATGGATTCTTACATATGATTATACACCCAATATTATCGAGATGTACCGAGACACAGAAAAACGACTTCTCACATTAAGTTATACAGCATCACAAAAAACGAAGGGTAATGAAATGCTTGCTTTTTGTGACAGATTCAAGATACCTCAAAATAAGTATTCTTCAATCACTATTGAATAAGAGTAGAAGTAGACATGTTACAGATCGCCGGATAACTATTCAGCTGTAAAGCAGATGTGCTGCAATCTGCTGTTGACTTTTTGAAATCCGTTGACTATAATAATCTAAGTTAAAAAACTCCCATTGTCGGGGCCGATATGGTTCCGTGGGGTATGGGAGGGAGGGTAAAATTAGGTGGCAGAAATCCGCGTTGGTGAAAACGAATCTTTAGAGAACGCTCTGAAACGGTTCAAGCGCTTGACCGCAAGAGAAGGCACGCTGGCTGAGCTCAGAAAGCGGGAGCACTACGAAAAGCCGAGTGTCAAGAGAAAGAAAAAGGCAGAGGCGGCTCGGAAGAGGAAGCACTGAGCACATACATATTGCAAACAAAACCCGGGGGTCATTGCGTTCCCGGGTTTTATTGTATATCTCCGCAAGTTTAATGCGGTACCGAATTCGGATCAAGCGAAGCTTGATGAAGGGCAGGAAGGAACGTCAATGAAAAAAATATTTGCGGGCATGGCAGCGGTGCTGTTCGGGCTCAGCCTGTTCGCGGGCGGCTCGGCAAAAGCGGCAGACGGCAGTGTGGTTGTGGCTGAGGTCAGCGGCGAAGTGAACGCGGCGATGAGCGCATATATTGCCGATGTGATCGACGAAGCCGAAAAGGATGACAGCGCGGTGGTGCTTAATATCGATACATACGGCGGGCAGATCATCGAGGCGGATGCGATTAAAAAGACGCTGCTGGAATCGACCGTGCCGGTGGATTGCTACATCAGCGGTAACGCGCTCTCGGCGGGCGTGCTGATTGCGGTGTCGTGCGAGCGCATTATCATGGCGCCATCCGCTGTGATCGGTGCGGCGGAGACAATTCCGAACGATGAGAAAACGCTCTCGACATGGGTCGGCATACTCAAATCGGCAGCGGAGGCGCGCGGATACGACACCACGCTGGTGGCGGCGATGGCAGACAAGCGCATCGCGATTGACGGCGTGACGAAGGCGGATGAGCTGCTGACACTGGGTGCGCAGGAGGCCGAAAGCCTTGGGCTTTCGCACGGAACCGCATCCGGCATCGACGAGGCCTTGAAACAACTCGGGTATTCGGGCTCGACGGTGAGCGAGAAGCCGATGAGCTTTGCCGCAAAGGCCGCGCAATTCCTTACCTCAACAACGGTGGCGAGCCTACTGTTCCTTGCGGCCATCGTTTGCATGGGCATTGAGATATTCACACCGGGTTTTGGGCTGTTCGGCAGCCTCTCCATATTGTTTTTCGGTTTGTATTTCGGCGGCGGCTTTTTGGCCGGATACGCCGAATGGTGGTCGGCAGCGCTGTTCGTTTTTGGCCTTGTTATGGTTGGTATCGAGATTGCCGTGCCGGGGTTCGGTGTGTTCGGCATTCTCGGCATCCTGGGCATCGGGGCGGGGCTGCTTTTTGCCGCGAAGGATCTCGGGACGTTTATCATCATATTTGCCACGGGCGTGGCGGGCAGCGCGGTACTGCTGACGATACTGTATCAACTGTTCAAACGGTTCGGGCTGCTGCGAAAAGTGGTGCTTTTTGGCGGTTTGCAAGCTGAGGAGGGCTTCACAAGCCATGAGACGGCCGAAAGCCTTGTGGGGCAAGTAGGCGTTGCCGAAACGGATTTGCGCCCTGCGGGCTTTGCGCGCATCGGCGGAATACGCATGGAGGTTGTCTCAAACGGCGCGTACATTGTGAAGGGCAGCGATGTTAAGGTGGTCAGCCATACGCCGGGGCGCATTGTGGTGGATGTGAACAGTTAAAAATTAACAATTAAGAATTGAGCTTGGGATGTTATCCCGGGCTTTTTTCTGTGGCACACATCAAGTAAACTAGGCAAAATGACAAGAAAACTTGACAGTAATGAGTAGCATATTTATAATGTCCTCATAGGAGGATGAAACATGAACAAAGAAGACATACTCGCAAGAGCACAAGATCAGCAAGGGCTTGATGAGCGGGAACAACGGGTGTATGGTGATTCGTTCGGTTTCGGCAGTGTGGTGATGGCGCTGCTCTGTATGGTTTTATCCGTCGCTGCTGCCGTAAAAGGCCGTAGCTTTTATGAATTTGGCGTGATACTGTTTGGGTATCTGTCAGCCGTGCAATTCCATCAGTATTCGAAACTCAAACAGCGCACATATATTGTGGGTGCGCTCGCCTGCCTGATCGCCGCGATGGGCGGTATGGCGGCATACCTGTTTTTGGGTTAACGGCTATGCGTGAGTCTTTGATTCTGAAAAACAGGCTTAAGGTGGCGCGGGCGGAGAGAAGCGTTTCTCAGGAGCAGCTCGCCAAAATGTGCGGTGTTTCGCGGCAGACCATCAGCTCAATTGAAACAGGGGAGTTTTGCCCCACTGCCAAGCTGGCATTGGTGCTGTGCATCGCGCTGGATAAAACGTTTGAACAGCTGTTCTATTTTGAGGATTGATCTAAATAGAAGGTTATAGAAGCGAGAACAGAACTGATTCGTAATAGAACGAAGACAAGCATTTTCTCCCCCGGTCACCTACCGATGACAGCCCCCGTTCCACCCCACTTGGGGTAGTGTCAGAGGGGGCCGCGATAAGAGGGTTATCGACAGCATGGAAGGAAGAAAATGAGTCTTCCTTCTTTTTTTATTGCTGTGCGCATATTAATAATCGGGGTTTTGAATGCGGAAAAACCAAAAATCGTATGGCCGGAGAGATCGATTTTGAGCCGATTGAGCGATATCAAAAAAAGCATTGTACAAAAGTTTGAGCTCGCGCCCGAGGCGGTGGGCTGTCTGCGCCTGACGGTAATCGACAACACCAACGTGTATATCGAAAACCACAAGGGCATTGCGGAATACACGCAAAAATGCGCCGCCATCAACGGCGGTGCCTTTGTCATCATCATCAGCGGCAGCGGTTTGCATCTGGAACGCTTCGGACGGGACAATGCCGCCATCAGCGGTGATATCCGCTCTATCCAATACGAAATTTTAAGATAAGAGGTGGCACCACGCCTTGAGAATATGGAAATTACTTGCCGGATATGTTATGATACGCGTGGAAGGTCTCTCGCCGGAGAGATTACTCAATATCGCCGCGCAGGCAGGCGTGACGGTTTATGATGTGGAGCGCGTCTCGTATACGGTGCTGCGTGCTGCGCTAAGCGCACACGGATACCGAAAGCTTAAGAAGGCTGTGCCGGAGAAATACAGTGTTATTATAGAAAGAAAAGCAGGCGCGCCGTATGGTTTGAAACGGCTGTCTGCGCGAAAAGCACTGTTGATCGGGCTTGCGGTTTTAAGCGCCGTGGTGTTCATCACATCGCTTTTTGTATGGGATGTGCGCATAACGGGTATAGAAAAACGTGAAGCGCTCAAGCTGGAAAAGGAGCTGCAGCCGCTCGGTGTTTTTATCGGAGCGTATAAGGGCAGCGTTGACTTGAAGCAGATTGAAACGCGGCTCATGGTGAACCACGACGAGTTCGCCTGGGTGAACATCAAGCTAAAGGGTGTGACTGCGCAGGTTGAAGTGGTACCGGCCATTCTCCCGCCCGAGGTGGTGGACGATTCACGTCCGTGCAGCATTGTGGCGATGAAGGACGCGCTGATTGAAAGTGTGACGGCGCTGAATGGACGGGCGGCGGCAGCCAAGGGGCAGACGGTGCGCGAGGGCGATGTGCTGATATCGGGCCTGATATGGGACGAAGGGCTCACAAGGCTGATGGTTGCGGCGCGCGGAGAAGTGATCGGTAGCGTGTGGTATCAGGCCAAGGCGAGTGCAGCAACGCTGAAGCAAACAAGGGTACTCACCGGCAAAACACAAACACAGCGCGTGATTTCGATCGGCCGGGACACGTCTGCCGTGGATGCGCCGTGTTCGTTTGATGAGTACGATACCGGCGTATTAAGCACCTACAACGTTGTCGGGCTGTTTTTGCCCGTGAAGGTGGTCACGCTCAAGCACAGTGAGGTGGTCATCAAGCAGCTGCCGATATCCATGCCGGTGCTGAAAGCCACGCTGGAGGAAAGCGCGTTTTTTAAGGCGGAGGAGAGTATACCGCAGGATGCTAAGGTTGTGGGGCATGAAACGGTGTTTGAAGAAAAAGACGGCGTGCTGACGGCGACGGTTTACGTTCAAACACATGAAAATATCGGGAAGGTCGTCTATCTGGAGGAGTAATTTGGACAATTGCAATGTAGAACTCGGCATCGAGGTTGATAATATCGAGCAGTTGATTGCGCTGTTCGGCGCATTTGATGAGAACTTAAAGGCCATCGAAAAAGAGACAGGCGCCAACATCATATCAAGAAACACGCATGTGGCGATATACGGGCGCAGCGAAGACGCAGAGCTTGCCAAGACCGTGGTGGACAAGCTGTTAAACATGATCAAAAAGAACGAGAAGATTGATTTGTCGCGCATACGCTACGCGGTGGAGCTGGCAAGGGAAGGAAACGCCGACGCAATCGAGGAGATCATGACGGACGTGATTGCGATTACGAGCAAGGGGCGTCAGGTAAAAAGC
>JAEZIW010000131.1 GCA_023436525.1 Bacillota bacterium | reverse complement strand
AAGCCTAAAGTATGGCTGATTGCACATTCGTGGGGCACTTACATCGGCATACAGGCGGCAGAGAAGGCTCCGCAGCTTTATCATGCCTACATCGGGGTGGCGCAGATTGCCAACATGTATGAATCCGAGCGTATCGCTCATGCGTTTATGCTGGATGAATTCAAAAAACGTGGTGATAAGAAGATGCTCGGAGAACTGAAAAAGTACGCTGTTTCAGAATCCGACGAAGCGGTGCTTGCTTTTTTTCGGACGGTGCTGCGTGATCAAGCCATGCATAAAGTCGGTATCGGTACCATGCGTAACATGAGGTCCGTTATCACCGGTGTGTTTATACCCACCTTGCTGTGCAGGGCATACACATGGGGTGAGCGTGTTAACATCTGGAAAGCCAAGGCGTTTTTAAGAAGCGAGACGGAGCTCATCCAAAAGTTTTTCACGGCTGACCTTACGTCCGGGCCTATCCGGTTGGAGATTCCAGCGTATTTCATAAGCGGCCGGTTTGATTACACAGTCAATATCAATCTTTCAAAAAAGCTGCTGGAGACGATTGAAGCACCCCTAAAAGCGTTTTTTGAGCTGGAACAGTCGGCTCACAGCCCGATGTTTGAAGAGCCTGCAAGATTTATTGAAATTATCACGGATATATATCAAAGAGTTGCCGAGTATTCTTGTTTGCGGTAAAATAATACAAACATCCGATTAACCGCTTGCATAGGAAGGCGCGTACTATGAAGATAAAAAACAGCCATGTCAAAATTGCCGTGATTGTGGTGATTGCCGGGTCGGTGCTTTACGCCATCATGCGCATTATCGACAATATCGGCCTCGTTTACACCAGCATCGGGTATGCCATTCGTTTCGTGCTGGCGCTGCTTGCGCCCGTTTTAATCGGTTTTGTGATTACCTTTCTGTTAAGCCGTCCGTCCGATTTCTTTGAACGGTTGTTTTCGAAAATCAAGCCGATTAAGAAAGGCCTCGCGCACGCCCTCGGCGTGGTTGTGACGCTGCTGCTGTTTATCGGCCTCATCGTTTCGTTTTTCTATCTGATGGTGCCCGGCATTATTGACAGCATCAGCAGCATATCGCGCGATATCCCCGGCTACGCGAAATCGGTGGACGCGATGCTTCTTGACTGGAGCCAAAACCCAAGCCTTTCTCAGATCTACAGCTTTGTGGGCATTGACCCCGCCAATTCCGGTTCCATCAGCGCCATCATTGCGGCATTCTGGGATGATATCACCGTCTTCCTGCGCGACCTCACTGGCAGTGTACTCAACTTCCTCGTCGATACCGGCCTGTTTGTTTATAATCTTGTGCTCGGGCTTTTCTTCTCAATCTATATGCTGCTGTTTAAACACGAGCTTAAAGGCCAGCTGCGCGTGCTGTCGAGGAATGTCTTTCGCAAATCGCATTTCGAGCTGATGTACGTGATCGATATCACAGACGATATGTTTTACAGGTTTCTTGTGGGCAAAGGCATCTGCTCACTTGCCGTGGGCGTGGTGACATTTGCGGTCTGCACGATACTCGGGTTTAAATACAGCCCGCTTATCAGCATTATCATTGCCGTCACAAATATGATTCCCACGTTCGGGCCGTTCATCGGCGCGATTCCGGCACTGCTGCTGTCTTTAATGACGGCGCCCGAATACGCGCTTTATATGCTGACTATCATTGCTGGATTGCAGATCATTGACGGCAACATCATCGGCCCTCGTGTGCTGGGCAGTTCCATGGGCATTAACGGTTTTTGGATCATGTTCTCCATCATCGTGTTCGGCGCTCTGTTCGGCGTTATGGGTATGCTGATAGCCGCGCCTGTTTTCGGTGTGCTGCGCATACTCATAAAGAACTGGATATATCGGCGCAACCACGAAACGCTGGAGGGCGAGGCAGAGTTTGAAGCGAGCATGCAGCGGTTCAGAGACTGGACAGCCAAAAAGAAAAGAAAGAATAGAAATGCGGGGCATACCGAAGAATCGTAACGACAGCGAGGCAAAGTATCGGTTGCATATCGACAATATTTGGTGTATGATCTTTTCGTATGTTTCCGTGGGGGAGTCGTTTGCGCGGCTGAGCCGTGTGGCAAATCAACATACCGATCACGCTGTGATCTGGTTTGCCTTAAAGAACAAGACTCATGGGCTGAATTTTAGCCTATGGGTTTATTCATTTTAAAGGGGATAGGCATGCATTATCTTGAGCTGCTGATCATCGCATTGGGGTTGTCGATGGACGCGTTTGCCGTGGCCGTTTGCAAGGGCCTGGCGCAGCATCAGCACAGTATAAAAAATTCGCTCATCACCGGCCTTTACTTCGGCGGTTTTCAGGCATTGATGCCGCTGCTTGGGTATTTTTTGGGTAAGCAGTTTGCGGGCGCCATCACATCGGTGGATCATTGGATCGCTCTGGCGCTGCTTTCCATCATCGGCATCAACATGATTCGCGAATCGCGCTCGTGCGATGTGAAAGCGAGTAACTCGTTCGGATTTAAAAACATGGTGGTGTTATCGCTGGCCACCAGTGTGGACGCGCTTGCGATCGGCATCACGTTTGCGTTTTTGAAGGTTGATATTGTGGCCGCTGTGCTAACCATCGGTGTGATTACGTTTGCGATATCTTTTGCGGGCGTGAAGCTTGGCAGCGTGTTTGGCAGCCGGTTCAAATCGAAGGCTGAGATCGCGGGCGGTATCATTTTAATACTGATGGGGCTGAAAATTCTGCTGGAGCACTTGGGTGTTATCAGTTTCTGATTTTAATTCTTTTCATCCCCGCTTGTTTATGTTATCATAACTGGTGTGTGTTTTCATTCTTACCAACATTGTATATTAACCGGAATTAATTAACGCAAGGCCTTTCGGCCGGAGCTTTCATGGGCGCATATAACGCTGCGTCCGGTCGCATCAATTTGCCGCATTGCAAAAAACGAACGCCCAAACGCTCGCAGCCGCAATAGGCGGCTGACAAAATCGGTATTATAACGGTTTCTGGAGGCGAACATGGAGGTTAAGGTGGTTACCAAACGCTCGTTTACGGTGTTTGGCAAGGAAGGCCGCGGCGAAGCAAACCGCAGCGACAAATGGATTCCCCCGCTTTGGAAAGAAGCGCGTGAACATTTCGGTGAAATAATGAGCCTGGCCAAGCTGGATACAAGCGGACAGGTTGCGGGGTTCTGGGGCGCAATGAGCGACACAAACCACGGGTATGCGCCTTGGAGCGAGCAGGGGCTGTATCTGGCCGGCTGTGAGGTGGCAGATGGTGTACCCGCGCCGCAGGGGTGGACAAAGTGGGTGATTCCGTCTTTTCGCTACGCGGTGACCAAGTGCACCAAGGAGACGTATGCCGAGGCGTTTGGTTATATGCGAAAGGTGTATATGCCGAAGAACAACTACAAGCTTGCGGGCGCGGTGCATGAGTATTACAGCCCCAAGGATAAGGACGGCACGCTGTATCTGTTTTTCCCGATAGAGAAGCTATAGAGATTTGGCAGCCAAGGCTCCGAGGAAACTCGGGGCTTTTTTTGATGGGCTGGGAAGTGGCAATCCTCCGTCACGCTGGCGCGTGCCACCTCCTTTAATAAAGGAGGCTCAAAACACGGTTAAAGAAGGCTTCTTTTGAAAGGAGCTGTCAGCGAAGCTGACTGAGGATTGATGATGATACGAGACAAGCTGCAATCCTACGCCACGCTGGCGTGTGCCACCTCCTTTAATAAAGGAGGCTCAAAACACGGTTAAAGAAGGTTCCTTTTGAAAGGAGCTGTCAGCGAAGCTGACTGAGGATTAATGATGATACGAGGCAAGCTGCAATCCTCCGTCACGCTGCGCGTGCCACCTCCTTTAATAAAGGAGGCTTTTTCAGAACCGTTCTTAGAAATTGTGGATAATATTATTTATCACAAAGGAGAAATATATGGAATTGTAGAAATTATATACAGGTAAAATATCGAGGTGTTCAAAGATAGAATACGAAGGACCATTACCACGAAACAAATCGATGAAAGTATTTTCGTCACTTTTACGTAATAACGCCACAAAAGAGGAAGACCATTTGTGGTATGACTTTTTGCGTTCATATTCGGTGCGATTCAATCGTCAAAGGATTATTGGTAATTACATTGTTGATTTTTATTGCTATGGTGCTAAGCTCGTTATTGAACTGGATGGTTCACAACATTTCACTAAAGATGCAATTGAATATGACAAAGCGCGAAGCGAGTACCTGAATGCTTTGGGTTTAAAAGTATTAAGATTTTCCAATCAAGAAATTAGTCAAAATTTCAAAGCAGTATGCGAAATCATTGATGCAGAAGTGAGAAATAGTAAAGAATAATTTAATCGCAAATAGGAACTGGTTTTAAGGCTCCTTTTGAAAGGAACTGTCAGCTTTGCTGACTGAGGATTGATTATAACGATGCAAGTCGCAATCCTCCGTCACGCTGCGCGTGCCACCTCCTTTAATAAAGGAGGCTCAAAACACGGTCAAAGAAGGCTCCTTTTGAAAGGAGTTGTCAGCTTTGCTGACTGAGGATTAAAACCAAAAAAGCGCCGCAGTTTGCGGCGCTTCCTAAATACATTCCTATTTTTTGCTGTCCTTTTCCCGCAGTTCCACGCGGCGAATCTTGCCGCTGATCGTCTTCGGGAGTTCCGTCACAAACTCGATCACGCGTGGATACTTGTACGGCGCGGTCACCTTCTTCACGTGCTCCTGCAGCTCCTTGGCAAGCTCATCGCTCGGTTCATAGCCCTTCGCAAGCACAATCGTCGCCTTCACAACCTGCCCGCGATCCGGATGCGGCACACCCGTGATGGCCGTTTCCAGCACCGCCGGGTGCTCCATCAGCGCACTCTCCACCTCAAAAGGCCCAATGCGGTAGCCGCTGCTCTTTATCACGTCGTCAGTGCGCCCCACATACCAGTAGTAACCGTCTTCATCCTTCCACGCGACATCGCCCGTATGATAGAGCCCGTCACGCCAGCAGCGGTTGGTCAGCTCGTCGTCCTTATAGTAGCCAAGGAACATGCCGGGCGTGGTGCCCTTCTCAATGCGCACCACAATCTCGCCCGATTCGCCCCAATTGCACGGCTCGCCGTTTTCGTCCACAATATCCACATCGAACAACGGGGAAGGCTTGCCCATCGAACCGGGACGCGGTTCCATCCAGATGAAGTTGCCCACCGTTACAGTGAGCTCGGTCTGCCCGTATATCTCCATCAGCTTAAGGCCCGTCGCCTCATGAAACTGATGATACACCTCGGGGTTCAGCGGCTCGCCCGCGATGGATGCCCATTTCATATGCGAAAAATCGTATTTTGTGAGGTCTTCCTTGATGAAATAACGGTAGACCGTGGGCGGTGCGCAAAACGTCGTCACCTTATGGTCGCAGATGGCCTTGAGCATCTCGGCCGGTACAAACTTCTCGTGGTCGTAAACGAACACCGCCGTTTCAGCCAACCATTGGCCGTACAGCTTACCCCAAACGGATTTCGCCCAGCCCGTGTCGGAGACGGTCAGATGCACACCTTCGGGGTCAACATTGTGCCAGAACACCGCCGTGGGGATATGCCCCAGCGGGTATGTGTACGAGTGGATCACCATTTTGGGCATGCCGGTGGTGCCGGAGGTGAAGTACAGCAGCATCACATCGTCGTTCTCGGGCAATTCAAACGAAGACGTATCGAGCGTTTCGCTTGCGGCTTCCACGCCCGCCGTGTAGTTAAGCCAGCCGTCGCGGTTGCCGAGTATCGCCTTGCACTTTAGTGTCGGCATGTTTTGTGCCTCGTCCACATGCTCGGCCACGTCGCCCGTATCCGTGCTGACGATCATTTTAACTTCCGCCGCGTTAACGCGGTATTCAATGTCTTTCTTGGTGAGCAGGTGCGTCGCCGGTATTGTGACCGCGCCGATTTTGTGCAGCGCCATAATTGAGTACCAGAACTCGTAATGACGCTTTAAAATCAGCATCACCTTGTCGCCTTTCCGGATGCCCTGAGCAAGGAAAAAATTTGCGGCCTTATCGGAAAGGCGCTTCAAATCGGCAAACGAGAAGGTGTGCTCTTCGCCCTTTTCGTGAACCCACACAAGCGCGCGCTTATCGGGCTTCTCTGCGGCGAGCACATCGAGCACGTCGTAAGCAAAGTTAAACCGCTCCGGCACATTGATTTTAAAATTCTGCTTGAAATCTTCATACGATGTAAAATCGGCTTTGGTGTATTTTTCGAATTGTCTCATTGCGTCCCCCTTATTTAGCTATGATGGCGAGAAACCGGCAAACGCCGCCCTCGGCCTGCATGGCGTGCTTGTGTTTGGCGTCGAAGTAAACCGCATCGCCCTCAGAGAGCGAAATCGACTGATTGTCGATGTAAAGCGTCATACGGCCTTCCACAACGTAATCAAATTCCTGTCCCTCGTGTGCGTTCATGTGAGATTTGGCATCCACATCTTTGGGTTCCACGGTCACCATAAACGGTTCCATTTTTTTGTTTTTGAAAATGTAAGCGAGGTGCTCATAACCGTATTCCTTACGGCGCACCATTTTGAGCCCATGGCCCTTTTTCACAAACGAACAGACGGACAGCTTCGGGGCTTCGCCCGTCATCAGATCGACGATATCCACGCCGAGCTTTCCTGCTGCCGAGTAAAGAAACGAAAACGAGAAATCGTTTTTGCCCGCTTCATAATCAAGGTATTCCGATTCGCTGAGACCCGTTGCCTCAGCCATTTGTGCGCTGGTAAAATCCATAATCTCTCGAAGTGCCTGCAGCCGCTTTGCAATCATCATGATCTTCTCATCCATGAAATCCACGCTCCTTATTTTTTTTCCGAGAAAATAAAAAAACCTCATCCCGATATGGGACGAAGGTTAACCGCGGTACCACCCAAATTGGCCATGACTGGCCCAACTCTTCAGGGCATGAAAGCCCCTGCGCATTATAACGGTGCAGCTGCCGTTCGGCTTTTACGTTGTCAAAGCCGCCGCTCGTGAAGTGATACTGACGCGCTGCTTTTGCTCCGCTTACACCAATCGCGGCGCTCTCTTAAAAAAGCTTAAACCCGTCACGTCTTCGTCATTGCGTTTTATTCGTTAATAATGAATTGATCGTAGCACAGGGCAGCTTCAATTGTCAACATGTAGACTTCTCAGTATTAAAAATCATCTCTTTAAAAAGCTGACTGGTATTGTATGACAACTGTTGGATTGTTATAATATTAAAAACAATGCGTGAGGATTTCATGAAAGAGGCAATACGTTCAGAGTTGCTTGATATGGGGGCGGATGTATGCGGTTTTGCCGGTATTGACCGTTTTGAAAAGGCACCGAAAGACTACCATCCGGCTGATATTTTTGGTGCGTGCCGTACGGTGATTGTGTTTGGTATCGCGCTCCCAAAAGGGCTGTCGAAGGTTGCTCCGAGATTGGTTTACGGCCATTTTAATGATGATGTGTGCCGGGAGATCGACCGCATTGCGTTTGCAGCCGCAAAAGCAATAGAAAGCCGGTTTGGCGGCACGGCGGTTCCGCTGCCTTGCGATACACCGTATGAATATTGGGACGCGGACAACATGGAGGGGCGGGGGCTCATGTCGATGAAGCATGCGGCTGTGTGCGCGGGGCTGGGGACGCTCGGCAAAAACACGCTGCTGCTGAATCGCGATTACGGCAATCTGCTGATCATTGGCGCTCTTCTGACGGATTTAGAGCTGGAATCCGACCCGCTTGCGCAGAGCATATGTAAGGAGGAGTGCTGCCTTTGCATCGACAGCTGCCCGGCGGGTGCACTCGACGGCATGCGCGCGAATCAGAAGAAATGCAGGACGAATACCTACGGCACCACGGCGCGCGGCTTTGGCACGGTGGATTGCAACATCTGCCGCACGGTATGCCCGAGGAAATACGGGAGCGGCTGAGCTGTTTGGCTTGCGATGAGGCCGGGCTTCATGTAATATAATAGTATTATATTTGAAAGGAACCACATGCGAATGGCAGATTTTATACAGGTGGATGGGCGTGACATCGGCAATATCAAAATATATGCGCTGAGCACATGCGGCTGGTGCAAAAAAACAAAGGACTTTTTCAGCAAACGTGGTATTCGATATCAGTATATCGACGTTGACAGGCTGGAAGGCCATGAAACGGATGCCGTGCGGCAGCAGCAGATGAAGTTTAACCGGGCCGGTTCTTTTCCCACCGTTGTAATTAACGACAGTGAGTGCATTGTCGGGTACGATGAAGATGCACTAAACGGGCTGATAGGGGAATAAGGATGGACGAACGTGTGCAAAAACGGCTGGAGAAGCT
This sequence comes from Bacillota bacterium, assembly GCA_023436525.1. Classification (GTDB taxonomy): domain Bacteria; phylum Bacillota; class Clostridia; order Christensenellales; family SZUA-584; genus SZUA-584. The sequence continues at coordinate 3,435 of JAEZIW010000131.1, read as the reverse complement.
GAAAAAGGACGCGGCGGCAGGCGGTTACACGCTGAATCCCGATGATGAATTCGTGGCCGACCTGACGGTGGGGCTGCTCGCCAATCAGGATCGATACGGCATTGAGAGCTGCCCATGCCGTCTGTATCAGGGTGAGAAGGAAGACAACATCGATATTGTCTGCCCGTGCGTGTATCGGGATGATGATCTCGCCGAATACGGTGCGTGCTTTTGTGCGCTTTATATAACCGACAAAATGAAGCCAAAGCAGGTGCCGGAACGCCGCTTGCCATTGGAAGAAAGACGGAAAAAAGCCGCAGCTGACGAAGCCTTTAAACCAACGTCTTTAAAATACCCCGTGTACCGCTGCAGCGTGTGCGGGTATCTATGTGCAAATACCAATCCGCCGCGCGTGTGCCCCATCTGCAAAGCAGGTGCGGAGCGCTTTGAACGGTTTATGTAAAAAACAGGTTGGATATACGCGGAACAAATCGCCGTTCATATCGTCTAAAAGACAGAAGGAGGCGGGAGAAATGAAAAAAATATTATACGTAACACTCGCTTTGATAATGATGCTGACAACGGCGGCGTGCGGGGCGGCGCAAACCACCGGTTCGCCGGTGGACTCAAGCCAGACGCTCTTGCCTGCGGGTGAGACGCAACAGCCGGACAAGCCGGTTCAGAGCAGCGAAGATATTCAGATGTCGGTGAAGGAGCAGAATGTGGCCGGAGATGTTGAATCCGTTTCGCTCACCATCAAGAATGCATCTGAGCTCGAGTATTCATATGGCGCGATGCTCACGATAGAAGCCGAGAAAAACGGCACATGGGAAGAGGTTAAGCCCGTTGCCGATCTGATGTGGATTGAGATCGCATACATCATTAAGCCGGGAGAAACTAACGAGAATTCCGTTACGATTAAAGAGCATTACGGTACGCTGGCATCCGGTAATTACCGTATTGTGAAATCGTTCACCTCGATGGAAGGCAATAACCTGACGGCATACGGAACATTTACGGTTAAATAGACAAGGCAGACAACAAACCCCGCCGGGAGATACCCGCTGAGCGGGGTTTGTTATATCAACAAAGGAACTTGGCGACAAGAGGAAGATCGGCAGGAATCACCACTTTACGGTTTTTGGGTGCATCAGCTCCGACATTGTTAAACGAGGTGAAGAAGATGAAGAAAATGTTCGCTTTGATGCTTGCCCTGATGCTGATAATGGCGGCTGCTGCCTGCGAAGCACCAAAACCGGTTGATTCAGTGCCCGCAGCCACAGGGCAGGCTGCAACAGCAACGCAGGACAATGGCGATATTCAGATGACAGTAAAGGAACAAATCATTGCGGGTGATGCCGAATCCATTGCGCTGACGATCACAAATACGTCGGACAAGGAATACATATACGGCGCGATGTTTACGATGGGGTCCGAAAAAGACGGCCATTGGGAAGTGGTTGAGCCGATTTCAGAGGTTTTTTGGGATACAATCGCGTACCTTCTCAATCCCGGACAATCGAGAGAGGAGACGGACTGGATTGAGAATTATTACGGCACGTTGGCATCCGGCAATTACAGAATTGTCAAAGTGTTTACCTCGGAAGACGGCACCAACCTGACGGCCTACGGCGCATTTACCGTTAAATAGCCAAGACAGACAATGAAGGCTCTTGCCTGACTCAAAGTTATTCATGTGAGTTCGATTTGAGTGTATACGGTTGATTACAAATCGGAACGGAGTCCCATACCACAATGCTTTTATGGAATTCCAAGCCATGGCGCAGTCGACAAGACATGAATAATCAAATGTGGTTTGTTCGCAGTTTGATATTTTTACGTTTCTTCTAAAGGCATGCTTATGGTTTCCAGCAATGCCTCTATGTTTTTCTGTTTAGCCCAATAAGATACCGCTTTATTCTTTTTTGAAACTTGTATCTCAAAGTTTTCCCCTGAATCCAGAATTGATATTTGGCTGTCAGAGGTTGTGATGACGATCCCGACGATCGTCACTTCGCCTGCAAATTCGCTGTTGAGGCGGATATCGGTGCAATTGTTAAACCATCTTACCAGATCGGATATCTCCTCTTGTGTCATGTGTCTATACGATGTACTGTCAAACTTTGAATCATAAATAATAACATCTTGAACATCTTCCTCTTTGATAGGAACATGAATGGGCGCACACGCTGAAAGTAATCCCACATATATAAATGATAATAACATAGCCAGACATATAAGCTTTTTCATTTTGTACCTCCTGGAACTTCTCGTTCAAACTGAATGACAGCCATATAAATCACGACAGTCGGCAAATAAAGTTTACTCAACAAACGGAAAAGTGCACCCTAAAACAAGTTCAGTATATCATACTGCCAAGCTTAAGGGTGCACATTATTATCATCTGAGAAAAGGTTCGTTGTTCTATTCGGAATCAGGTAAAGGCGTGTTCGCGTCGTCACAAGGGTTGACATGCACCATGCAATGCTTCACATCCGGAAACGCCGTCTCGATCGCGTCGTGAACACTCTGCGCAATCTGGTGTGATTGTTTTAGCGACACCGTACCATCTGCGCTGATCTCGATATCCACATAGATGCGGTTGCCGAACAGCCGCGTTTGCAGCTGATCGATACCCAGCACGCCGTTTTGAGACAGGCTGACCCGCCGTATTTCGTTGACAAGGTCGTCGTCGCACGCTTCGTCCGTCATTTTGCGCACCGCATCCTTAAAAATCACAAATGCGGTTCTTATAATGAACAAGCAAATCACAACGCTGGCGATGGGGTCGAGTATCGGCAGACCGAGGCGCGCGCCGAGTATGCCCGCAAAGCTGCCCACCGACGATAAAGCGTCTGACCGATGGTGCCAGGCGTTCGCCATCAGCGCGCCCGAATTGATTTTCTTCGCGGCTGCGCGTGTGTACCAATACATGGCCTCTTTGGTGACGATGGTGACGATGGCCGCTATCAACGCGAGAGCGCCCGGCATTTGCAGGTCGCCATTGATGCCCTCAATAATTTTGATCACACCGCTGTAGCCGATGCCGATGCCCACGGCTGCCAGCATGATGGACAGCAAAATGGCAGCGACGCATTCGATGCGTTCGTGGCCGTACGGGTGCTTTTTATCGCTCTCCTTACCGGAAAGCTTCATACCCGCCATCACGATCATGGTGCTCACCACATCGGCGGTGGATTCCACCGCGTCTGAAATCATCGCGCCGGAATTCGCGACAATACCTGCGAAGAGCTTGAAGGCGCTGAGTATCACGTTCCCGATAATTGTCACGATGGAAACATGCATGCCGAGCGCCGTTCCGGTTTTTTTCTGTCGTTCCATAAAAGTTACCTCCCAATGGCAAGATAGCTCTATGGCACTTTTATCAACTTCGTATGTTATGACGGGAAACAAAAAGCGCACCCGTGGATAACATACACTGTCCCACAGATACGC
>JAEZIW010000116.1 GCA_023436525.1 Bacillota bacterium | reverse complement strand
TCCCAGGCCGCAGGGTCGTTAATGTATTTCTCCGTGTTTTTCGGGTCCCATTTTGAGAATCTGTAGGTGATCTCGTTTTCTATACCGATACATGACATCATATATTGTATCAGCTCAATCACACCTTTAAACTCGTCAGCCACCTGTTCAGGCGTACAGACGATATGCGCGTCGGCCAGGGTGAACTGACGCACACGGATGAGCCCGTGCATCTCGCCGGACGATTCGTTGCGGAACAACGTTGCGTTTTCGCTGTAGCGTATGGGCAGCTCGCGGTAGCTGTGCATATCGGAGTTGTAAATCATGAACTGGAACGGGCAATCCATCGGGCGCAGCGCCATTACTTCGTCGCCTTTGGCTTCGTCGCCCAGTACGAACATGCCGTCCTGATAATGATCCCAGTGTCCGGATATTTTGTACAGATCGCTCTTGGCCATCAGCGGGGTGCGCACAAGCTGATAACCTCTCGCTTCCTCCTCGTCTTCCACGAACCGGCTTAATACCTGAATCACTTTGGCCCCTTTGGGCATTATCAGCGGCAGTCCCTGGCCGACTGCGTCGTTAGTTGTGAAGTACTTCAGCTCACGGCCGAGCTTGTTGTGGTCGCGTTCGCGTGCTTCTTTAAGCATGTTGAGGTAGGCGGCCAGCTCCTCGCTCTTTTCAAACGCCGTGCCGTATATGCGTGTGAGCATCTTGATCTTTTCGCTGCCGCGCCAATACGCGCCCGCCACGCTTAAGAGCTTGAACGATTTCACCTTGCCGGTGGTGGGCACATGCGGCCCCGCGCAAAGGTCGGTAAACTCGCCCTGCTTGTAAAAGCTCAAAACCGCATCCTCAGGCAGATCGCTGATAAGCTCCTGCTTATACGGCTCATCCTTCATGAAGGCCAGCGCTTCGGTGCGATTCATTTCAAACTTCTCAAGCGGCAGATTGTCCGCAACGATGCGAGCCATTTCGTCCTCGATTTTTTTGAGATCGTCCGAGTCGAACGGCTTTTCCACGTCGAAATCGTAATAATAGCCGGTGTCAATCGCGGGGCCGATGGCGAGCTTCGCGCCCGGGAAAAGCCGCTTAACGGCCTGCGCCATCACGTGCGAGGCTGTGTGCCAGAGCGCTTTTTTGCCCGCTTCATCATCAAACGTCAGTATGTCGAGACGGCAGTCATCGGAAATAACTGTGCTCAGGTCGCGCACGGTGCCGTCTATCTTCACGGCCAGCGCTTTTTTGGCCAGCTTGCCGGATATGGCTTTGGCAACTTCGAGCGCGCTGATGCCGCTTTCAAACTCTCTGACTGCTCCGTCTGCCAGTGTAATCTTCATTGTATATTCCTCTTTCTTATGTTTTCTCAGATATAGATTCCCGTTCAAACCGGGTTCATCAACAACGTTCAATGTCTTTTGGCTTCCCCTGGAGGGGAAGCTGTCGCCGACAGGCGACTGATGAGGTGTCGCAGGTCAGGAGCAAAGAACCCCTCATCCGGCGCTCCGCGCCACCTTCCCCCGAGGGGGGAAGGCTTTAGCAACCAAATAAAAAACCCATGTGCTTAAATGCACATGGGACGATTGTTTATACCGCGGTTCCACCCATCTTCCATAAATATGGCTCTTTAGTGGCCGATACGGGGGCCAACCCATTAAATAGATTAAGGCGGTTTCATTTTTGCGGCGCACGGCACACTTACAGCCTATGGTGTGCACGTCTCTTCATGCGCGTGGGGCACAAAATTACTTGTCCTCATCCGTTGAGTCTATTATAAAACGGCATTTTGCGTCTGTCAATTCCTATGTGGCTCAATACAGGTTCGAACGGCCGCCCGACGTGCGTCCGTCCCGCTGTACCTTGTAGATTATTCCCTGAGCGGTTCTGAACACGCCAATCAGTATTGCCACAATGCCAAGAAACAGCACATGATTGATGCTGAGCAAGAAAGGCAGCAGTATCAGCACCACGCCAATGAGCAGCAGCAGTACACTGATGCGGGTTTTGGCGCTGTTGCCGCCGTCCTGCCGCGCATTGATAATGCCGAACAGCCCGAATATGATAAACCAGCTGGAAAGAATAACGCCCAGCAGCGCTGTTGAATTTTTAATGATGATAAGCAGCAGAAACAAGACAAGATTCAGCAGCGCGTGCACGAGGAATAGCACAAAAAACCGGTTTTCGTCTTTGTATTTGTATGCCTTAAAAAAGTTGTACAGACTGAATAGCAGCACGCCGACGGTCAGCAGAAAAGTCAGCGCGTTGAGCCCATCAACCGGCGAAACCAACAGATAGATACCCGCCGCCAGTATGATAAGCCCTGTTAAAATGACAAACCACCAGGGCATCGATTTATCTTTGTTAATCATGTCCGGATAAACGCTCCTCTCAGTCCTCATCTAATATGGTGTATCTTCTATGTGACAATAATACCACCAAATTGAATACGAAAACAACAGTCCAACGGCGATTCGCTAAAGTTTTTTCAAAAACCCTCACCCATGACTTCTTTCACATCGGCCACAATCACAAATGCATTTTCATCGATGCTTTTAACAATACGTTTTAATTTTGCGCCTTCCGTATGCCACCTCAGCACACACAGCAACACCTCTTTTTGTTTGCCGCTGTACAAGCCCTTGGCGGAAAGCGCGGTGACACCTCGGCTCAGCTTTTCCATGATGAGCCTGGCAATCTCGTCGTTTTTATCAGAAATGATATAGAAAGCCTTGGAAGCAGCCAGCCCCACCGTCATCACGTCGATGAGTTTGGTGGAAACATACAGTGACGCTATGGCGTAAAGCGCGGCCTGCGGCTCGAATAGGATGCCGGCCAACGCAATCACAATAAAGTCGATCGCGAAGACAAACGTACTGATACCGATGTGCTTAAACCGCGTGCTGAGCATTTTGGCGGCCATATCGGTGCCGCCTGTGCTGCCGCCGCAGCGCACCACGAGGCCGACGCCCGCGCCCATCAGCACACCGCCGTATATGCACCCCAAAAACATGTCCTGTGCGTGCGGAATTGGGATCAATTCGGCCAGCAGTGAATAAAGCGCAAGCGCGTAAGCCGTGCGGATGGCAAAGCTTTTGCCCGCAAATTTGTAGCCGATAACAAAAAGCGGCACGTTCAGCACAGCGATAGTGATGCCGAGAGGCAAGCCGGATACGTGATAGAGTATGGTCGCGATACCGCTGATGCCGCCGGCCGCAATTTTATTGGGTACCAAAAACAGATTCAGCCCGGCCACAGCAACCGCTACGCCGAGCG
>JAEZIW010000115.1 GCA_023436525.1 Bacillota bacterium | reverse complement strand
CGGCCTTAAGGTGTTCACCACGAACAGCGCTTCCACTTTGCTGCGCTGTGCGTCGAACTGGGGCTTTAATGTGCCGAGCGCCGCAGCGCCCACCGGGTCGCCCCCGCAGTCGAATACGGCGTGGCTGCCCTGAAACGCCGCATAAATATCCGGCGGCAACGACGGTAAATCCACCCCGGTGTTTGCGTACACGGGCGATATCACGCGCACACCGTGCTCCCGCAGCATCGCGGTGTGCTCCGACGATCGAAAATACGGGTTCACGATATCAAAATCGATCAGCATCACGTTGGTATGCTGCGCCGCCAGCTTGAGCGCGAGATTTAAAGACAGCTCTGTTTTGCCGCTGCCGTAATTGCCGAAAAGAACAGTGATTTGTTTCATAGATTGGCTCCTTATTCGTTTGGCCTTTTGTAAAGGCTCATTAAAGCCTCGGCGCATTTTATGCCGTCCACTGCGGCGGATACAATGCCGCCCGCGTACCCCGCGCCCTCGCCCGCCGGAAATAATCCGGTGAAACCCTGCGCCTGGCAGTCCTCGCCGCGCGGCAGACGCACGGGGGACGATGTGCGCGTTTCAACGCCGGTCAGCACCGCGTCCGGCATCGCGAAGCCTTTCAGCTTGCGGTCAAAATCGCTGAGGCCCGCCTTGAGTGCGTCTGTAATGACGGGCGGCAGACACGCGTGCAGATCGGACGGTACCGCGTGCGGGCGGTAAGACGGCGCAACACGGCCAAACCGTGATGTCGCTTTGCTGTCGAAAAAATCGCGCAGTGTTTGCGCGGGTGCGCCTTGGCCGCCGGCCAGCGCAAAAGCCGCGCGTTCGAGCCGCTGCGCAAATGCGATGCCCCCAAGCGGGCCGCTCTCAAAATCGGCAGGGGAAACGCCCACCACAACCGCGCTGTTGGAGTTTTCCATATCGCGCGCGTACCAGCTCATGCCGTTTACCGCCATGCCGTCCGGCTCGGTGGAGGAATTGATGACCTCACCGCCCGGACACATACAAAACGTATACACGGCGCGTCCGCGATACGACGATGTGAGCCGGTATTCCGCCGCGCCGAGCATCGGGTGCCCCAGCGCCGCGCCGTATTGCGCTTTGTCGATAAAGGCGCGCGGGTGTTCAATGCGTACACCGGCCGCGAACGGCTTTGGAGTGATGGTTATGCCTTTTTGCAGCAGCATGCGGTATGTATCGCGCGCGCTGTGGCCAATGCAGAGCACCACCGCCCGCGTTTCAACCGTGTGTGACATCCCGTTTTTCACATATGCGATGCCGGTTATTGAATCGCCTTCCGAAAATATGTCGGTCAGACGGCTTTCGAACGAGACCTCGCCGCCGAGGCTGACGATTTTATCGATGATGCCCGATACCGCTGTGCGGATATGCTCGGTGCCGGTATGCGGCTTGGTATCTGTCAGTATGGAAGCCGGTGCGCCGTGGTCCGCGAGCGTTTGCAGCACATAGTCGCTGCGCGGATCTTTAATGCGCGTGGTCAGTTTCCCGTCCGAAAAAGCGCCCGCGCCGCCCGCGCCGAAGCAGACGTTGCTTTCGGGGTTTAACAGGCCTTTGTCGCGAAGCCGCGCCACATCCGTGCTGCGTGCTTCTATATCGCGCCCGCGCTCAAGCATCAGCGGCTTGTAGCCGTGCCTGGCAAGCGTCAGCGCTGCAAACAAACCGCATGGCCCCGTACCCACCACGACAACGCGTCCGGCAGGACGGCTGCCGTACACGATGTCCGGCTCGCGGTAGCTGTGGGCAGCGCCATGAACGCTTTCAAGCGTTTTTTGACGTTCGGCATCGTGCAGATCAATCAGCACCGTCAGCACAAGGCGCAGCTGTGCGCGCCGCGCATCAATTGACTGCCGCTTGACGCGCAGCGCCGCGATGTCGGATACCGGAATGGCCAGCAAATCGGCGGCGGCTTGTTTTAATTCGCTTTCATGCGCTTCGAGCGGCACACCGAGGCCGGAGAGTACGATTGACATAATGGCTTCCTTCCAAGACTTTAAAAGGGGACGGTTATCCGTCCCCTCCATAGTATACGCTAAACGTTTAAGAGATCGTCACCGTCACGGTACCGATATTGGCGGTGAAGTTCTGCTCCGTAAACCCTTTGGGGATTTCAAACAGAACCTTGAGGCTGTAGGTACCCGGCTTTAATCCGCTCAGATCCACATAAGGCACGATGCTGCTGCGATTCAGCTTCGACATGGCGGAAACACCCGCCATCGCCGTGACATCCACCTTGGGTACACTGATTTGCGCGCGCAACCCGCTCCCGAGATCTTTTGTTTTTATCGCCACATCCGTGTAGGTTTTGGTTTTGCTTATTTCACGAATCGTGATGTTCACCTGTGCTTTTTGCTGGGTCAATACGGTCACGCCTTCGGGCGGCTGATAATCGAGCGCGACGGATTCACTCGCGCTTTTCCCGCCGATACTGTATGGCACGAGGCTGATGGTGTTGACCCCCAGCAGCGTCTGTGCATCTCCGGCGACTGTCACTGTTCTCGGCTCGCACGTAATTTCAGCGACTTCATAGCCGGCCGCCACCTCATTCTGCCCGACGATAGCGCTTGCCACATCAACAGAAACAGTTTTCATCGACTGTACGTTCAGCTTAACGATAACGGACGGCAGCATGTCAGGGAAAAGTGACTTATCGACCACATTGCCTTGGTAATCCAGCAGATCGATATCCATGCTTTTTCTGTAGCCTTCGGTGAGCCCGGTTAAATCAATGTTGCAAACGGCGCTTGCAACCTTTTCAACGTCCGTTTGAGCTCCGTTCACCTCTACCATGGTGGTCATGATTTCGGGTGCACTGGCGTAATAACCGCTCGGCACACTGCCGATAATATTCACGGTGACGGGAACGAGTTTCTTTTTATACCAATCCACGTGCACTTTCATGGTGCGCGGGTTGGTTTCTATCACCTGACCGTTGATGCCAACGGGGTCAGCTTCCACTTCACGGTCGTAATCGCCGGGCACGCTGATTTCAGACAGATCCACATAAGCATTGATGCTTCTGCTGTTCAGCTTGCTCAGCAGCTTGATATCGCTCTGCTTGACGACGATCTTTACGCTTGCCGGGGTCAGCGGGTCTGAAAGGCTTTGGGTAATCACAAGGCCATTGCTTTTCAATTCACTCATGCCTTTGTAACTCACCGGCACATCATTCACAACGCGTGTTCTGTCCGGGTTGATGATTGAGAGCACATAGCTCCAAAGTATCACCGCGAAAAGCACGGCCATGATTTTTAGCACAAGGTTGCTTTTCACAACGTTCAATATGGCTTTAAGCACGGTCTTCATGGTTATCACGTCCTTTTCGAATGATGCGAAGACCTCTGAATTTCTGCGGTTGTTTGTTTATCATATACATATCTTCCAGCAGATCGCGAATGGCTTTGGAATCGAGATAGCGTATCAGCGTGCCGTCCTGAGCCACCGAGATCACGCCGGTTTCCTCCGATACGACGAGCGTCACGCAATCGGATACTTCCGAGACGCCGAGCGCTGCGCGGTGCCGGGTGCCAAGCTCCTGACCGATCTGTTTGTTGTCGCTCAGCGGCAAAAAACAGCCCGCCGCTTCAATCAGATCATCGCGGATAATCACCGCGCCGTCGTGCAGCGGCGAATTCGTGAAAAAGAGATTCTCCAGCAATTCGGTTGAGATGACCGCACCGATGCGCGTACCGCTCTCAATCACATCTTTAAGGCCCGTTTTTCGTTCAAAAACGATCAACGCGCCCACACGCTTTTTAGAAAGGCTTAACACCGCCTTCAATATACTCTCCAGATTTTCCTGCGCGTTGGTTGATTGCGAGGATGTCAGGTCGATATGGCCGCGTCCAATGCGCGCGAGTGCGCGGCGAATTTCGGGATGGAATAAGATGACGATGACGATGGCACCGGCGTTCAGCACATAATTAAGCAGCCACGTGGTTCCGACGAACCCCAAGAAATCCGTAACCCAGGTGGCAAGCAATATAATACCAAGCCCTTTGAGCACCTGCATGGCACGCGTTTTGGATGTCAGCTTTAATAGCCAGTAAATGATGACAGCCAAAAGCACAATATCAATCAAATCAACGATTTCAAAATCGGATATGCTGTTGATAATGCCGTTGATGATACTTTCCAAAACGAAGTCACCTTACGAAAATCATTCCACCACGAATAACAACCAAAGGATGCACAATTGTGAATGTCACTTTTTATATTATAAACGATTATCCGAAAAAAGCATACCCGTATCAAACAAATACCAAAAAAATTACGATTATTGGATGAAAATAAATGCACAGACACAAGCTGACACCGGCTTGTGGCGTATTGGTGGATGCGTTATAATCAACATATGTACACAAGCTTATCGCAAGTTGTGAATGATGTGGCGCAGTGTCAGCAATGCGGCCTATGCAAAACGCGCACGAACACGGTGTTTGGCGAGGGTAACAGCCATGCGCGTGTTATGTTTATCGGCGAAGGGCCGGGGCGCGATGAGGATGAACTCGGGCGGCCGTTCGTGGGGCGTGCGGGGCAGCTGCTCGATAAAATGCTCGGCAGCATCAAGCTGACGCGTAACGATGTGTACATTGCAAACGTGCTAAAATGCCGGCCCCCTGGCAACAGAGACCCCGAACCGGACGAAGCTGCGGCATGCATCGGGTATCTGCGGGCGCAGGTTAAGCTGATTAAGCCCAAAATCATTGTGTGTCTTGGGCGAATCTCGGCAAAGTATATACTCGGGCAGGATATACGCATCATGAGAGACCGCGGCGTGTGGCACGAGGTCAAGGGGTTTTCCATTATGCCCACGTACCATCCGGCTGCGCTGCTGAGAAACGAGCTGCTGAAAAAAGATGCCTATAAAGATCTGCTGGCGATAAGGCAAAAATACGACGAGACAGGCAGGGACAACAATGAAGCTTGACAGCGTTTACGCGGACGTGCTGAAAGCCGCGCGTGTGTTTAACAGAACCGAAAAGGACCTTGTTTATGGGGAAGGCGACGAAAACGCGGCTGTGATGCTAATCGGCGAAGCACCGGGTGCTGAGGAAACGCGGCTGCTGCGCCCGTTTGTGGGCAAAGCGGGCAAGAACCTTGATGAGTTTTTGTTCGCGCTGATGCTGCGAAGGCAGGAGATTTACATCACCAATGTGGTCAAATTCAGGCCGTACAAACAAAGTGAGAAGGGAACGCTCTCGAACCGCCCGCCCGAAAAGCAGGAGCTGACCGCAATGACACCGCTGCTGCTGCGTGAGATTGAAGCCGTTGCGCCGCGTGTGGTGGTGACGCTCGGAAACGTGCCGTTAAAGGCGCTTTATGGCAGCAGCGCGACGATTGGTGAGAGCCATGCGGTGCCGGTGGCGGCGCAAGCGCTGTCGCATCGGTTTATGCTGTTTCCGCTTTACCATCCGGCGAGCATTATTTACAACAGGGCGCTCAAAGCCGTGTACGATGAGGATTTAAAGAAGCTCAGAAGCTTTTTGGACACGATAGGGATTAAGCCTACATACAAACACAAGCTATAGAATTGGGACATGTTACAAAAATATTAAATATAGTCATAGAAGCGTAACAAATCGGTTATGCTTCTTTTTTCTGACCTTTTCGTTTGTTTTTATGCCAACATGGCGTTTGCATTCAGGTGCAAATATAAAGATAATAAAACCAACAATTAACGGTGGAGCAGGTGGATATAAGGTCATCCGAAAAAGCGTAAAACGCCACAAGCCATGGCGCTCAGTATACACACCAGATAATTTTTCTACGACCTCCTAACCACGCCCCTTAAACGGGGAAGCTCGAGCGGCACGCATCAGCGTGTCGTTTTTCTTTTATAGTCAGCTCAGATTAAGTCGGACCGCTGCCTTGACGGCTGATTTTGCGCTCTGCTGCGTCGACAAAGCCTAGAAATAGCGCTGCTATTCCTTCGGCTTTGCTTCTTGCATATCACAAAATCTTCTCGCCAATTCAGCGATCCTTCTTTTAATCAGAGCTTCCTTATCGAAACTATATAGTATCTGGTTCAAATCTAAGGCATTTACAAGTTTGATGTTGATTCCATTCCTCGTCTCCGACACATTACTAAAACCGTTGGCTTTAAATAAAGCATGTTGACTCAAAGAGCGTTTGTTTATATACTCATTCTAGCAAACGACCATACGACTGGCGGAAGTGGGTGACCACAAGGGAGTATGGTGTGAATGGATTGTCGACCGCCTGGGCATAAGCTTGTCCCGGTGGTTTTTATTTTGAACAATGACGGAGGTATGATATGAAAGAACCCATTATTATGGACGGCAGGGTGCTGGCCAAGGAGATCGAAGAAGACTTGTCTGTTCGCGCCAAACGCATCATCGAAAAAACGGGTAAGGTACCGGTTCTCGCGACGATACTCGTGGGCGGCAACCCTGCGTCCGTCACATATGTGCGCATGAAGGGCAATGCGTGCAAACGCGTGGGGATCGATTCGCTGCGTGTGGAGCTGCCCGAGAGCACCACAACAGAGCAACTGCTTGCGAAGATTGACGAACTCAACGCGGACGACAACGTTTGCGGCATATTGCTGCAGCACCCGGTGCCGGCCCAGATTGATGAACAGCGCTGCTTCAACGCGATTGCACCGGAGAAAGACACGGATGGTGTGAACACGAGCAGCTTCGGCGCGATGACGATGCATTTGCCTGCGTTTAAATCCGCAACGCCGCTCTCTGTGATGGCGCTACTGAAACGGTACGGCATTGACATTGCGGGCAAAGAGGCCGTGGTGGTTGGCCGCAGCCCAATCCTCGGGAAGCCGGTGGCGATGCTGCTGCTGAACGCGGACGCAACCGTGACGATTTGCCATAGCAAAACAAAGAACCTGCCCGAGGTGGTGAAGCGGGCTGATATCGTCGTCGCGGCGGTGGGGCGCGCCAATTTTATTCAGGCGGATTGGGTGAAGGAGGGCGCGGTGCTGATTGACGCGGGGTATAATGAGGGTAATGTGGGCGATATCGATCTTGAAAACGCGGCGAGCAAATCGAGCGCGTATACGCCGGTTCCGGGCGGCGTGGGGCCGGTGACGATTGCGAAGCTGATTGAGCAGACGGTGGAATCGGCGGAGAAAAAAGCGGGACTGTAGATAAGAAGGCTCGCTGTAATTATCGGTTTTATATCAATCCTCCGTCGCACTGCGTGCGCCACCTCCTTTCAAAAGGAGGCTTTCTTCAAAGTGTTTTGTATTGTTGGCGTTTTTTAAGGCTCCTTTGGAAAGGAGCTGTCAGCAAAGCTGACTGAGGATTGAAGGAAGACGCTCGCAACAGCTATCAAAAATAGACATGGGATTCTTCCTCCCTGCGGTCGTCAGAATGACATAAAACCATAGAAAAAGCCTTCGGCGTTTGCCGAAGGCTTTTGTGCGTTTATTGCTTATTTCCCGAGCACTTCAATGGCTTTCTGTGCCACATTGTCCACGGTCAGGCCGAAGGCTTCATACAGTTTGCCCGCAGGAGCCGACGCACCGAAATGATCGAGCCCGACGATGGTGCCTTTGGCGGCGTATTTGTGCCAGCCAAACGTGGTGGCTGCTTCCACAATCACGCGCTTATCAAGCGCATCCGGCAGCACGCTCTGCTTGTAGGCTTCGCTCTGCTCTTCGAACACATCCACACACGGCATGGAAACCACACGCGTGCTGATGCCCTCATCAAACAGCTTCTGAGCGGCCTTGTAGCAAATTTCCACTTCGCTGCCTGTGCCGATGAATATCATCGACGGATCTGTGCCGAAATCCTTCAGCACGTAGCCGCCCAAGAGGGCAGTTTCGCCGGTTTCTTCGAACAGCGGCAGTGTCTGGCGCGAGAGCGCAATGACAGATGGGCCTGTTGCTGTCAGCGCGGAGATATAGGCTGCTGCCGTTTCCTTGGAATCGGCCGGACGCCACATGTAGGTGTTGGGCGTGGCGCGCATGCAAGCCAGCTGCTCAATCGGCTGATGTGTCGGGCCGTCTTCACCCACGCCGATGCTGTCGTGCGTCATCACGTAGATCACGGGAAGACCCATCAACGCAGACATACGCACCGCGTTCTTTAAGTAATCGGTGAATACGAAGAAGGTTGCCACATACGGAATCACGCCGCCGTGCAGCGCAAGGCCGTTGGCAATCGCTGCCATCGCGAATTCGCGGATGCCGTAATGAATGTTGCTGCCTTCCGGGCAGTCAGGCGAGAAATACGGTTTATCCTTGATTACCGAGAGGTTCGAGGGGCCAAGGTCGGCACTGCCGCCGAACAGGCCGGGAAGCTTTGCTGCCAAACGGTTAAGCATAATGCCGGAAGACTGGCGCGTGGCCAGCGGCTTATCAAATTCATAGAACGATTTATCGTTGAGTACGCTTAAATCAGCAGGCGAGAAGCACTTGCTCCAAAGCTCGGCCATTTCGGGGAACTTTTTGCAGTATTCGGCGAACATATTGTTCCATTTTTCTTCGGTTTCGGTATAGCTCTTCTGGCGCTTGTCCGCTTCGGCCTTAACTTCGTCCGGCACATAGAAGCTTTCTTTGTATGGCCAGCCAAGCGTCTCTTTCAGGGTGACGATGTTTGCGTCGCCGAGCGGTGACCCATGGCACGAGGCTTTGCCCTGCACAGCGGGGCAGCCGTAGCCGATATCGGTTTTGATGATGATGATGGAGGGTTTGCCCGTTTCCGCTTTTGCGGCGGCAATTGCTTTATCGATGCTGTCAAGGTCTTCATTGCCGTCGTCGACATTCAGCACCTGCCAGCCGTACGCGTCAAAGCGTTTGGCGACGTCTTCATCAAACGCGAAATCCGTTTCGCCCTCAATCGTAATTTTGTTGCGGTCGTAAAGCAGTATCAGCTTGCCGAGCTTCAGTGTGCCGGCGAGTGAGCACGCTTCAGATGCCACGCCTTCCATCAGGCAGCCGTCGCCCGTCAATGCGTAGGTGTAGTGGTCTATCACGTTGTAACCGTCTTTATTGAACATAGCAGCCAAATGCGCTTCGGCCATCGCCATACCGACAGCGTTCGCGATACCCTGGCCGAGCGGGCCTGTGGTGGTCTCAATGCCGGCAATGTGGCCGAATTCGGGATGACCCGCTGTTTTGGATCCGAATTGACGGAAGTTTTTAAGCTCATCGATGGTAGCTTCTTCATAGCCGAAGGTATGCAGCAATGCATAAAGCAGCATTGAGCCATGGCCGGCAGAGAGCACGAAGCGGTCTCTGTCTACAAAGCCCGGGTTTTTGGGGTTGTGTTTCAAATGCTTGGCCCAAAGCGTATACGCCATGGGTGCAGCGCCGAGAGGCAGGCCCGGATGGCCGCTGTTCGCTTTTTGTACGCCTTCAACAGCCAATATGCGTATGGTGTTGACGGATAGTTTATCCACGTTGTTCATATAGTCCTCCTAAAGAATGTGATACGGTTAAAACCGTGAGTTTCGTAGATGTTTCGTTCGTTTCGAACATATCAGACTTATTATAATGTCTGTTATGATGAATCACAACCCAAAAAAATAAATTTGAACAATTGCTTACTTGCGGCGCGAGAGCATGGTGAAGCGCAGCACGTTGAGCAATGCGACAAGCGTGGCGGCTACATAGGTCAGCGCCGCCGCTTCAAGCATTTTCTTGGCACCATATTGCTCTTCGTCAGTCAGTATGTTTTGTGCCTGAATCGCAGCCAGCGCGCGCCGTGAAGCGTTGAACTCTACAGGCAGCGTGATCAGCTGAAATATGAAAATCGCGAGAAAAATAGTCGCGGCGAGATTAATAGTACCTTTAAAACCGGCTAAAAAGCCAAATATCAATATCGGCCAAAGCATGTATGAAGCGAAGCTGACAACAGGCGCAAGAAGGCTTCGGATGTTCAGCGGTAAATAGCCCGTGCTGTGCTGCATGGCGTGGCCGGATTCGTGCGCGGCAACCGCCACCGCTGCCACCGAACTGCCCGCATAATTGGCTTCGGAGAGGTTCAGCGTTTTCTTGCGCGGGTTGTAGTTGTCCGACAGTCTGCCGTGGGTCGGGTTGATTGCAACATGATAAATACCGCTGGATGTCAGTATGCGCGACGCGGCTTCGCGGCCGGTGATGCCGCTTCTGACGGGTATTTTGGTATACATCGCATAAGCGCTGTTCACCTTGGCTTGTGCCCACATCGCAACGATGATGCCCGGAATAATCAAAAATATCGTCCAGTCCATATAATAATAACTTGAGAAATGAGACATAACAGCACCTCCGGTCATTTCCTATTATTATCTGTGTAATTGCAGTTTCAATGCACCCGCAGCTCTTGGAAACACAGCATGCGCGACAACACCTGTGATGGTGCCGGATACCGCGCCGATAATCAGCAGTATAAACGCGTAGTAAAAAAGCCGCGTTTCACTCGTCATCAGCACCGCGACGCACACCTGCATCAGGTTATGCATGCACGCGCCGATCATCGATATGCCGACGATGGTGAGCGGCTTGACCGCTTTTAAAGCAAAGGCCATCGCCAAAACGCTTAAGAGCACGCCGGGGGCTGAATACAGGAACATGCCAAACCCGCCTGTGAAAAACGACGCGAGCAATGCACGCAGCAGGCCCACCGTGAGCGCGGCAGGCAGTGAAAAATAGCTGAGCAGAAACATCGAAACGATGTTGGCGAGGCCGAGCTTCACGCCCGGAATGGGCAGCGGCACAAGCGCGCCGAGCATGCTTTCCACCACGGAGAGCACCAGCGATATCGCGAGCAGCGCGCCGAGCAGCGCAATGCGGCGCGGGGTCAATTTATTCCGCAATCACGTCCACCTCGCTTTCTCCGGTAAGCGTAACGGAAACTTTGTTCGGTAAACAGGCCATGCTGCTGCCCGGGGAAAAGAGCCAGCCCGCGTGCACGCATTCCTGACCGGGGCAGTTGGACTGGGCAAACGTGATGGCACCGTCTTTCACCTCAAAACGAACATTGCCCACCCAAAAAGACTGGTTGACGTCGAGCTTCACTTCGCGCACAACTTGGCCGTTCATACGAATCACAGCCGACTGGGCGCTGCCGCTGCCAGACAGCAAAATGATGCCGGATACCGCGATCACGACGATGATGATAAATAGCAAAATATCAGCTTTTGAGAGCATAAGCTTCATTGGTTGTCTTTTTAACTTCATGATTATCATTATAGTGTTTTGCATAAAAAGCCGCAACGGGTCGTATAAGGGACTCTTTCATTTATCAGGTAAATAAAGTTTGAATTAACTGTGAACAATCAACCCAACAATTGACACAGAAGTGAATTTGAGCGTATAGTGATAAAAATGAAAGTAAGTACTTACTTAAAAAGTTTGCAGTTTACAACAAAGGAGGGGAGCCAGTGAAGGACACACGGAACAATATATTATCGGCGGCACGGGAGTTGTTTGAAAAAAAGGGGTTTGCCGCTGCAACCACCAAAGACATTGCCGAGCTGGCCGGGGTCAGTGAAGTCACATTGTTCAGGCATTTTTCGACCAAGCGGGAGCTGTTTAACGAAACGCTGCACAGCTGCCTGCACCCGTATAAGATGGAGGAATATTTAAAAAGCGGTGTAACATATAACCTAAAAAAGGATCTCAAGCACATGGCGCATGACATGCGCGAAAACTTCATTAAAAACGCACCGATGATCCGCATGATCATGCGCGACAAAATCAGAGATTCGGTGCCCGAGAAGAATATGCGCGACAAAGAGCATCACATGCGCACCGGCCTTTTGGCCTATTTTGGTGCAATGAGAAGCGCGGGGGCACTCAGTGCACCGCCTGAGATGGCGATGAAGTTTTTTATGACGAATATTACGGGAAGCATCATGAAGGATGTGCTGTCAACCGGGCAGGTTGAGAGTGACGATACTTATTTTGAATGGATGCTGGAGCAGGTTATCAACATTTTGAGTACAGAGTCAGGGAAGGACAGTTTATGAGGAAATTATTCAAATACATGGGACCTTACAAGTGGCCTGCCATATTGGTGGTGCTGCTGACGGCGGGTCAGTCGATCAGTCAGCTTTATTTGCCGTCGTTAATGTCTGACATTGTTGACAAAGGCGTGGTGGGCAAGGATATTGGTTTAATCATTCAAACGGGTCTCATTATGCTCGGATTTTCGCTCGTGGTCACCGTCTGCACCGTGCTGGCGCGGCTTTTCAGCTCGCAGGTGGCGGTCGGGGTTGCACGTGATCTGCGTGCCGACATATTTAAAACGGTGACGAATTACTCGATGAATGAGTTTGACAAAATCGGAACTTCGTCGCTGATTACACGTTCAACGAACGATGTGACGCAGATTATGAACGCGATGGTGATGATACTCAGCATGCTGTTGATGGCGCCCATCATGTGCGTCGGCGGCATCATCATGGCCGTGAGAGAAGGCACCGGCCTGTCGTGGATCATTGTGGCGGCGATTGTGGTGATGTCGGTGTTGGTGCTGCTGGTGGCCAAAAACGCGCTTCCGCTTTTCAAATCGCTGCAGAAGAAAATTGACAGGGTGAACCTGGTGCTGCGCGAAGGCTTAACCGGTATCCGCGTGATCCGTGCATTCAACAAAACGAGCCACGAACAGCAACGTTTTGACGAGGCAAACCTGGACTTGACGAACACATCGATCAAGGTGTACCGCTGGATGGCGGCGGTGTTCCCGGCAATCATGATGATATTAAACCTCGCGACCGTTGCGGTCATTTGGTTCGGCGGCCTGCGCGTGAACAGCGGCGATGTGCAGGTCGGGCAGCTGATGGCGTTTCAGCAGTATGTGATGCAGATTATGTTCTCGGTGATTATGGCGACAATGATGTTTGTGATGCTGCCCCGTGCATCTGCCTCAGCCGACCGCATCAATGAGGTGCTTGGCATGAAAGCATCTGTGAACGATAAGACGAACAGCGCGCCGCAGACAGCGCTGAAGGGATATGTGGAATTTAAGAACGTGAGCTTCAGCTATGAAGGAGCCAAAGACCCGGTGCTCACAGATATAAGCTTTGTATCAAAGCCCGGTCAGATCACGGCGATTATCGGCGGTACGGGTTCGGGCAAGTCGACGATGATTAAGCTGATACCCCGGTTTTACGATGTGACAGACGGCCATGTGCTGGTTAACGGCGTGGACGTGCGCGACTATGCGCAGGAGGAGCTGAGAAAGAAAATCGGATTCGTACCGCAAAAAGCGAGCCTTATCAGCGGCACAATTGCGGACAATTTACGGTTCGGCAAGCCGGACGCGACGCAGCAGGAGATGGACGCGGCGCTCGCGATTGCGCAGGCTGAAGAATTTGTATCCACGCTGGAAGGCGGCACGGAGGCGGCAGTCTCTCAGGACGGCACGAACTTTTCGGGCGGGCAGAAGCAGCGGCTGTCTATCGCGCGCGCGCTGATCAGAAAACCAGAGATCTATATTTTTGACGACAGCTTTTCGGCGCTCGATTTTAAAACGGACGCAAAATTAAGGCAGGCGCTCTCATCGGAGATTAAGCACGCAAGTGTGCTGATTGTGGCACAGCGTGTGAGCACCGTGATGAACGCCGATAACATACTCGTGCTGGATGAAGGCCGTTTGGTGGGGCAGGGCACGCATAAGAAACTGATGCAAAGCTGCGACACATACCGTGAAATTGTGGAATCGCAGCTTTCCGTGGAGGAACTCGCATGAGCAACGATAGTCAAAACGCAATGAAACAGGGCAAAGGCCCCGGCCGCGGACGCGGCCCGATGGGCGGCGGCCCGATGGGGCATGGCATGCCCATGGAAAAAGCCAAGAATTTTAAGGCGGGCTTTGGCCGCCTGATGAAGTACCTCACACGGCATAAAGCGGCACTCGCCATCGTGATTGTGATGTCGGTGCTCGCCACGGTGTTTGCGATATTCGGCCCCAAGGTGCTCGGCGAAGCCACCACAGAACTGTTTAAGCCGGTGACGGCGCAAAGCATGGTTAAATCGCAAATTAGAGAATCGGTGCCCGACGACATCAAAGTGCAGCTCGATAACAATACCATAACCTATGAACAGGCTATCGCTGAGGCGAAGAATTCGCCTGACAAGGAAGTGGCCGTAAAAGCGATGCAGGCTGAACAGATGCTAAAGTCGGCAAATGAATTAAAAATCGATTTCGGTAAAGTCGGCGGTATAATTCTGACGGTGCTGGGGTTGTATCTATTAAGCTCGCTGTTCAGCTTTGTGCTGCAGTTTGTGATGGCGAAAACCTCGCAGACGATTGTGTACGACATGCGCGCCGAGCTGGATAAAAAACTCGCGAAGCTGCCGCTCAAATATTTCGATGGGCGCACGCACGGCGAGATACTCTCGCGTGTGACCAACGACATCGATACGGTATCCACCTCGCTGCAGCAGGGGCTCACGCAGGTGATATCGGCGGTGACAACGCTGATCGGAATCATCATCATGATGTTCACGATATCGTGGCTTATCACGCTCGTGTCGCTCGTGATACTGCCGATGAGCTTTTTCGTCACCAAGTCTGTTATCAAACGCTCGCAGAAGTACTTTAAAAAGCAGCAGGCGGAGATCGGGCATATTAACGGCCATGTGGAAGAGATGTATGCGGCGCATACCGTTGTGAAGGCGTTCGGCAAGGAAGAGGAGAGCGAAGAGAAGTTTAACGGCATCAACGAGCGTCTGTATGGCGTGGCGTGGCGGGCGCAGTTTCTCTCAGGCATCATGATGCCGCTGATGAACTTTTTGAGCAACATTTCGTATGTGTTTGTCTGTGTGATTGGCGGTGTGCTCGTGATCAACGGGCAGATATCAATCGGCGATGTGCAGGCGTTCATACAGTATTCGCGCCAGTTTACGCAGCCGATTATGCAGGTGGCGCAGATTGCGAACGTGATGCAATCCACCGTGGCGGCGGCAGAGCGTGTGTTTGAGGTGCTCGACGAGCCAGAAATGACACCTGATGTGCAGCTTGCCGCCGTGCCCATGGCGCGCGGTGCTGTGGATTTTGAGCATGTCAGTTTCGGCTATAACCCGGATAAAACGGTGATTAAAGACATGAACCTGAAGGTGAACCCCGGCGACGTGGTGGCAATTGTGGGGCCCACGGGTGCGGGCAAAACCACGCTGGTAAATCTGCTGATGCGCTTTTATGAGGTGGATGAGGGAAGCATCCGTGTGGACGGCGTGGATATCAGCACGATGCCGCGCGAAACCTTAAGGCAGCGCTTTGGCATGGTGCTGCAGGACACTTGGCTGTTCGGCGGTACGATTCGCGACAACATCGCTTACGGGCGCGCGGGCGCAACGGAAGAGGAGATTATGAAAGCGGCGAAGATGGCGCATGCCGATCACTTTATCCGCACGCTGCCGGACGGCTACGACACGGTGCTGAACGAGGAAGCGAGCAACATATCGTCGGGCCAAAGGCAGCTCATCACCATCGCGCGGGCGCTGCTGGCTGACCCGGCTGTGCTGATACTCGACGAAGCGACGAGCAATGTGGATACGCGTACTGAGGCGTACATACAAAACGCGATGATCGCGCTGATGAAGGGCCGCACGAATTTCGTGATCGCGCACCGGCTCTCCACCATACGCAACGCGTCGACGATACTCGTGATGAACGAGGGGCAGATTATTGAGCAGGGCACGCACAAGCAGCTGATGGAGAAAAACGGCTTCTACGCCGATCTGTACAACAGCCAGTTTACAGGCGCGACCGCTTAAAGAACGATAGTAACAAAAGGCAGTGTTTAGTGGTTTCGGAACAAATGTCATTTTGAGCGAGCGATAGTGAGTCGAAAAATCCCATGTTTAATGCGAAGACTATGGGATGATTGCGTAACTTTGCTCCATGGCATAACACAAACAGCTTTTATATCACGATGAGCCGTATTCGGGGTTTCCGAGTACGGCTTTGTTGTATAATCAGGTGTGGTTTTAACGAAGGTCATTTCTTATTCGGATTTATCAGGCGGCTTAAAAAATGCAGGCCGAAGCCGAGCCCCAGCAGTATGGGCACCATGATGAACGGGAAGATAAGAGGATAGAAACTGCCGAGATCGGTCACCATGCTGATCGGAAAAGGGCTTTGTCCGGTGAAAGCGAAGAGTATCAGTGTGAACGCGTAATAAGCGAGCGGAAAGATCAAAACGGTGAGAACCTGTTTGCCGCTGACGTTACGCTTATGGCGGCAGCAATATAACCAGTAAAGGAAGACGATGACGGGGTTGATAATATGCAAAAACCAGTAGGCGCCGTCAAGGTTAAGCCCTATCAATACCGTCGCGATGAAAATTAGCAGCAGAACCATCATGCTGTTAAAGTAAAAAACATCTGAAAGAAAAGCGCCTTTTTTGATTTTGTAAATAACGCTGATAAGGAACAGGATTCCGACAGAGATATTTGAGATAAAGCAGTATTCTCCCCAATGGTCAAAATGAAAGCCATAGCCCCAAAACGTCGTGGCAATACACATCACAGCGATAACCGCTGTGAGATAGAGTCGCACGGTTTCACTTGTTTTTCTGTTCTCCATAGAATAATTTATATCCTTCCTTTATTCTTTATAAATCCGATACAAGACCCACTCTAATGGCGAAACCATTAGTAATCAATCTGCATATGGTGTTTGAATGGACGTATTTGCGACTGGTAATATTATCTTGGCTGTGCCTGCATGAGCCGTTCCAATTGATCCAGATAGTCTTTCTCCATCAGCTGCAACCCCTTGTTCGGAAAGCTGTCAATCTGCACCTTGGCCTTTTGCAGCAGCTCTCTGCCCACGCTTTTGTTGCCGACAACAAAAAACTGATAAGCTGCATGGGTGCGGGTACACATCGGCAGCGGCGCTTCAAGATACTTCTTCATTTTGCGCTGTGCATACAGCGCTCTTGCCTTGTCGTAATCCGGACTGTGAACGATATAGTAATAAAGATAGTCCAGCTGAACCGAGTGCTTAAAATACGGCGGCAGCTTGTCTAAGTCGAGATCGCCGTATTTTTCCATGCACGCGTCATATTGGCCGCTGTCATACAAACGCGCCGCATCCCAATTCAGCAAATTGGCCACAAAATGGTTTCGGAGATTCGCCTGCTCGGGCAGCGCAAACAGCTTCTCATCAAAATCGCGGAACCGTTTGCCGTTCATCATCTCATTGTTGGCCTGCATAATCACATAAAACGCATGCCGCGCCTCGGGCGATTGCAGTGCCTTCACCACGTTCATGCCGTCGTTCGGGGCTTGAATCGTCATCGGGATTAGGTTCATCAGCCCCGTTAAGGCACTGGCTGTGATACCCCCGATCAACACGGAGTTAAAGCCGCCGGTCAGCAAGGCGATGCATACAAGTATCGCGACGGTCAGCAGATTAAAAAAACCGCCGCCGAGGTTGTAAAGCACAAACCGAAAATCCGCTTCGTTCTCGGGAGGCACCATTAAACATTGGCCGAGCAAAAATCTGTTCCCCGATTTCTTGAACCTCAGACAGCCGTTCTCTTTGTACCAGACAAACGAAAACAGCCGAAACGAGCTGAAGCGCGAGCCCGTGATCAGCCCGAAAACCAGATGCCCGAGCTCATGAATCGGTATACTGATGATATAAAAAATGATATAAGCGACAAAAAAGACGAGCGATTCCACACGGCGCTCCCTTCACAGTTATGTCGATGTGTTTTTAATTCTAGAAAAAAATGACGGAAAAAGCAACTTTTCTTTTTGAATTTTTCACTTCTTGCAATAACCTTTGCGGCTATGAAAAGACTGTGCAAAGCCTTGAACAACCCGTTGACTTAAGTCAATTCGCCTTGCTATCATAGCAGTTGTAAACATTGTGTGAAAACGGCGTTTTGTTTATATTTTAGACCCAACTTTTTAGTATGATAATACCGAGGAAAAACGATGAAGCTTTATCAGTTTGAAACGCATTGCCATACGGCCGAAACAAGCCCGTGCGGTTTCCTAACAGCCGCTCAGGCAGTGGACGGCATCAAGGCGGCGGGCTATAAAGGCACATTCATCACCGACCACTTTTATTCGCGCTTTTTTGAAAGGCCGGATATACAAGCTCTTTCGTGGCACGAAAAGGTGCAGCGCTATTTGATGGGTTACCGCGCAGCGAAAAAACGCGGCAGTCAGGTGGGGCTCAAGGTGTTTTTGGGGCTTGAGGTGCAGCCGGAAGGCTCGCCGTACGAGTTTTTAATCTACGGGCCGGACGAAGCGTTTTTGCTCGAGGCGGGGCCGTTCTATCAGCTGCCGATTGAGCAAATTTACGGCCTCATGCATGAAAACGGGTATCTTGTGTTTCAAGCGCATCCTTTTCGGTTCGGCCTGTCGCCGGAGAACCCGGCGTTTTACGACGGTATTGAGATCGTCAACACGCAGGTGAGGAACAAGAGCCGCAATCGGCTTTCGCTCAAGTTCGCCCGCGAGAATGATGTGATGGTGATCGCCGGGGGCGACGTGCACATGAGCGAAGACATCGGCAAGAGCGGCATAATGCTGCCCGGAGATGTAAAAGATTTAGCGTCATTTATCGACTATTATAAGAAAGTCAGAACGCCGGAGCTGATTGTGAGCTGCGAGGCCTGACAACAGAAATGTAGGTGGTGTTTCATGTTTAACAGAATGTTTATCGGGCGTAACGGCCCCGATCAGCTTTCGTTCGGGCTGATTATATTCTCGCTGGTTTTAAGCTTTGTGCCGTGGGTGTATATGTTTGTCATTACGCTGGCAATTACCGGTATTGCGGTTTTCCGCATGTTCTCCCGTAATATTGCGCAGCGTCAAAAAGAGAATTTATTATTCATGAATGTGGTTAATAAAATCAAATCGTGGTATTATAGGAATAAAGCAAAAGGCCAGCAGCGAAAGCTGTACAAAATTTTTAAATGCCCCAAATGTTCGCAAAAGCTGCGGGTGCCCAGAGGCAAAGGGAAGGTATCCATCAAGTGCTCAAAATGCGGGCATAAAATGATCAGAAACACATAAGCAAAAAAACTAAAGAGGTATTATCATGGCACAAATTACAAAAGATATGACCATTGCACAGTTGCTCACGCTTGATCCCGGATGCGCCAAGGTGCTGATGGAAGCCGGTATGCACTGCATTGGCTGCCCTGCTTCCGCAGGAGAGAGCCTTGAGGAAGCCGGTGCGGTTCACGGCCTTGATGTGGACGAGCTGCTTGCCAATCTGAACGATTATTTTCAAAATAAATAAGTGAGGAGATGCGAATGAAAAAATACGAATGTACTGTTTGCGGTTATGTTTACGATCCCGAAATCGGTGACCCGGATAACGGCATTGCCCCCGGCACGGCTTTTGAAGACATCCCCGACGATTGGGTTTGCCCTCTTTGCGGCGCGTCCAAAGACATGTTTGAGGAATCCTGACAACCGATTATATCGTTAAGTAACCACACAGAGCCCGACCATTACGGCGGGCTCTTCTAATTGCTTTAAATCGCCTCGAACGCGTCTGTGGTGTGCAGGTGCAATTTATCGCGCTGGTTAAGAGAAAATGATCAGGCAGTGGTATTTTCGCGTATTTTGCATAGTATGTTTTGAATCAGGAAGTTCAAGAATTGGATAGGCTTCTCGTACTTATCGATCTTGCTCATATTGAATTCAGCCTTGTAAACACCATCACCCGTAAGCAAAAAAACGAAGGCAAGATCACCGTCTGGTAAATCATATTGACTGGTTTTTTTAAGATACTTCAACGCCTGGCCTGCACTGTAGAGGAATGATCCGCCTGCTTGTCTGACGGATTCATGTTTTTGGCCAATACCTAGCAAACCGCCGCCTGTGCTGTAATACAAGCTGACTGTGCCATCAAAAAAACAGACAAGAGATACGATTTTTTCTTTACTGATCGGTATGTCCACAACGGCGGTATAGACTTGTTCGTTGTTTTCGAGTGACAGCCCAATATCGGATGGCGTTGTCGCCAATGCTTGATTTCTCAATCCCAGATAAGCGATGTCATGGCTTGTTTCTTTGGATTTTCCAAACATAACGTAAATCCTCTTTTTTTACAATGATTACATACCATCATATTAAAGCACAAAATGCAAAGCGCATCAATATTTGAGCTTTACTGATTTGTAAAGCCATAAATTTTTTAATTGACATTTGCATAAAATGGCGCCATACTGTATATAACGTATATATACAGTAGATTAAGCGCGATCAGGGGGAAATGCCGATTGGATATTATCATCAGCAACGCGAGCGACAAGCCGATCTATGAGCAGATCACATCTCAGATTAAGAATCTGATACTGAACGGCACGCTGCAAGAAGGCGATCTGCTGCCGTCGATGCGGCTGCTCGCGAAGGAGTTGCGCATCAGCGTGATCACGACAAAGCGTGCGTATGAAGACCTCGAGCGCGATGGCTTCATAGAAACCGTGATGGGCAAGGGCAGCTTTGTGGCGGGACGCAATATTGAACTGATCAGAGAAGAACAGCTTCGCATGGCGGAAGGGCATCTGCAAAAGGCTGTGGAGATTGCCAAAAGCAGCGGCATCGCGATGGAGGAGCTGTCTGACATATTAACACTTTTGTATAAGGAGGAATAGGCGTTGGAAAATGTACTGGAAGTCAGCGGGCTCACGAAGGATTACGGAAGCTTTGCGCTGAAAAATGTGAGTTTTAAGCTGCCCAAGGGCAGCATCATGGGGTTTATCGGCGAGAACGGAGCGGGCAAAACCACCACGCTCAAGCTGATATTAAACATGATAAAAAAGGACGGCGGCGATGTTGCGCTGCTGGGTATGGATCATGTGGCGCAGGAGCAGCAAATTAAGCAGCAGCTCGGCGTGGTGCTCGACAACTGCCATTTTCACGAGAGTCTGCGGCCGGGCGATATCTCTTCGGTAATGCGCCATATCTACACCGGCTGGGACGACGATTTGTACCGGGCATACTTAAAACGCTTCGCGGTGTCCGAAAAAAACACGATCAAGCAGATGTCGAAGGGCATGAAGACGAAGCTGTCGCTGTCGGTGGCGCTCGCGCACAGGCCGCGCGTGCTGCTGCTTGATGAAGCGACGAGCGGGCTTGATCCCGTGGTACGCAGCGAGATACTCGATATCTTTCTTGATATCATACAGGATGAGGAACGGTCGATATTCTTATCGACACACATCATCAGTGATCTTGAAAAGGTGGCCGATTATGTAACGCTGATTAAAGACGGGCAGCTTGTTTTCTCGCAGTCTGCCGACGATTTGAAATACGGCTACGGCATTTTGAAGTGCGGCCAAAACGATTTTGCACGCATTGACCGCAGCGACATTGAAGGGCAGCGGCGCGGTCAGTTTGGGCATGAGGTGCTGGTGAAAAACCCGGATGCCGTAAGAGCAAAATACCCGGGGTTCATGGTAGACCCGGCGCATATTGAAGACATTATGCTGTTTTATGTGAGGAGTGAGGCATCATGAAGGGGCTGATATTAAAGGATATATATAGCCTGAAAAAGTACGGTAAAACCATGCTGCTGCTGGCTGTTTTCTACAGTTTCATGATATTTATGATGGGGAATGCCGAAGTGTTTTTGGGCACGGTTGTTATTATGTTTGCGGTTGCCTCCATTACATCGTTCGCTTACGACAATCAGGCGGGGTGGGATACCTATGTGAGTACGCTGCCGGTGAGCAGAAAGAATGTGGTGATGAGTAAATATGCCCTGTCGTATCTGCTGGCGCTGCTCGGCGGTCTGCTCGCGTTGCTGGTGGGGTGGGTCAACGGAATTTTAAAGGGAACCGGCAATTTCATTGAAATGCTTGTGTCAGCTTATGCGATGTTTGCAATCGCCGTTGTATTTGTCAGCGTATTGCTGCCGCTCATCTATAAGTTCGGCGTGGAACGCTCACGTATCATTATCATTGCTGCTGTGGCCATCCCGGTTGCGGCGGTGATGGCATTGGCACAGTCGAAGGCCATTCCCATGCCGGATGAGCAAACGATAAAGCAAGCGCTGCTGTTGTCGCCGCTGATCGTCGCGGCTTGCTGCGTATTGTCGTATACGATATCTCATGCGATTTACCGAAAAAAAGAGGTTTAAGACAATAGGAGTAGATGCGCCATGAAGGGATTGATATTAAAGGACATTTATAACCTGAGGAAGTACGGAAAATCGCTGTTTTTAATGGCCGCGATGTATTTCATGCTATCGTTTATGATGGATAACGCGGATATATTCGTGGGCATGATCGTGATCATGTTTGCGATTACAACGGTGACATCGTTTGCATACGACAATCAATCGGGCTGGGATGTGTATGTGAACACGCTGCCCGTTTCGAGAAAGCATGTGGTGCTGAGCAAATACCTGCTGTCCGGGCTTCTTATATTGGCCGGCGGTCTGCTGGCGGTGCTGATGGGATGGGTTAATGGCCTGATCAGGCATATCGGCAATTTTACAGAGACGCTGCTGACGGCTTATGCGTTGTGTGCGGTGGGTCTTGTGTTTGTCAGCCTATTGCTGCCGTTCGTCTATAAATTCGGCGTGGAACGTGCGCGTGTGATTATCATCGCGCTGGTGGCCATCCCTGTGGCGGCAGGCTTTGCGCTGAGCCAAACGGGAACAATGCCCGAGATCAGCGAGCAGACGCTGACGCTGCTGTTGACGTTTTCGCCCCTGATTGTGGCGGCTTTCTGCGCATTATCATATGCGATATCGAATGCTATTTATCGGAGAAAAGAGGTTTAAGAGCGCAAAAAGTATTAAAACTGTGTCGGTGGTTAGGCCCGAGCTATCAGCGCTCTGTGGTTTCTGCAGTTTCATTGAACCCATAAGCAATACTCATTTATAGCCTTCCCTAGAAAGAAGACAGTGTCAGTCGGGTGATTTGAAGGAACAATTTCTGATGGATAAGCTTGGCCACAAGAAAATGATAAGCACAAAAAAAGAGCGGATGAACCGCTCTTTTATGGTACTGCTTAGTCCTGCGAATACGGCAGCAGCGCCATCATACGCGCACGCTTCACCGCCATGGCCAAGTCTCTCTGATGCTTGGCGCAAACGCCGGAAGTCCGTCTCGGCTGAATTTTGCCGCGCTCTGTTAAAAAGCGCTTTAATTTCATGATGTCTTTATAATCAATGCTCTTTGATTTGTCCGCACAAAACGCGCAAATCTTACGCCGGGGTTTTCCGCGCCGCATTTTCTTTTGCGACTTATCGTCGTTCATCATAACTTACTCCTCCTTTTCGTCAAAAAGGCATCTGCTCATCATCCAGAGGCTCAAAATCGTCAGGCTCATCGCCGAAAAGACCTGCGTCATCCGGCGGCGGGGGAACATCCTGCATACGGCTGCCGCCGCCGCTGCCCCCTTCGCCCTTGGGCGATAAGAACTCAACATCATCCGCCACGATTTCGGTTACATAGCGTCTCTCACCGTTGTTCGCGTCGTAGCTTCTGACCTGTATACGCCCGGATACACCCACCTTACGGCCTTTACCCAAAAACTTGGCACAGTTGTCGGCCAGCCCGCGCCACGTGACGATGGGCACATAGTCGACATCCTTCTTTTCGCCAAAGCCCCTGTTCACTGCAATTGTAAAGCTGCAAACCGATATGCCCTGCGGTGTCGTCCTAAGTTCCGGATCTTTGGTGAGATTCCCGATTAAAATAGCTCTGTTCATAATACAAACCTGCCTTTTACAGTCTTATCACATTGTATCTTAGCACACTGTCGCTGATGTTGTAATTACGTTCAAGCTCTAAAGGCAACTCAGACGGTGCTTCAAAAGTCATGAGCACGTAGTAACCTTCTTTGATGTAGTTGATTTCATAGGCCAGTTTTCTTTGGCCCCATTCGTCAACGTTTTCTATTTTGCCGCCGTTGTCTGTCACGATAGCCGAGAATTTTTCAATCAGCGCCTTGCGCGCTTCCTCAGCTAAGTCGGGCTTCAAAATATACATGCTTTCGTACTTATTCATTTTCTACCTCCCTTATGGACTCTCCGATACAAAAACATGGCTGCTTTTGCGCCGGATGTTGGCCCTGCATCAAACGTGCAGAGCAAGAAAGACGCTACATCGTATGATTATATCATCGATGATGAACGCTGACAACATATAATTTGCTTAAAATACACCGATTATTTAACAAATAAACCAAACGCTGTGCACTTCGTAACGCGGGGTACTTGGTGTATGAAAGCTAAAAATCGGCGAATACTAGAAGCAGCAAAACGAAAGAAGGATAAAGCATGTCGAAAATGAACTGTCAAGGCTGTAAAAAACCGATGGAAACGCGCTCTATGCAGCACTGCAAAGGCTGCAACGCTTATATGTGCCAGGACTGCTACGACCTCAACAGCGGATTTTGCAGCGACTGCCAAAGCAGCCTTGAAATGTTCGACTAGTCAGGCCGATTTTGCAAATAGGCTTTCATGGCTTTAACGGTTTCGGGCGATATTACGTGTTCTATACGGCACGCATCCGTTTCGGCCACATCAACATCAATCCCCAAAGACTTGACCAAGAAGTCTGTGATGACATGATGAAGCTCGTGTATGCGTGACGCTTTGTTGCGCCCTTTTTGTGTAAACGTGATATCACCATACGGCTCCTGATTGATATACCCGTCCTTTTTCAGGTTGCTCATCGCTCTGTTCACGCTGGGTTTCGTTACACCCAAAAACCTCGCAATATCAACCGAGCGCACCACACTGTTTTTGGCTTCCAACTCCAAAATTGCTTCGAGGTACATTTCCAGGGATTCGCTGACATCCATGTCCGCACCGCCATTTCGCACAATTTATTCTATGATAACATAATTAACCAAACAGTTAAAGGAACTATGTTATTTTAAAGACAACAGAAAGAAAATAATCGCTACAATCAAAAAAGGGAGAAAAAATAACAACCGCGTCAGGTTCATATGCTGTATGAATTCTTTCTCGTTATCATCACGCTGCGGATTGCGTATTTTTTCAAGCAAGCCGCGAAGTTTTTCCTTCATATTATATAGTACCGTTCCTTCTCATCATAGTGTAAGTGTTTATCGGGTAGCGCTGTTTGGTTAACGGGGCCATCCAGCAGCCGCTGGATATTTTGCAGGGGGAGAATGGCGCTGACAGCATCGTAGGTGGTGCAGCACAGCGCGCCGCTCGCGCAGGCCATGCGTGCGCAGTCAATCAAATTAAAGCCGTTAATCATGGCGGCAAGGAAACCGGCTATCGCTGTATCACCGCTGCCCAGCGCCGATTTGAAATTATCAACGCGATAGGACGGCTGAAAGATTTCCGTTTTTTCAAAACGGCCCGCTATCGCACCGGCTGATTTTATATAGATGCCGTGCACCCCGCATTTAATGAGCGCGAGCCGTGCACCCATATTGAGTATACGATCTGCCAATGAGCGTATCTTTGCAAAATTAAGCGCACCGCCGCCGGTGACCCTTTCAAATTCGGAACGGTCGAGCATATAAAGCGCTTCATCAAGGCTTGGCATAAACAGATCGATAAATGGCAGTGTTTTTTTCAAAACAGCCAGCCAATCGACCCGGCCGGATTCACTGGCCGCATCAGGCAGCGTCATATCAAGTGAAGTTACCGCACCCATCTTTTTTGCTGACGAGAAAATGCGCAGCAGCTCCTCACCGTCGTTCTCATACACTTTTCGCATGACTGTGGGGTATCCAAAGTGGAAAAAACCGCCCTCACGAACCGCGGTATAATCGATGTCATCCGCGGAAAAATCATTATTTCCTGCAGGATCGTGCAGAATCATTCTGTCGATACCCGGCGGTGAGAGCACGATGGAATAGGATGAGCGCACACCGGGCTGCAGCGCCACACGGCTGCCGGTCTCCTTTTCCGCCAGATCCGCAATCAGCTTCCCAAAGCTGTCGTCGCCAATTTTGACGGCGGGCAGCACTTTTAAGCCCATTCGGGACATGGAAAAACCGGTATTCGCAACAGCGCCTCCGGTAGCGATTGTGATTCCGCTCATGTGTACCAGCTTCCCGGGGCGGAAGATTGCACGTAAATCCTGTGTTTGCTGTGACTCAAAGGCGGGACACAAATCCAGACAGATATGTCCTGCGGCGACAATGTCATAGTTCTTCATCCGATTCACCCGTTTCGAAGCCCGCTGCGGCAGAGATGATTTATTATACCACGGTTCGGCTTAAAATTGTGGTCTGATTCATTCCGTCGTACGCAGGAAATTTTATGTATGAATAAATATAAGATTTTTTCGTGCGACAAATATCGACATTATTTTTTTTATTCATTTTCAACAATAAGCAGGAGTTTTACGATCTCGCAAATGGTCTGTAAAGCTCGCTTTTTCACATAATGTGGACAACGTTGTGGATAAGTGGGATAGTTTTATGCATTCAGAACAATATCAATATACAGAGTGAATGCGATTCATTATGAAATAGAATCGAAAACTTTTTGAGAACGTGAGAAATTATTCATGACCGGATAAAAAATATACAGAGCTCAGCAATAAGAGCATCGAGGCCAAGGATAACTTTCTTAAAAAATGGGAAAGATATGATCATCCTTAAAAAGGCGGTACGAATACGATGAATGACGCGCTGGATACCATAAAAGAGCAGATGCGCTCCAACAAAGGGGTGCGTGTGACGCTCAAAACCCGAAGCGGGCGGCGGGGCGGCATAGAGATGGGCGGCATTATTGAGGGGCTGTATCCTGAAGTGTTTACCGTTGTTGTCAAAGAGCACGGTTATAAAAGACGCTACTGTTTTTCATATTCAGAGGTGCTTACCCACCATGTGGAGATAGACCCATATCCAGAACCTCGCCTGTCTCTGCGTCCTGAAACATAAGCCAGTAACCGCAGGCATCCGGAGCGGCGCTGCGCATGTATGTACCGAACCCCTCCAGCCAAATGGGCGGGGCCATGCCGTATTCGCCCGGAACGCCCAACACTTTGGCGATGACGGTATCGCCGCTGCGGATTTTACCGGCAATATAATGCCACCAGCCGGATGGCCCCGGATATGAGATTTTGACCCATTCACTTCCCGGATATACCGACGGAAACGGATTAATTCTGTCTTGGCGAATGACATGCGGGCACGCATCGCATACGCGCGTCTCGGCAGCCGGTGCCATCTCGGGCGGCGGGTCTATCGGCTTTGGCGGCGGCGGTGCCTCAGGCTCCTCGTGACGGACGGTTTCTTGTTTTAAGTATTTAAATTTAAAGCGCGCGGCGAACAGAGCCCAATCCGGCCCGGATGATTTGAGCAGGAATGTCAATGTGTTTGTGTCGATGACGGCGGCACCTGAGACGGCGGCAAGCGGCATGGCGCTGATACTCTTATGCAATCCGCCGTCAATGATTTCCCCTGCGAGATGGTCGTTTCCTTCTTTGTCAAAAAGATAAAGCGAACACGTCGGCGACGGGCAAAACGGTACAGCCAGATCGATCATAAGTCTATTTAGATCAGCTTGGAGCTTAAGCACAGCAATATTTTTTTGGTTCTGCGGTGCCCCGCTGTCGCTTTTCAGCATGATGACGGTGCGATTTATGCTTTCCATTGTTTCCTCGCTTTCTCCCTATATGTATATGGCAAATGTATTTAGATCATGAGGATGGCTTTAAAT
>JAEZIW010000139.1 GCA_023436525.1 Bacillota bacterium | reverse complement strand
CATATGAAGCGAATGTTACGGCGCTTAACGCCACCAAGAGCATGGCGATAAAGGCTCTGGAAATCAGCGGCTAGAAAGAGGTGATTTGATATGCAGATCAGTGGAATCAGCGGTGTAACCGGGCTCGGCTCAATCGGCAGCACCGGCAAAACGCAAGGAGAAAGCAGCTTTACAGACATTTTAAACGACGCAATCAATAACGCAAAAGAGTCGGAAAGCATATCGCAGGATCAAAATGCCGCGCTGCTGACCGGCGAGACGGACGACCTGCACACGCCGCTTATCGAATCTCAGAAAGCGGAGCTGGCACTCGAGCTTGCGATACAAATCAGAAACAAAGTGGTCAATGCCTACAATCAGGTTATGAACATGCAGGTGTAATTTCTGGAAGTATAAAATCTGTTTCACATATTTTAATATGGGTTATTAAAGTGTAGACTGAAAGGGGTATCTCATGGGGGACAGTTTCGGGTCTGCACTTTTTTATATTCTCGTTATGGTAGCCGTTCTGATTGCGGCTTATTTTACGACCAAATATCTATCGGGAAAAGCAAGACACATAATGAAAAGCAGGCATATCGTCGTTCTTGACCGTATGGGCATCGCCAAGGATAAGATGCTGATGGTGGTAAAGGTGGGCGACAAAAGCATGCTGATTGGTGTGACCAATCAAAACATCAGTTCACTTGGGGAAGTGGATGTGGGTGAAGCACCGGCAGCCGAAGAACAGCCCAAAAACACTGCCCAGGGTGCACTGTCTAAGTTTGCCGAAATTTTATCGAATGCGCGAAAAGCGCCGGATGTGCTTGCCAAAGCAAGACGGGAGGAAAGGCAGCGGAAAAGCAAATCTTCTGAACCGCCCGATGCCGTTGAGAACGACTATATCGATCAGATAACGCGCGCGATAGAAAGACGAAAAAACGCAAAAACCCATGACAATGAGGAACCGAATGAATAATCTTGTCGCACAGCCGCCGCTTCCAAAACGGCGGCGTCGTCGGTTAAAAATGAAAATATGGCTTGTGGTGGTGCTGTGTCTGTCTCTTGTTGTGCTCCTGGCCGGCTGCAGTGCGATTGCCGGTACGGACAGTACAGGCACAGATACCGACAAAGGGGTGCTCGGCGGGCTGTTTGGCGACCGCAGCGACACGGTGGACATTGTGCTGCTGCTCACGATATTGTCGCTGCTGCCGTCTGTTCTCATTATGTTCACATGCTTCCCGCGCATCATCATCGTGCTGTCGTTGGTCAGAAACGGCCTTGGCCTGCAGCAGATGCCGCCCAATCAGGTATTAATCGGGCTGGCACTGTTTTTAACGTTTTTTGTGATGTCACCGGTTATTAATGATATCAACGTGAATGCCTATCAGCCGTATATAGAGAACCGGATCAGTGAGGACGAAGCGTTTGAACGCGCGATGGAGCCGGTCAGAGATTTTATGTTTAAGCAAACATACAAAAGCGATTTGGACTACTTTATTTCCGTGTCCGACGCTGATAAGGATATTGAGAAGGTGGAGGATGTATCCAACACCGCACTTATTCCCGCTTTTATCACCAGCGAAATCAAACGCGGGTTTCAGATCGGTTTTCTGCTGTACATACCGTTTATTGTGCTCGACATGATTGTGGCCAGCGTGCTGATGGCGATGGGCATGATGATGCTGCCGCCTATTGTGATATCGCTGCCGTTTAAGGTGCTGCTGTTTGTGCTGGTGGATGGGTGGATGCTGACTGTTCAAACGCTTGTATCCAGCTTCGGCTAGTGGATTTAAACGGCGAATCGTTAAGCCCGGCAAAGGAGGTTGTGAAGGGTGGAGCAAGCACAGGTCATTACCGTGATGCAGGACGGTGTGATGACAATCATCACCGTTTCCGCGCCCATACTGATAGTGGCGATGGTGGTGGGTCTTATCATATCGATATTTCAGGCTACAACGCAGATCAATGAACAGACGCTTGCGTTTGTGCCCAAAATCGTGGCTATATTGATCGTGCTGCTCGTTTTCGGGGGCATGATGCTGACAAATCTGACGGATTTCACCCACCGTATGTACGGTTATGTGGATACGATGCTGAAATAACGATGGAACAAGTGCTCGGTTCGGTAACGGCCAATATCGATTATTTCATACTCATACTGCTCCGGGTGAGCTCGCTGCTTATGGCTTCACCCATATTCGGCAGAAAAGCGCTACCCAACATCGTTAAAATTGTTTTCTGTATGGTGATTGCGTATGCCGTGTTTGCGGCAGACCCGTCAGTAAAACCGGCAGCTTACAGCGGCGTGCTCGAATTTAGCTTCATGTGCATAAAGGAGCTGCTTTTCTGGCTGGTGCTGGGGTATGTGACCACGCTGTTCTTTTCGGCGGTGCAGACGGCCGGGCTCATTATGGACATGCAGATGGGTTTTGGCATGGTGAACGTGTTTGACGTGAACTCAAACATCAGCGTGCCGGTCAGCGGTAATTTGTTCAATATCATTCTGCTGACCACGTTCTTCGGTGTAAACGGCCATCTGCACCTCATCAGGATGCTGATTGCCTCCTTCAACCACATACCGGTGGGGCAGGTGGCGCTGAATCCTCTGCTGGGGCTGACGGCGGTTGAGATATTTTCACTGTCGTTTGTTTTGGCGGTGAGCGTGGCGCTGCCGCTTATAGCATCCGGGCTGCTCGGCGAAGTGGCGCTCGGGTTTATTGTGCGGGCGGTGCCGCAGATGAATATATTTGTGGTGGGTATTCCGCTGAAAATCGTGCTGGGGCTGATGATGCTGTTTATTATTTTGCCGGTCTTCGTGTCTTTTTCCGATGTGCTGTTTGAGCGCATGTTTGGGGCCATTGATCAGATGATTTCGGGGCTTGCGCCATGAGCCCGCAGTCGACGGGGGAAAAGACGGAAAAAGCCACCCCGAAACGAAAGCGAGAAGCGAGGGAGAAGGGGCAAATATTCAAAAGCGTCGAGGTCAATACGGCTTTGACGCTGCTCGTGCTGTTCGGTGTGCTGTCAATTTTCGGCCCGACGATGGTTGAAAATATAAAAGATCTGCTGCGGTATTTTTTTACGATGAGTTCGCCAGACACCTTCGACATCGCTTCTGCGATGAAGATGTACGGCGATGCGATGATTATGTTCATCGGCATCATTGCGCCGCTGCTGATTGCGGCTTTCGTGGCCGGTGTGGTCACCAACGTGATTCAGTCGGGGTTTATATTTACCACCAAAGCGCTGGCTCCGAAATTTGACCGTATCAATCCGATGTCGGGCTTCAAACGGATTTTTTCCACAAGGACGCTGCTTGATCTGGTGAAATCCATCATCAAGATAACGATTTTGGTCGTGGTGGCCTACAACGATTATCAGGTGCACATGGACGAGTTCAAAGGCCTGATGGGGCAGGATGTTGCGGTGGCTATCGCAAATTTTGTGGATATCATCATCTCGACCTCATTCAATCTTGCGATTGCGTTTGCGATATTCGCACCGTTCGATTATATGTATCAGCGGTGGAAATACAACAAGGATCTCATGATGACCAAGCAGGAGATCAAGGACGAATACAAGCTGACCGAAGGCAATCCGCAGATTAAAGGCCGAATTTCACAGAAGCAGCGGCAGATGAGCCGTATGCGCATGGTGCAGGCCGTGAAGGATGCGGATGTGGTGATTACCAATCCGACGCATTACGCGGTGGCGCTTGAATACAAAGAAGGCAAAAGCACCGCGCCGGTGGTGATTGCCAAAGGCAAGGACTATCTGGCGCAGAAGATAAAAGAAAAAGCAAAGGAAGAGAATGTGCAGATTGTGGAGAATAAACCGCTTGCACAGGCGCTTTACTTCTTTTGTGAGGTGGGGGACGAGGTTCCCGAGGACATGTATAAAGCCGTAGCGGAAGTGCTGGCGTATGTGTACCGTATGAAAAGGGGAGGACGAGCTTGAAGATCACGGATATTCTCGTGGCTGTGCTGGTATTGGCCATCATATTGCTGATCATAATCCCGCTTTCAACCGGGATTATGGATGTTTTGCTGATTACAAACATCACCATATCGCTGATGATACTGCTGATCACGCTTTATACCAAGCGCACGCTCGATTTTTCCACATACCCCACCATGCTGCTTATTGTTACGCTGTTTCGGCTGGGGCTGAACATATCGTCCACGCGGCTGATACTTGGCAACAGCGGCGACGCGGGCAGTGTGATCAAGGCGTTCGGTACATTCGTGGTGGGCGGCAATCTCGTTGTCGGGTTTGTCATTTTTCTTATCATCGTTATCGTGCAGTTTGTGGTTATCACCAAAGGCGCAGAGCGTGTTTCGGAAGTGGCGGCGCGGTTTACACTGGACGCGATGCCGGGCAAGCAGATGGCGATTGACGCAGACTTAAGCTCCGGCATTATCAATGAAGAGCAGGCGCGTGAGCGCCGCGGAGACATTCAGCGCGAAGCTGATTTTTACGGCGCAATGGACGGTGCATCCAAGTTCGTGAAGGGTGATGCCATCGTGGGTATTATCATCACGGTCATCAACGTGGTGGGCGGCATCATTGTGGGCGTGCTGGGTGTGGGCGGCAAAACCATGCCGTTTGAAAAGGTCATCGAGGTATACACACTCGCAACGGTGGGCGACGGCCTTTGCAGCCAGATCCCCGCGCTGCTTGTCTCGACGGCCACCGGTATCATCGTGACGCGCTCCGCCACAAAAAATAGCTTCGGTCAGGATCTATCAAAGCAGCTGTTCAGTCAGCCCTATGTGTTCTACGTTCTCGGCGGTATGCTGGCTTTAATCAGTTTTATTCCCGGTCTGCCTACACCGCTTATCCTTGTTATGGCTGCGGCGCTGCCGATCATCGGATATGTGAGGAGCCGGAATGAGAAGCGTAAACAGGAGGCTGAAATACAATCCGAAGCGGAAATCAGCGCGACGGAGAAACGCAAGCCCGAGAATGTCACCGCGCTGCTGCATGTGGATCTGATTGAAATGGAGTTTGGCTACGGGCTGATATCGCTGGTGGATGCGTCGCAGGGCGGCGATCTGCTGGACCGCGTGGTGATGATAAGGCGGCAGTGCGCTATCGATCTTGGCATTATCGTGCCGATTGTACGGCTGCGCGATAATATACAGCTCGGAACCAAAGAGTATGTGATCAAGATTAAAGGACTTGAGGTGGCACACGGCGAAGTCATGCTGGGGCGGTATCTCGCGCTGAAGCCCGAAGATGTGGATGATCCCATCGACGGCATTGAAACGGTGGAGCCGACATTCGGGCTGCCTGCGCTTTGGATAACCGAGAAAGACCGCGAGAAAGCCGAAATTAAAGGGTATACAACGATTGATGTGCCTTCTGTCATCTCCACACATTTGATGGAGATCATCAAACGGCACGCGGACGAATTGCTCGGACGCCAGCAGGTACAGACAATTATCGACAACTTGAAGAAGACTCAGCCCGCGCTTGTGGAAGAAGTTGTGCCGAAGATATTCACGATTGGCGAGGTGCAGAAGGTGCTTGCCAATTTGCTGCGTGAAAATGTGTCGATTCGTGACATCGCTTCCATATTGGAAATATTGGGCGATTATGGTACGATAACAAGAGACACGGATGTGTTAACCGAATATGTGCGCCAGAAATTGAAACGCGCGATTACGAAAAACTTTATTCCGGACGGAAGAGCCCGCGTGATGACGCTGAATCCGGATACGGAAAAGGTGGTATCGGGGAGCCTCAGACAATCGGAAAAAGGGGTGGGGACGGCCATGGAGCCCTCGCAGGTTCAGCTGCTGCTGATCAGCTTGAAAAAAGGCGTCGATCATTTCCTCAGCCTCGGAATTGCCCCCATACTGATCACCTCGCCGCAGATAAGGCGGCATTTGAAAAATCTGTCGGCACAGGTTTATCCCGAGCTGGTGGTGCTGTCATACAACGAACTGGAGTCTAACGTAGAAATATTTTCGGACTGGACGGTGAGTATATAGGTGTTTGTAAAAAGATTTACCGCGCGCGACATGCAGGACGCGATGAAAAAAATAAAAAAAGAATTCGGCCTCGACGCGGTGATTCTCGACAGCAAAGTGGTGCGCGGCAAAGGAATTTCGGGGCTTTTTAAGAAAGGCCTTGAGGTGGTGGCCGCCTATGAGCCCAAAAGGAGTTTTGAAACGAACCCGCCCAAATATCAGCCGAAAGCCGCTTTTTCAAACGAAATGCCCTTAACGAATGAAGCCAGCCTGGAAAGCGAAGCGCCGGTGGATACGGATGCGTCTTCGGATGCCGTATCGGATGCCAAGATTGCGCCGCTTGCAGCCCAGATCGAATCGCTGAAGGGGCTGGTGACCGATATTTCCAACAGGATGCGCACGGTGTCCAAAGAAGATTCAACGCCGCTGCCTGCCGATGTGCAGGGGCTTTATGATGAAATGGTGGATCGTGATGTGAACGATGGTATCGCAAAGGAAATAGCGATGCTGACTCATGGCGCATCTCAAAAACAGCCGGTAGAGATGAAGGCGGTGGCGCAGCAGCTCATAATCGACAGGCTTGGAGAGCCTATGCCGATTAAGCTGAAAAAGTACGCGCAGACTGTGCTGCTTTTTGCGGGCCCCACCGGTGCCGGAAAAACAACAACGCTGGTGAAGCTCGCCGGACGGCTGGCGCTTGACCAGAATATGAGCATTGGACTTGTGAACATGGATACTTACCGCGTCGGTGCCATGGAGCACATGCGCATCTATGCGGAGATTAT
The DNA here is from genome assembly GCA_023436525.1 of Bacillota bacterium. GTDB lineage: Bacteria > Bacillota > Clostridia > Christensenellales > SZUA-584 > SZUA-584. The sequence continues at coordinate 11,974 of JAEZIW010000139.1, read as the reverse complement.
GGATATTCCGATGAGAACCGCCTACAATGTCGGCGATTTGAAGGAAGCCGTGGAAGAGATGGCCGACAGGGATGTGATTCTGATTGATACGGCCGGGCGCAGCGTGACCGACCCCGCGTACCGCAAGGAGCTGGAGGAGTATATCGCCACGGCCCATGTGGACGAGGTTTATCTCGTCATCAGCATCGTAACCGGCAGCAAAGTCTGCAGGGAGATCATTCATCATTACGCGTTTATCCCGAACTATAAGCTGATTGTCACCAAGCTGGATGAAGTGGGCGTGTGGGGTAACATTCTCAACATTACGGATTATGCGAAAAAACCGCTGTCGTACATCACGATGGGACAAAACGTCCCCGATGATATCAGTCAGGTAGACCCCGCGATGCTGGCGGAGAATATCGTCGGAAGACACGAGGTCGTGTTATGAAGGATCAGGCGGAAAGGCTGCGCATTCTGATGAACTTGCAGAAAAAGCAGATGAAAATCGTCACCGTCACGAGCGGTAAGGGCGGCGTGGGAAAATCGAGCTTGGCGCTGAACATCGGCATTGCGCTCAACAGGCTCGGTCGGCGTACGTTGATCATTGACACCGACTTTGGTTTTTCAAATATCGATGTGATGCTGGGCGTAAGAACGCAATTCGACCTGATGGATCTGATTGACGGGCACAAGGAAATAGGCGAGATCATTGAAACCGGGCTCGAAGGTGTGCAGTTTATTTCCGGCGGGTCGGGCGTTTATCAGCTGACGAAGCTCGGACCGTCGCAGCTGATGGGCATTGTCGACAAGGTGCTCTCGCTCGAAAGCGTGTGCGACACCATCATTTTTGATACCGGTGCGGGCATTAACGATAACACACTGCGCTTGATTCATGCAAGCGATGATACGATTCTGGTGACCACGCCCGAGCCCACGTCCGTTGTGGATGCGTACGCATTGCTGAAAATCGTCAATGAGCAAGGCGTTCACCCGAACGTCAGCCTGGTTTTGAACAAAGTTGAAGACAAAAGAGAGGCAAGCTCCGTGATAGACGGCCTTGTTCGTATTGTGGAAAAAAACACCGAAATCAGGATCAAAAAACTTGGTGTAATATCACGTGACCCCAATATGCTGAGCGCTGTGAGAAAACAGGTTCCGATACTCGTCAGCCACCCGTCTTGTGCGGCATCGGCCGATATCAATGAGATTGTCAGCATATTTCTCGATATTCCGGTTCCGGAACGCAAGAAACCCGGGCTGGCGGGTTTCCTCGACCGGTTTATTATGAGAAGCGATATGACGAAGGAGTAGTGACTTTTGCATTTTGATGAGATGGTAACAGTCGGAGAAATCATGGAATTGCAGATCGGCGAGATCACCGTGAAGACAAAACTTCAGGATATACTGGAGAATCGTCAGTTTACGGTGTTTCATCCCACGTTAAAAGGGGTACCTATCCCAATAAAGAGGCAAGATATTGTCAAGATTTGTTTTTACCGCCCAAACGGTATTTTCTCGTTTGAGGCGAAGATCATCGACTGGTATATCAAGAATCATATACAACTGTGCGAACTGGAAGCCGTGACAGAGGTAACAAAGTTTCAGAGGCGCAAGAGCTATCGGCTGCCGATTATGTTGAATGTAGTCCTCAAACGGCTTGATGGAGACGAGGAAGAGCAAGAGAGGGTATATAAGGGCAAGACAATTGATATTTCCGAAGACGGTATGCTTTTAAGCTGCTTCCATAGCTTCCCGAACGGCACGCCGATCAGCGCTGAAATTAAGCTGCCGGATATGCAGTCGCGCGTTTTTAAAACAGAGGTTTTAAGGTGCGAAAGACCATATAACGATAATGATCCTCATAATATGGTGCTGCTGTTTTTAAACTGTTCGCAGCAAGACCGGACATATCTGGCGCGGTTCATCATCCGTCAGCAGATTGCAGCCAGAAAAAAAAGAGGACCGGGGAAGTGAAACAATGAACACAGGCTCTGATGTGCACCTGCTATGGCAGCGGTACACAAAAGAAAAAACTGTTGAACTGAAAAATGAGCTGGTTTTGCACTATTTGCCGCAGGTCAGAAGCATTGTGCTGCGCCTGATGCCCACCTATAAAGCCTACAGCAATTATGATGATATGTTAAGCTGCGGTATATTGGGGCTGATGGATGCCATAGAAAAATATGACCTGAGGCGCGACGTTAAATTCGAGTATTATGCGGCGATGCGTATAAAGGGAGAAATTATAGACAGCATACGCAAGCAAGACTGGGCACCGACGAGCCTAAGGCGCAAAATCAAATCCATAAGCAACGCCTATTATGAACTGGAAAACAGGTTTGGGCGCGAACCCTTAGACAGTGAAGTGGCCCAGCATCTTGAAATGGATGAAGAAGATCTGCAAAGCACAATGGGCAAATCTCAGATGTTCAACATTATTCATTTCGAGGAAATGATACAAAACGACATGTGGGAGCAGTCGATACAGATGCAGTCCGGTACGCTCGAAGAAGAGGTTGAGAGCAAAGAGATGGTGGAGGTGCTTGGCGGCATCATCGACAATCTGCCGGAAAAAGAAAAACTGGTGATTACACTGTATTATTACGAAGAGATGACCTTGAAGGAAATTGCCGCGGTGCTCGGCGTTTCCGAATCGAGGGTGTCGCAGATTCATTCCAAAGCGGTTATGAAGATGAGGACAAAGATGCAGTTTGCGGGTATGTATGAAGGGGTTGCGCAAACTGAAAAAAAAATTGTGGGGAATTAATATGATGGATTTATCGGTTTATTTGTTTGCAACGTATGTGTTCATACTGTTGTGTGTAACAATCTGGCTCTTTGGCAGAGTGATGAAAAAAAGCAAAAAGGCAAGAGAAATAGAAAAGACCGGCTTTGAAAAGGAACAAAAGCTGTTTACACTCTATCAAAATGTGGAGGATATGCTCGCCAGTTTTGAGGAATATGTGGAAGAAACTCAAAGCGAAACAGATAAGACGATCACAGAGATGCAAAATATACTTCAAGAGGTTAAGCGGCTTGCAGCATCTTTACAAGCGGGCAGTGCGGCGAGTGAAGCCGCAGAGCCGGTGGCTGTTGCTGTGCAAATTCACGACGAACCGACGGTTCAGCGGACTGAGAGTTTGCACCTGGTGGCTCCGATGCCGCTGAAAATATCCGATGAGGCGAGGAAACCAGCGTCGCCGCCAAAACTGTCGAGAACGGGCAGCAAGGTGCTGGAACTTCGCGCTAACGGTTTGGAACAAAATGAAATCGCCAAACAACTCGGTATTTCTGTCAGAGAAGTATCGCTGGCTATGAAAATAGCCGGTGCAGGAGAAGATAAATAAAGCTCTAAAGTGGGATGCCATATGTGCCGATAAATAATATGTAGGATTCCTGCAATGCGTAAGCCTTGGCAGGAACCATACAATAAGGAGGCCATATGATTCGCAGTTTCTATATTGCCGCCACGGCAATGGCAACCCAAACTGACAGGATGGATGTCCTGACGAACAATCTCACCAATGTTGATACGACGGGATACAAAAAAGACAAGCTGATCTCCCGTTCGTTTTCTGATGTGCTGATGGAACGGCTGAACGATCCGTATGTCATCAGCGTCACCAATCAGATTGGGTTACAGAACAACGGAATACATATCGATGAAGTCGTTACCGATTTCAGCCAAAGCGGTTTTGAAGAAACAGCACGACCCTCCGATTTGGCGCTGGAGGGAGCGGGTTTTTTTGTGGTTGAAACCCCGCAGGGTAATATGTATACGCGCGACGGCAACTTCTTTGTGAATGCCGACGGTGACTTGGTGAATGCCGACGGACATTATGTGGCAGGAACAAACGGACGTATTCGCGTGGGAGCCGGAGAATTTGCGATTAACGGAGCCGGTGAAGTCATTGTAAACGGCAACATCGTCAACAGAGTCAGGCTGGCTGCGTTTGATGATTTAAACGGTCTGCGTAAAAACGCGAACAACCTTTATACAAACTATACAAATCAGCCGGTGAGAACGCCGGCCGGGACGACTGTGAAGCAGGGTTATCTGGAAACATCCAATGTGGATACCGCCGAGGAGCTGGTTCGTATGATGGAGCTCACACGCTCGTTCAGCTTCAATCAGCGCGTTTTGTCCATGGTGGATCAGTCACTTGAAAAAACAGTTAACGAAGTGGGAAGGGTATAAGAATGCAAGCGTTATATACAGCCAAACTTGGCCTTCAGGCACAGCAGCAGCGGTTGAGCATCATCGGCAACAATATTGCCAACAGCCAGACAATTGCGTATAAGGGGCAGCGTGCCGACTTTAAAGAAGCGCTGTACACTGCGATGATCGACCCCGCCAACACGCAGAGCACCGTGAATTTGCAGCAGGGCACCGGCACGCTGGTTTCGTCGACGCCGAGAAATTTTACGCTGGGAGAACCGGAAATGACCGGCTACGCGCTGGATTTCTTCATTGACGGCGACGGCTTTTTCACCGTCTCAGACGGCAACGGCGGGTATATGTATACACGCAGCGGCAATTTCACAGTCTCCGGGGAAGCCGACGGTGCCTATATGACAACGCCATCCGGGCAATATGTGATGGACATCAATATGAATCGTATCAAGCTTCCGGCTGATGTTTCATCGGTAAAGCTAAGCCCAGAGGGCGTGCTTTCGGCTGACGGTGTCACGCTTGGCACGTTGAACCTGGTGGATTTTCCGAATAAAGACGGCTTGCTGCTGCAGGGTGAAGGATGTTATATTGAATCTGCATCTTCGGGTGCTGCGGTTGAGTCAACAGCGATCGTCAGACAGGGCGTTCTGGAGGCATCGAATGTGGATCTGTCAGTGGAAACGACACGGATGATCCGTGCCCAAAGGGCCTTTACGCTGGCATCTCGTGCTGTTTCGGCATGGAATGACATGACAGAAAAAGCTTACAATCTGCGATAGGGGAGGCTTATTATGGCAACGGTTTCACAGTGTAAAAAATGCGCAAGGCTTTATCAATCTTTCGGCAACGCACCGTATTGCCCAACATGCATGGATGACCTGGAAAAGAGCTTTGATTTGGTTAAAGAGTATATATACGAACATCCGCTCGCCAATGTGGTTGAGATATCGCGGGAAACGGGTGTTCCGGAGAAAGAGATATTCTACTTTCTTAAAGAGGGCCGTCTTTCGGTATCTGAGAACAACGGTATGCTGCTTTGTGAAAGCTGCGGCCGCTCGATTATAACAGGGAAGTACTGTGAATCGTGTAAAAAGCAGCTGGAAAGAGAGTTGAGCTCTACAATCGCCAGCGCGATGCAAAAAAAGAGCAGCTCGCATGGGCTGGGCAAAATGCACGTGAACGTTTCTGACAGGAATAATAATTGAGGTGATGATAGATGAGAATTAATTCTGTAAGCCCGAGCGAACTCTTAAAAGAGTATGTTGTTCGAGCCAAAAAGACGACGGAGGAGCAGCCGTACGTATCCGATAAAACGGAACTGACGGAAGGCGCAAAAACGTTTTCCACCGCATTGAAAGCGGCTCAGGACCTGATGGACACGCGCTCCGCCGAGCAGGTTTCGCGCTTTAACGAAATCTCTGAACAGATAAAGAACGGAACCTATTCTGTGCCCGGTTCCAAAGTGGCTGAGAAAATTCTCGGAAGATAACCAAGGAGGCGGTATTAAGTGGTCAGAGTTTTGAATGCGCTCAAATCGGTGCTGGAGCTTGAAACAGTTGAATATAAGCAGATGCTGTCTCTGGCGGCCCAAAAAAAAGAGGTGCTGTTTAATAACGATGTGCAGGGCTTGGAGCTGATTGTGGCTCGCGAAATGACTGTGCTGAAAAGAATAAAACAGCTGGAAAATGAGCGTGAGCTGCTGATTGCGAGAGCCGCGATGCTGAGCCACAGGCCCAAAAACACCATGCGCTTATCCGACATGATTGAGCTGCTAAGCGACGATATGCGAACCGAGTTTATCAGGATTCGCGATGAGCTGTCGGATGTTGTGTCTCAGCTTAAAAACAGTAACAAAGCCAACAAAGGGCTGATTGAAACGCAGCTTCAGTACGCAAGCTTTTGTGTGAATCTGCTGGCAGGACATACCGGGCCGCTGGGGACATACTCACCTGTCGGCCGGGTGAATGATAAAGAAGAAAAGACTTTTTTGATAGACCAATCGATATGAAGGTGAAATAGATGTCAAGCTTATTTTATGGCCTGGAAATAGCGAAAACGGGACTCAGCGTGAGCCAGCAGGGCATCAGCCTTACCGGCCACAATATTTCCAATGCCAACACGGTGGGTTATACGCGTCAGCGAATCATTCAAAACAGCATCGACCCAAGCAATTCACTGACACGCATTTCCAAGGTGAATAAAGGGACGATCGGCGGTGGCGTGGAAATTACGATGATCGACCAGGTCCGCAGCGATTATCTTGACAGACAATTCCGAAATGCAGGCGCAACGCTGGGTAATTACAAAACAAAAGCTGAGGAACTCGATTATATTGAGACAGTGATGAACGAGCTTTCTAAAAACGGGCTTTCCATGTCGATGAAGGATTTTTTCAACAGCATCAGTGAGTTCGCAAACGATCCGGTTAACGATGAGTTTCGCACCAGTGTGAAGGAAAACGCTCAGAAAATGATCGAGTCTTTCCGTCACTATTATAATCAGCTGACCGGTCTTCAAACAACGTACAATGATAATATGAGGGCCACGGTCACCGACATCAACGACCTGCTGACATCGATTGCGAGCTATAACCAACAGGTGGCGGGGTTCGAACTTTCGGGAGAACAGGCCAACGATTTACGCGATAAGCGTAATTTGCTGCTGGACGATTTATCGCAGTTAATTAATATTGAATATCATGTGAATGCGGACAACCAGCTGATAGTCACATGTGAAGGCACCGAGCTGGTCAATCACACAACGGCAACGCTGCTTGAGACCGTTGCCGACCCGACAACGGGATTTTACGATATTTATTATCAGGGGACGACAACCGATTTTGACTATAACGACGGCAAGCTGATGGCTTATAAGAACCTAAGGGACGGTAACACGTCCACCAACATCGGTATACCATATATCATCAATAACTTAAACAGGCTTGCAAGGAGTCTTGCTCAAGAGTTTAATGCCATCCACGAAACGGGCCACACCAAGCCGATTGGAGCGGCCGGTTCATTAACCGACATTGCATTCTTTGAAATACCGCCAGGCGGGTATGCAAATATCACGGCAGGCAATCTGTCGCTGTCTGCCGATGTGCTGGCCAGCGTCAGAAATATTGCCGCCTCCAGCTTGCCGGTGACGGCGACGAATTCCGGCAACAACACAGTAGCGCTTGAGCTGGCCGAACTTTCATCTCGCACAAATATGGTTGATGTGGGCAACTTTGAAGAGTTTTTAAACAGTGTGGTGGTGGAACTCGGTATACAAAGCTCAACGTCAGAAACGCTTTATAACAGCCAGCAGGCGATCGTTGACAATTTACAGTCGAGAAAAGATTCGATCTCCGGGGTATCGCTGGATGAAGAAATGGTTCAGATGATGACATACCAGCACGCTTACAGTGCGGCATCGCGCGTGCTTTCAGCTTTAGACGAGGCACTCGAAGTCCTCATAAACCGCACGGGCAAGGTCGGCTTGTAACAGACGGGAAGGAGCGAAGACAATGCGGGTAACAAACAGTATGCTGCTCAGCAATTACCTTAAGAATGTCAACAACAATCTGAATTCTGTGGGTGATATGCAGCGGCAAATGTCCACGGGCAAACGGATCAACAAAATCTCGGACGATCCCATCGGTGCGATTTCGGCAATGCAAGTGCGTACAAAATTATATAAAACAGAGCAGTATCAGAAGAATGTTGACAAGGCCATTTCGTGGCTGGACGAAACCGAATCATCGGTGCTGGAGCTCAACGAGATTTTAAAAACCGCCTACGAGACGGCTGTCAACCAGTCCACCGGCACCTTAGACGCGACAGATAAAGCTGCCGCTGCGGACCTGATCGGTCAGCTGCGCGATCATTTGCTGACCGTGGGCAACGCAAAAACGGGTGATAAATACATCTTCGGCGGTTATAACGTGACCAATGCGCCGTTTACGCTGGACGCTGCAGGAAATATACAGTACAATGGCATTGATTTGACAGACGAAACAAACGCAGCATTAATTGATATGGCGGATGACAGCATCAATTATTCGGTGGGGTTTAATATTACTTTAGGAATTTCGATTAACGGTGCGCATCTTTTCGGCATCGGTGACGATAATCTTTACACCACGCTGGATAACTTCTACAAAGCATTGAAAAGCGATGCACCTTCTGATGAACTCAGCGGGTATATTACGAAGATACAGAATTCTCAGAACAATGTTCTTGCGATTGAAGCGGAAATCGGCGGCAAAACAAACCGTCTTGAGCTGATTCAGAATCGGTTTGAAGATGACGTGATAACGTATACCGAACGCAAATCGAAAATTGAGGATGTGGACGAGGCCGAGGCCATCATGAATTACAAAATGGCTGAGACTGTGTATCAGGCATCGCTGCAGGTTGGCAGCGATATTATCCAGCTGTCGCTGCTGGATTTCCTTAAATAGCAGGCAGGTAATAAAAGGAGGGCTTTTTCGTGCTTATCGACACAGACCGTTTCGGTACATTTGATACCAAGGACAGCAAACTCATCGAATTCCCGCAGGGGCTTCCGGGTTTTGAAGATCTGCATAATTTTATTATTCTTGAGGTTGGGCAGACCAAACCGATTTATTGGCTGCAATCCACAGAGAATAAATATATTGCGCTGCCTGTGATTCTCACATTTGAGATACTGGACGATTATTATATCGACATTCGCGATAACGAGCTGGATGAGCTGAACGTGCAAAGCCAGAATGATCTGCTAATTATGAATGTGGTGGTGATTCCCGAGCCGATTGAAAAGATGACGGTAAATCTCGCGGCGCCCATTGTGATTAACGCGGTTAAGGGAATCGGTAAACAGATTATTATCGACGCGACAACAATGCCGATCAGGATGCCCATATACGATGCGATCATGAAGAGCCTTACCAAAGGAGGACAAAGCGATGCTGGTGTTGTCGAGAAAAACGGGTGAGGGGATCGCGCTTGATCAAGATATTGAAATTGAGGTCTTGTCAATAGAAGGAGACCGCGTGCGCATCGGCATTAAAGCGCCCAAAGAAATGCGCATTTACCGCAAAGAGCTGCTGGTGCAGACAATCGATTTAAACCGCGAAGCATCTAAAACACCGGCCATATCGTTTGGCAAATAACGTATAATTCGCTGAGCCCCGCATAAGGGCTCTTTTTTAATGCAAGCCAGGTTTTGTGTTAATCAGCACGCAGGCATAGCCAGAATGGCCGGTGCGCCTTAAGGGGCAGGCTCTGGCCATATAAGACACGAAACCAGCCAAACAGTGTACCGGAAGGAGAAAGTGCTTCTCATGTTCTCTGGAGACCGCAAAGCGTTATAGGAGCATCTAAGCCCAATACGTATGAGCCGAGATGTCGCACTTTTAAGCGTCTCCTTAGAGGAGAACTGCAGGCTGTCAAAAAAGGTACTTATGTCATTCCGTTGGAGCGTATGCGACAGGCTCGGAATGACTCATTGGGGTTTATCGACACTCTGAAGCGTTTCCTTAGAGGAGACGCTGATTAATTTCGAAACGCAATCTTTAACGGCTGATTCCGCGTTTTGCTGTGATGCCCGAATCTCGATTGAGGCTGTGAATTTCAGTTCATAAAAACGGCTTGCCATCCGTCATTACTCATTCAGCCATTGTTTTGAAATGAGGAGGTTAAAAGACTGACCGCGTTCGAGAAAATCTTGACACACATCGCTACAGTCTTGGGTCCGGTTAAAGGGTATTTTTTCGAACAATCAAAACAGCCACCGGTTTAACCGATGGCTGTGATTGCGTCTGTCTATTATCGTAGGCTTACTGTTTAAGCAGCGAGAGCACGTTCTGCGGCGCAGAATTCGCCTGAGCCAACATCGCCGTTGCAGCCTGAACCAGAATGTTCTGCGTTGTGAACTCAGTCATCTGCTTGGCCATGTCGATGTCGCGGATGCGGCTTTCGGCAGCCTGCAGGTTCTCGGCCGACGTATCAAGGTTGTTGATCTTATGCTCAAGACGGTTCTGGGTGGCACCGAGCTTGGAGCGCTGCGTGGATACTGTGTTGATTGCGCTTTGAAGAGTCGTAATCGCGAGCGTCGCGCCCGTTGCCGGGGTGGCACCCACTGCGGCTTCACCGCGTGTTCTAATGTTCAAAACGTCCAGGCCAAGTGCATCAACTGTCATCGCGTTGATGGTAATATCCAGCGTCTCGCCCGCATTGGCACCGGTCTGAATTTTCGCGGCTTCGTTCGTCACATCAAATGTGAGCGTTGAGTCAATCAACGCGTCTTCCGAAACGGCATCGCTGAATTCAAAGGTCGCGATACGGCCGCCGCCGAAATCAAGCGTCATTGTGCGTGCCTCGTCTGTGTTGGCAGCCGTGACGGTGACGCCATCGTATGTAGCGCTATAGGGGTTCCCGGCATTATCAGCAAAGACAATGGTTTGGCCAGCGCCCGCGCTGAAGCCCTTGAAGCTCACGCTGACAAGACCTGTCACTGCTCCGGCACCGCCGCCTTCAACCTTAACAGCTGAAGTCGCTGCGATCTGCGAGGTAGAGCCAAAAGTTCCGTCAAGCAGATTTTTGTTGTTGAAGGTTGTCTTCTTGGCAACGTCGTCAATTTCGCTGCGGAGAGCATCAAACTCGTCCTGCAGAGCGTCGCGGTCGATGTCTTCGTTGGTGTCCGAAGCCGATTGAACAGCCAGCTCATTCATACGCTGCAGTATGGAGTGCGTTTCTGTGAGCGCGCCTTCAGCGGTTTGCACGAGAGAGATCGCGTCATTGCTGTTTTTGGAGGCCATATTGAGGCCGCGAATCTGCGCTCTCATTTTCTCGGAAATCGCAAGACCGGCAGCATCGTCACCGGCGCGGTTGATCTTGAGACCCGAAGAAAGTCTCTCGGTGGATTTTGATACGCTGTTGTTATTTGTGGCGTACTGACGGTGCGTGTTCATCGCCATTATGTTGTTATTGATTCTCATTAAAAAATTCCTCCATGAATACGATTATTGAGGGCGTCCGTATCGTGTCAACAGTTGCATCGTTGACAGCGCCATCTCCGTATTGTTAATCTGTACATTTATTATATCGTCAGTATGAAACAAAACTTTACAAAAGAATTTCACATTCGCGAAAATTCGGGGCCTATTTTCAATAACATTTCCTGTAAATATAAACAGCCGCCGGGATACCCGACGGCTGTTTTGGCGCCTGTTTGTTAAGAGCTCAAGAGCTCCTTTAAGATTACTTAAGCAGCGAGAGCACGTTCTGCGGCGCAGAATTCGCCTGAGCCAACATCGCCGTGGCGGCCTGAACAAGAATGTTCTGAGTTGTAAACTCAGTCATCTGCTTGGCCATGTCGATGTCGCGGATGCGGCTTTCGGCAGCCTGCAGGTTCTCGGCCGATGTGTCGAGGTTGTTGATTTTGTGCTCAAGACGGTTCTGTGTGGCACCGAGCTTGGAACGCTGGGTGGATACCGTGTTGATTGCGGTCTGCAGAGACGTAATCGCCAGCGTCGCACCCGTTGCCGGATTGCCGCCCTGTGCGGCTTCACCGCGTGTGCTGATGTTTAAATCAGTCAGTCCAAGCGCTGTAGAAGTCATTGCGCTGATGGAAATATCCAGTGTTTCACCCGCATTGGCACCTGTCTGAATTTTGGCAGCTTGGTTACTCACATCAAATGTGAGCGTTGAGTCAACCAACGCGTTTTCCGAAACGGTATCGCTGAATTCAAAGGTCGCGATACGGCCGCCGCCGAAATCAAGCGTCATTGTGCGTGCCTCGTCTGTGTTGGCAGCCGTGACGGTGACGCCATCGTATGTAGCGCTATAGGGG
>JAEZIW010000089.1 GCA_023436525.1 Bacillota bacterium | reverse complement strand
AATTTCATATATATCCTCCAACATTTCGCTTCCGGCATTACTTTTTGCCATACCGGTTTTATCGTGTTTATCAGTAATAATATCAGAAAGGTTCGCAAAAATAAATAGAAAAATAAAATCCGTACTGGAATTTAATCATGATTTATGTGATAATATCGGCATAAATGAATCAAGGAGTGTAGAATGGAAACAGAAAAGAAAAAGCTCACCGATCTGCAGCTGCGTATCATTCAAATAGTTGCGGGAATTTTTTGCGCCGCTGCGTTGTTTTTAGCTATTTATTTGCCGAAAGAATTAGCCGTTGACCCTAACAGCCTTCTCAATTATCTGTTTGTTGTCGTCTTTCTCGCCATCATGATGGGCAGACGTTCCATTGAAAATAAATACCGTTTAAGGCTCAATCTCTTTTCGATGACGCTGATGGACGGAATCTTAGGCGCCATCATTATTTTCTTGTCGCTTGCGCTTTATACGGGTAATGACGAAGCGTTGGCGAAGCTTGACAATGGAGTTAAGCTGCTTATTATCATCGGGTTGACGCTTATCCTCTTGGGGCTGGGCATCGTGTTTCCGGTCGTCCGTTATATGAAACGCAAAGCGAACGGAACACTGCCGCCTATTCGTTTGCCCGAGAAACCGGAGCCGACTGAGGCGGATGAGTCTGTGGACGATCCAAACCGGCCTATGTCGATTGAAGAGAAGATTGCTGCGATGACACGTGATCTGGATCAGCCCGAAGATAATGATTCAGACAAATCAGACAAAGCCGAGTAAATAATTTAACAGTACACAAGCCGGCCGATAAATGACCGGCTTTTTTAATTGTTTCAAGAATATCCACACTATGCTCGGGAGCCTAATTAATTGCGCTGATAAAGCTTCAGGAGAAGGTGATGTGAAATACCGGATGAGGTGCTAAGAAAAAGCGATCATTTCATCATTCGCCCCTTGGCAAATACTTCTCTCTGAGAAGCCATAATTGTTTTGTTACTAACTCATTAAAGGGGCAGCAGGAAACGGATTTTTACCACTCAAAACATCAGAAATCGCCTTTATGCGATGCCCAAAAAAGGACGTTCACATTTATATCAGCTCCCCTGACTTGCGGCATTGAATTATTATTTCTTATAAAAACAAAAGTTCACTTTGCCGCCCATCTTGGCAAACGAGAGAGCCTTATCGGCGTTAATCAGCAACTCTTTATAATTAACGGCACTTTCGGGGAAGACGCACACACCAATACTCACCGTAATTCGGCTGACCGCATTGTTGCTAAACTGCCTGTCGACCCGTTCCATAAGCTGTTTCAGTATAGCCTCATAAACGGAGGTTTCACTGCCGTATACAATCAGCGCAAACTCATCGCCGCCCCACCTGTAAGCGGTCAGCTCCGCGTCCCCAAACGTTCTGAAAACGCTGGCAAGATCCTTGAGCAGCCGGTCTCCTTCGTCGTGTCCCATGCTATCGTTGATGATTTTAAAATCGTCGACATCGAGCAAAGCAAACGCGAACGTTTTTTGTTCCTTCATCAGTATCGTTATATCATTTTCAAGGCTGTATCTGTTTTTAAGAAGGGTCAGGCTGTCGTGCTTGGCTAAATAATCAGTCTCATCCAAAGAAGCGTTCAAGCGTGATAGTAAGAGAGAGAAGGAATTGGCCAATTTGCCAGCTTCGTCTGACCGCTTGGTGAACTCATCGGGAATACGATCGCAATCCACATCCATTTGCGCAATATAACTTGTCAGCTTCGCGATAGACCGCGTCATGCGGAAGGCTGTAAAATACACCAATATGCCGATTACGATTATCGAGGCGCTCACGACAACAACAAAAACAATGATAATGCTTTTAAAGCGAGATGCAATCTCATCTTTGTTCACGAAAGCCGTCACGTTCATCTGCGCATTAATAACCGGAACCGTCATGCTGTCTCTGCGTTCTGAATGATTCCCGATAACAATTTTGCTCTCGCTTATATGACCCAAATTATAATCTGTCAGCTGCCCGCCCATATACTGCAGCGGGAACAATACGCTTCCGGATTGTTTCGTTACCATGATATCTTCGGTTGTAAAAATATCGGTTATTTCGCTGTCCCAAAAAGCCTCTGCCGATAGTTTTGCGACCACGCGTCCGATGACTCTGCCGTCAATATTATATATATCCTGAAGCAGCAGTATGCCTTCCGATTCATCTTCGTAGAGATTTCCAAAAACGGCCCGACCCGATACACCGGGATAACTTGTTGTTGGTATTTTATTGATATACGAATCTTTTGATATATAAAACCATTTGTCATACCACTGTATTGCGTAGTAATCATAAGCGGACATCCCAAGCAAATATCCAATATTACGCATCTTATCATGAAAGCCTCCATAGGCCTCCGTTTCGCCAAGATAATCGGCCAACGTATTCACGGCCCCAAACTTTGCATTAATAAGCTGCGCCATCGCATTTGCAGCAAACTTTGCTCTTTCGGCAGTTTGATCATTGGCTTCAATAACAAGGTTTTCGTGCATTGAAGACAAGAAAATGTAACCCAATATTGCAATCACAATCAGGAAAACAAAAACGATAGTGACAGTGAGTTTATTCTTGATACTCAATGCAGCCTCCTTCAATACGTTTGCTACATCAATACCCGTTTCTGCTCTTTTTGTAACAGCATTTTAAAGGCTTACAACGCTTTTACAAGATAAAACCCTGTCGCACTGTTTTCATTCTTCGATATTTCTTCGGGTGTCCCCTCGGCAATCACCATGCCGCCGCCATCGCCGCCTTCCGGCCCAAGATCAATACAGTAATCCGCATATTTGATGACATCCAGATTATGTTCAATAACGATCACCGTGTTTCCCTTATCGGCGAGACGCGCCAGTATCGCCACCAGCTTTTTCACATCATCCGTGTGCAGGCCTGTGGTTGGTTCATCAAGAATGAACAATGTATTGCCCGTCTGCCTCTTTGAAAGATACGTGGCCAGCTTCACACGCTGCGCTTCGCCGCCCGAAAGCGTTGTGGATGGCTGCCCGAGACGAATGTAGCCAAGACCCACATCAGTGATCACCTGCAGCACATTGCGGATGGCCGGGATGCTGTCAAAGAAATCCAGCGCCTCTTCCACCGTCATGTCCAGCACTTCCTGTATGTTCTTGCCCTTGTATTTTACTTCCAGCGTCTCGCGGTTGTATCGCGCGCCTTTACAGACCTCGCACGGCACATACACATCCGGCAGAAAATGCATCTCAATTTTGATAATACCGTCGCCGCTGCACGCTTCGCACCGTCCGCCCTTCACATTGAATGAGAACCGCCCCTTGCCAAAGCCACGCACCTTGGCATCTTTTGTTTCCGCAAACAGATCACGAATCAGCGTAAAGACACCCGTGTATGTGGCGGGGTTGCTGCGCGGCGTACGCCCAATCGGGCTTTGATCGATGTTGACGATCTTATCGATCTGCTCAACGCCTTCAATGCGCTCATGGCGGCCCGGCTTTTCTTTGGCACCGTACAGCCGTTTTGCAAGAGCTTTAAACAAAATCTCGTTGACAAGTGTGGATTTGCCGCTGCCGGAAACGCCTGTAACCGCCGTTATCACCCCCATCGGGAACGTGATATCGATGTTTTTTAAATTATTTTCCGATGCGCCGATAATCGTGAACTCACCGTTTTTCTTGCGTCTTTTTTGCGGTGTCTCAATTCTTTTCGCGCCGGACAAATATTGCCCTGTAATGGAATTGGGATCGGCCATGATCTGCTCCGGCGTACCCGATGACACGACCCGCCCGCCGTGTACGCCCGCGCCCGGCCCCATATCGATCAAAAAATCAGCACTGCGCATGGTATCCTCATCGTGCTCCACCACAATCAGCGTGTTGCCAAGTGACTGCAGCCTCTTTAGCGTAGCGAGCAGCTTGTCGTTATCGCGCTGGTGCAGGCCGATGCTCGGTTCATCAAGTATATACAGCACGCCCGTAAGCCCCGAGCCAATCTGCGTTGCGAGCCTGATTCGCTGGGCTTCGCCGCCCGAAAGTGTCCCGGCTGCGCGAGACAGTGTAAGATACGAAAGC
>JAEZIW010000031.1 GCA_023436525.1 Bacillota bacterium | reverse complement strand
CTCAGGGAGATGAAGGTGCTCGGCACAAGCTGGTGGAGCATAATTTGCGGCTGGTGGCGCATATCGTCAAGAAATATCAGAATACGGCGCTATCAAATGACGATTTAATATCAATCGGCACCATTGGTCTTATAAAAGCTGTGAATTCGTTTCTGCCCAAAAAGGGAACACAGCTCGCCACATATGCTGCCAAATGCATTGAGAACGAAGTGCTGATGGCGCTTAGATCCAGCAAGAAGATCAAATGCGAGGTGTCGCTTAGCGACCCGATCGGCGTGGATAAAGAGGGGAACGAGATATCTTTGATTGATATTTTGGGTACCCGGGAAGACCTTGTTTCTGAGCAGGCAGAGCTTTCAATTCAAACGGGCAAGCTATATGGCCTGCTCGGCAAGTGCCTCACGCGACGCGAGAAAGCCGTGATTGAGATGCGTTACGGTCTTGGCGGCATCAGGCCGCAGACGCAGCGCGAGATCGCATACAAAACGGGTATATCACGCTCTTATGTATCGCGTATTGAAAGCAAAGCGATTGCAAAGCTCGCCGCCGAGCTATCGAAAAACTCTGGACTTTAGCGAAGCGCTTCGATAATATAAACGTATGATTTATTTTGGGCCGGCAGGCAATTCGGAAAGCTTTTACGAGCAGGGTCATAAAAATACCTTTGAGGCGTTTGAATGGCTGTATAACATGGGACTGAATGCCTTTGAATATTCGTTCGGGCGCGGTGTGCGGCTCGGGCAAGCCGCTGCTGAAAAAATTGCGGAGCAGGCAGCTTTATACAGTGTGCGTTTAAGTGTGCACGCGCCATATTACATCAACCTCGCCACAGACGAGCCGCAAAAGCAGGAGGGTAACGCGCGTTATTTCTTGCAGTCGGTCACGGCTGCGCATTGGATGGGTGCCAAACGCGTGGTGTTTCATGCCGGTTCTCACGGCAAACTGTCAGCGCAAGATGCTTTTGAACGCGCCAAAAATGCACTGAGAGACATTCTCGATGAGCTGGAAAAGTTAGGGCTTTTCGATATTGAAATATGTCCCGAAACGATGGGCAGAATAAAGCAGATCGGTGATTTGGACGAAGTGATTGCGCTTTGCAAAATGGACGAACGGCTTGTGCCCGCGATTGATTTTGCGCATTTGCATGCACGCGGCCGTGGGGCACTCAATACAGAGGCGGATTTTGCAGCTGTGCTGGACAAGCTTGAATCGGGTCTCGGCGGTGAGCGTGCTAAGCATTTTCATGTGCACTTTGCCCGCATCGAATACACGGCGGCGGGTGAGAAGATGCACCGGACGTTTGCGGAAACGAAGTACGGGCCGGATTTCGAGCCGTTTGCTGAGCAGATTGTGAAACGAGGCCTTGAACCCACGCTAATTTGCGAATCGCGCGGCACGATGGCCGAGGACGCTGCGGAGATGAAACGTATTTATCTGGAAACGAGGGCAAGAGTATGAGAATTCAAAAGCTGCGCGAAGCCATGGCGCAAACAGGGGCGGATGCCGCTCTCATCGTGACGGACGAGAACATTCTCTATTATTCTTGTTTTATGGGTTCGAGCAGTCAGCTGCTGATCACGGCAGATGAACAATACCTTTTTACGGATGCGCGCTATACGGAACAAGCCGAGAACGAAACAGATTTCACCGTCATCGAGACGAAAGGCCCCGCGCGTTTTTCGGCGATATTTGAACGCGCCAAAAGGGCGGGCAAGCGAATCGGCATCGATCTGTCGGGGGTGTCGTATACAGCGTATAGAGCCTGCCTTGAACACATGAACGAATCGGACATTGCCGATTTATCCGGTCTGATTGAGCGGCAGCGCATCGTTAAAGACGAAACGGAGCTTGCGCTGATACAAAAGGGCGCGCAGCACAATGATAAGCTGTTCTCCCATTTGTGCACGCTGCTGCGCCCCGGTATCACGGAGATGGATATTAAAGCCGAAATTATCTACTACATGAACAAGAACGGCGCGGACAGCGCATTTGCCCCCATTGTGGCATCCGGCCCCAATTCGAGCCTGCCGCACGCGACGCCGACAAACCGTAAGCTGGAACCGGGCGATCTGGTGACGATGGACTACGGCTGCCGGTTCGACGGGTATTGCAGCGATTTCACGCGCACCGTGGGCATTTTGGATATAGACAAAGAGCAGCAAAAAGTATATGATGTAGTGAAGTGCGCGGGTGATATTGCGCTGCAAATGCTGGCAGATGGTGTCGCCGCGCGCGATGCGGACGCGGCAGCGCGAAGCCACATCGCAAGGCACGGATACGCGCAGGCGTTTGGCCATGGGCTTGGGCACGGTGTGGGGCTGTTTATACACGAAGCACCCACCCTTAACGAGAGTTCCGCCGATACGTTGGCGGCGGGTATGGTTGTCACCGTAGAACCGGGTATTTATTTAAAGGGCCGGTTCGGCGTGCGCATTGAAGACTTATGTGTGATTAAACACGGCGGCAGTATTAACTTAACGACAGCGCCGCGTGATCTGATTATCCTATAATTTGTTTGGAGGTTAACATGGTTTCAGCCGGAGATTTCAGAAAAGGCCTGACAATTGAGATAGACGGTCAGGTTTGGGTGATAGTGGATTTTCAACACGTTAAACCCGGAAAGGGTGCCGCGTTTGTGCGCACCAAGATGAAGAACATCATGAGCGGGAGCGTACTGGAAAGAACATTCAACCCATCCGAGAAGTTCCCCAAAGCGCATGTGGAAACAAAAACGATGGAATATCTGTACAGTGAAGGCGATCTGTATTATTTCATGGATAACGAAACATACGAGCAGCTGCCCTTAAATCACGGTCAGGTGGAGGATGCGCTCAACTATATCAAAGAGAACATGAACGTCACGATTAAGTTCTTCAAGGGCGAGGCGTTCTCGGTAGAACCGCCGAATTTTGTGGAGCTTGAGATTGCCGAAACAGACCCCGGCTTCAAGGGCGACACCGCCACATCCGGCAACAAGCCCGCGATACTCGAAACCGGCGCGAAGATCATGGTTCCGCTGTTTGTGAATCAGGGAGACAAGATCCGTGTGGATACGCGTACCGGCGAGTACATGGAACGCGCATAAGGACAAGCGTTGTACATAAGCATAATTAAGAGCGGCATCGCAAGTGCCGCTCTTTTCTGTGTATATTTTGGTTTTTCTCCGGATTTGATGGCAAGTTTTCTCTTCGCTAAAAAATTCGACGCACCGGGGATCACAGTTAAAAACAAGCATGCCGTTTTGTTCAAAAAATCCCCGGTCAGGCTGGAAATGAGAGAATCAGGAAGAGAAAAATTGCATGTGAATAGTGTGTATGATAATATGACTTCGATAGCGTAATCATTTATTACCATTTTTATAAGGAGGCGTTATGGCGCTGCTCGAAATTCAGAATCTTAAGAAGTACTTTAAAAACATCAAAGCGGTAGACGGCATATCCTTTAGTGTCGAAAAGGGCGATATCTTGGGGCTGCTCGGGCCGAACGGTGCCGGGAAATCCACCACCATTTCGATGATCGCAACACTGAGTGCGCCCGACGAAGGACGCATAATTTTCAAAGGTGAAGACATTGTGCAAAACCCAAGGGTGATTCAGCAAAGCCTCGGGCTCGTTCCGCAGGAGATTGCGCTTTACCCGAATTTGACCGGTATTGAGAATCTGCAGTTCTGGGGCCGGGCGTACGCTCTTTCGGGGCAGGCGCTGAAAAAACGCATTGATGAGGTATCCGAGGTCATCGGCATAACAGACAGGCTTAAAGATCGCGTTAAAAAATACTCAGGCGGTATGCAGCGGCGGCTGAATATCGGCGCTGCGCTGCTGCACAGCCCGGAGTTTATCATTATGGACGAACCCACCGTGGGAATCGACCCGCAGTCGCGCAATCATATACTCGATACGGTAAAAGCGCTGGCCGGCCAGAACACGACAATCATCTATACAAGCCACTACATGGAAGAGGTGGAGCTGCTCTGCGATCGCGTATGCATTATGGACGAGGGCAAAATCATCGCGGCGGGCACCAAGGATGAAATCACGTCGTCACTCGGCGGCGGCTGTGAGTTGAGCCTAAGGCTCGCCAAACCGGATGCGGCGCTGTGTGAGAAGCTAGCGGCACTGAAGGAAGTGAAAAAACTCAGCGCCAAAGACGATATGGTGTTTATCGTTGCTGATGATGCGGATACGGTGACGCTTGCCGTGATCGATACGCTGAACAAAAGCAACGCCACGCCGCTGTCCTTCGATACCAAAAAGCCGAGCCTTGAGACGGTGTTCTTAAACCTGACGGGCCGTGCATTGAGGGACTAATGCCATGAGACTGATTGATATTATAACAAAGGATCTTCGTGTGGTGCTGCGCAACAGAATAGCGCTGATATTTATATTTTTAATGCCGATTGTGCTGATTACCATATTAAGCTTCGCACTCGGCGGTATGTTTTCATCCGAGGGCGTTTCGATCGGGCATATACAAATTGCCGTGGTCGATTTAACGGGCGACGACGAGATACAAGGCCTGCAGCAGATGATGCAGCAACCGGCAGCCTCGCAAAACGCCGCCGGGTTTGACGCCAAATCGATGTCGCTCTATGCCGTGCTGGATTCACCGGACGTGGCCGACTTTTTAAGCTACACGAAGACGGACGCGCAGACGGCGCAGGCTCAGCTGCAAAACGGCGAAATTGCCGCCGTCGTGACGATTCCCAAAGGCTTTACAGCGGGCATCATCACCGCAATGTCGAGCGGCGGCGCGAGTACGCATATTGACGTGACGGGCGCTCAAGGCGCTGCGATGCAGTCGGGCATTGTTGCGAGCATTGTGCGCGCGTATACCGATACGCTGTCTACGCTTGCGGCAGATATCGATATACTGGTGCAGACGGCTTTAAGCGGCGGTATCGCGCCGGACGCGATTGCGCAGCTTGATTTTGCGTCATTCATGCAAAGTTTGTCGGCCCGCAGCGAGATCGATGTTCAGCTGCAGGGTATTGAAGCACGCAAGGCGCTCAGCAGCTTTTCGTATTACTCCATCGCAATTACCTGTATGTTCGTGCTGTATGCGGCCGGGCAGGGCAGCTCGTTTCTGCTAACCGAGAGTCAGGAGAAAACGCTGCTTCGCTTACAAGCCGCGGGCATTTCGGTGAAAAAGCTGCTGCTTGGCAAATCTGTGGCGGTGTTCTTTCTCTGCATTATTCAGCTGATTGCGCTGCTTGGGTTTTCCACGCTGGCTTTCGGGCTTGATTGGGGCAATCCGCTCGTGTTTATATTGATCTCGGTCTGCGTTGCCGTCTCCATCACGGGGCTTGGCGTGCTGCTGATGGTGTTCGTTTACCGCTCGGGCAACGAGACGGTGGGCACCGTGTTTCAAAGCGTGATTGCGCAGGTGCTCGCGCTGTTCGGCGGCAGTTTTCTGCCGCTCTCCGTTCTGCCCGCGTTCTTTTCTACGGTGGCGTTGTTTACGCCCAACGGCCTCGCGGTGATGGCCTATACGGGCAACGTTTCGGGCGCGCCGCTTGCGGAAATCCTTCCATATCTCGGCGGCAGCGTGCTTATCGGCATTGTGCTCTATTTTCTTGGGCTGCTGCTGTTCCCGAAGGAAAGGAGGGTGTAACATGACGGCGATACTTTGGCTGAAAATAAAACGCATGCGGCAGGATGTGTTTTTATATGTGATTATGACGGTGATGGCGCTGCTGTTAACCTTTGTGTTCGGCAACGCGATGTTCGGGGGCGGAGGCAGCGCCCGGCGCGTGGCTGTGGTGGATAATGACGGCTCGGCGGTATCCGCGGCGTTTATCGATGCGTTTGATAAGGGCGCGTATGCCCTTGAAACGGTGAGCACTGAAGACGCTGAGCAGGCCGTATCTAAAGGTGAGGTTATGGCCGCGCTTGTGATTCCGGGCGGCTTTGAGCAGAGCGTTTCGGGCGGCAGCGCGACGGTGACGGTGCTGCGAACGGCGGACAGCGCCGACATTATTGCGCTGCAAAGTGCGGTGAACGCGGCGTACCAAAGCGCCGTGCACGGCTTCAAGCTGCAAAGCGCATTGGAACCTGTGCTCAGCGCGGCGGGCGCTGACGCACCAACGCTGAGTGAGGTGCAGGCTGATCTCGCGGCGCACATGGAAAACAAACCGGTGACGGTGAATTACACGCTGTACGAAGCCGAGGATTACGATGAGAAGTTCGCCGAGAACATTCATTACCTGATGGGCTTCAATATCTTCTTTGTGATGTTCAGCATTGTGTTCACGTTGAGCAGCATACTCGAAGATAAAAAGCTCAAAACGTGGAACCGCATCCGCATATCGCCGCTCACCACCAAGGCGGTGCTCGCGGGCAACTTCATTCCCACCTATGGCATCGGCCTTGTGCAAATGGCGATTGTGCTGTTCTTGGGTCAGCTGTTGTTCGGCATCAATCTAGGGAGCGCACTGCTGCCCGTGTTCGCCGTGTTTGCGGCGTTTGTGCTGGCGGCTTCGTGCCTTGGGCTGCTGCTCGCGGTATCGTTTAAGGCGTATGAGCAGATGAACGCTGCGGTGCCGGTGATCGTCGTGGGCACGAGCATGCTGGGCGGCTGCATGTGGCCGCTGTCCGTCGTCGGTTCCGATATTCTGGTTGGCATCGGCAAATGCATGCCGCAGTTTTGGGCGCTGGACGCGGCGGAGAGCCTCGCCGTGATGGGTGCGGGCTTTGGCAGCGTGCTGCCGAACATCGGCATTCTTATTGGCATGGCGCTGGTGCTGTTTGCGCTGAGTATGCTCATCTACAATAAAAAGCAAAGAGCGTGATGACGATGGAAGATAGAATTCTTGAAACGGCTCAAAAATACGCAAAGCTCGCGCAGGACATCATGGCGTTTGAAGCGGCGGAGCGCCTTGACGGTGACCTGCCGATTGACGTTCAGACGGCACTGCTGCGGCTTTACTACGCGAAGAGGCTGGATTTAAGGCTGCAAAAGTGCGAGGCGCTGATGACTGACGAAACGGAGCAGGACGCGTTTGACGCGCTGACCGAAGCGGCGCAGGCGGTGGATGAGGCGACGATGACGGCGATGGATTCTGTGGAGGAATACAAGAAGGACGACAGCGATTTTAAGCGTATGATGGAAAACCTCTCGATGAGTTCGCCGGTGCAGGGCATTGAAGGGCAGCTGTGCAAGCTTTACAAATGCGAGGGCATCATACGCGAAACGTATGAGTACGCGTCGGCGCATTCGTATATGATGACGCCCGAGGAATACATCACACAGCGCATGGACGTGGATATGGACGCGCTGCTGGAGCTTCGTGATTCGCTGCTGGATGAAATAAGCAAAGCGTTGGGGGAGACATAAAACAAAGGGGGAGCATTTATGGCATTCAATTATAGTGGGCGGCTTGCTAAATTGCAGCAGGCCATGAAACAGCAAGAGCTTGATGCGTTTGTGATATCAACGCAGGATGCGATCTACTATTTTTCGGGCGCGTCGTATCAGCCCATAGAGCGGCCGTTCTTTATCGTCGTGAAGCCGGAGGGGCCTTTTAATCTGCTGGTGCCGTATCTTGAATACGAGCATATGAAAAAAGTGCAGACTGCGGGGCAGATTCGGTATTACTTTGAGTACCCGACGCTGCAGGGCCAAAACTGGTACGACATATTAAATGATATGCTGAGCGGATGCAAGCGCGTGGGCATTGAGCCGGAGTTGACCATATCGAAGCGCGAGCGGCTCCAAGTGAAAGACGCGGTTTGTTCTGATGCCATATTAACCATGCGCATGGTGAAGGAGCCGGAGGAAATAGCGGCGATTCGCAGTGCGGCTAAGTGGACGGACATGGGCATGAAAGCGCTGCACGGCAGCATATACAACGGCTGCTCAGTGATTGAAACCGTGATGCCCGCAAGGCAGATACAGACCGGCGTTATAAAAACGGGCGTTTACGATTATTTGAACTGCAGCTTTTTAACGGCAGGCTGGCCTGCCCCGAAAAGCGCACAGCCGCACAGCGTGCCTGATTTTCATTCGGTGATGGGCCAAGGGCCGATTGTGCTGATGAGCTACAACCGCGTGAACGGCTATGCCGCCGAGTGTGAGCGTACCGTGTTTGTTGGGCCTCCAAGCGAGCGGGACAAGGAACTGTTCTTCGTGATGATGCAGGCGCGCGAGACGGCGCTGAAAATGGTGAAGCCGGGCGTGCCGTGCGCGGATATTGACGCGGCGACGCAGGCGTTTTTCAAAAGCAAGGGCTATGGGGCCAATATTATTCACCGCACGGGGCACGGCATAGGGCTTGGGAATCATGAGCAGCCGTGGATTTCGGCGGGCAGCGAGGATGTGCTGGCGGAGAACATGGTGATCAGCATAGAACCGGCGGTTTATTTTGAGGAGATCGGCGGATTTCGGCATTCGGACACGGTGCTGGTGACCAAGGAGGGGTATGAGCTGCTGACGCAATATCCAACTGACCTTGAGGCTTTGGTGGTGAAGGGTTCAAGAGTGATGAAGAAGCTCAAGGGGAAGATGGTAAGAAAAGCGATCAATTACTAACGATAAGATGAGAAGACAGCAGAAATGCTGTCTTCTCAGTATGTGGAGCAATACGGATGATTAAACCCAAACGCCTGAAAGAAGGAGATAAGGTTGCCGTGGTTAGCCTCTCGTGGGGCGGCCTTGGCAACAACGCGTTCATTCACAAATATCATATCGCCAAACAGCGGCTCGAAGAAGAATTCGGTCTCAGCGTTGTGGCGATGCCGCATGCGCTCAAAGGAACACAGTTCGTCTCAACGCACCCGGAGCTGCGCGCGCTAGACCTCATGGAGGCTTTCAAAGACGACAGCATATCGGCCATTTTCTGCGCGATTGGCGGCGACGATACGATCCGGCTGCTGCCGTACATTGATTACGACGTGATTAAAAGCCATCCGAAGATATTTATGGGCTATTCCGACAGCACAGTGAATCATTTTATGATGATGAAGGCGGGGCTCGTGTCGTTCTACGGGCCGACGGTGATGGCGGAGTTCGGTGAGTATGTGGATATGTTTGAGTATACCAAGAACGCGGTGAAAGCGCTGCTGTTTGCCGATTCGAAGGGCTATCGGATGGACCCAAGCACGGCGTGGTGCGATGAGTTTGTGCCGTGGGATGAAGCGAACACAAGGGTGCTAAAGAAGTTGAAGCCCGAGACACATGGGCTTGAGCTGCTGCAGGGCCAGGGCAAAGTGAGCGGGCATTTGCTGGGCGGCTGCCTTGATGTGTTTACGATGTGCATCGGGACGGATGTGTGGCCGAGCCTTGATGAGTGGCGCGGCGCGATATTGTTTATAGAGACGAGTGAAGAGAAGATAAGCCCGGAGTTGGTTAAGTGGATACTGAGGAATCTTGCAGCGCAGGGGATACTCAAAGCCATCAACGGGATGATCGTCGGCAAACCGATGGGTGAGGTTTATTATGAGGAATACAAGGCGGTGATAATGCAGGTGGTTGCGGAGGAAGAAGGGCTGGGAAATCTGCCGATTATGTATAATGTGAATTTTGGGCATGCGGCGCCGATAGGGGTGGTGCCATGTGGGATAGTGGCGGAGATTGATGCGGAGAGGAAGAGCATGACGCTGGTTGAGAGTGCGACGGTATAGAGGGAAGATAAGAAGGCAGCAGAAATGCTGTTTTTTTCTTTTGTACTGGTGTAAACTTTCTTACATGAAAAGCGCCGATTCTCTCGATTTCGGCGCTTTTCTGTTGCCATCAGGCAGCCCGCTTATGCAATTTTGCTTGAGCGACGTGTTAAACGTGCTTTAGCACATGAAAGTCTGACCTCTTCTGACACCAAACGATTCGATAAACGCGTCGGCATCATGCATGCTATAAAAGGGTCCCGCTACAAATGTGCTGCACTCAGGGCTTAAGGGGAATGGCTGATCTCCAAACGCCACTGTATATTGGCAAAAGTTCACATCTTCCG
Organism: Bacillota bacterium; assembly: GCA_023436525.1. GTDB lineage: Bacteria > Bacillota > Clostridia > Christensenellales > SZUA-584 > SZUA-584. The sequence continues at coordinate 13,862 of JAEZIW010000031.1, read as the reverse complement.
TTGCGCTGTAATATCTGCAAAGATAGACGTTGAGCGGGCGAAGCGGTCGCGGTACCGGCACTGGAACAGGTATCGGTATCGGCCTTGGCCTTGGGGGTCTTGGCCTTGGCGGCGGCATCGGCGGCCTTGGTCTTGGCGGTCTCGGCCCCGGCATAGGGGGCCTTGGGGGTCTTGGCCCCGGCATAGGGGGCCTTGGGGGTCTTGGCCCCGGCATCGGTGGTCTTGGCCCCGGCATGGGCGGCCTTGGCCTTGGGGGTCTTGGCCCAGGCATCGGCGTCGGCACCGGCGGCACCACTGGCTGCACCGGCAGCCCCGGCTCCATAGGCTCCATCGGCGTCGGCATTCCGGGGGGCATGCCGCGTTGTGCGATATATTGGTTATATAAGTCTTCGTAATACGGGTTCATTATTTACCTCCAAAACAGGTTGGATAGTCTTTTTTCAAAAGCGCTGAAAATGCTGCACCGCAGTTTGTATGTTTATAGCGCTGATGAATTTGCATTAATCAATTCATACGGATTATTGGGTATACAAAATCCGGCTGATATTATTGTATGCGCGGCGTGGAAAACTGTAACAGATGGTATTCGGATAAGCGTGTGATGCTGAGTCCGTGAGAGTGTGAGAGCAAAAAACGAATAGAATCTGTGAAGCAGAATCCAATTAGGCCAGATTCTTATCCACTTCGTAGTCGTCCGGTTAAAAACCGTCCTCAGAATGACGGGAACCGTCACTTTTTGTACACCTGAAGGGCAGCAAAAATGCTGTCTTATTTCTGTCTCTAGTGTCATTCCGACTGAGCGTTAGCGAGTGGACGACGCAGTGGAATGGAATCCCATGCCTCACTTGTGTCATTCCGACTGAGCGTTAGCGAATGGAGGAATCCCATGGGTTAATGAGAATACCCAACTCGTTTTTTATGTCGTAGAAGGACATTTATTGAAATATTGTGTAGAATTAGATATAATTCACTTGTTTGATTCTATTACTATAATAACGGAGATATTTATCATGGGAAATCGCATCAAAGGCTGCGCAGGCGTTAAAATCCTTATCGTTACACTCATCTATCTTTTCGCGGCGCTGATCGTCGATCAAAAGCTCGCGCCTATGTTCCGTATTACAATGGAGAACAGTATCCTTTTGAATGCGGTTGGCGCTATCCTGTTCACGGTCGGGCTGATTGCCGACATCATCGCAATGTCTGCCATGATGCGCGCGCGCAGTGAGGGCAGGCTGGCGACAACAGGGCTGTATCATATTGTGCGAAACCCAATGTATATCTCGCAGATTTTCTTGATGCTGCCCGGTATTATGCTGATATTGAATTCGTGGCTGGGTCTGAGCACGGTGGTTCCGGCATTTATCGCCTATAAGGTGTTTACGCGCAAGGAGCACAGGGTGCTTAAGGAGACGTTCGGGCAGGCGTATACGGAATATGAGAAGACGATACTGATTCCGTTTCTGTAGAGGTATTCATTCTCGACTGGAAGGCAGCAGAAATGCTGCCTTTTTTGTGTCGGTGGCTTGTGTCATTCCGACTGAGCGGCAGCGAGTGGAGGAATCCCATAGTTAAGCACTTGGCTGTCTTTTTTATGTCGGATAAGGGGATAATTTGAATTAATGTGTAGGATTTGATATGATGATTCCAATAAGAAATTGTATCCAATTGGAGATGTATCCTATGCCAAATAATCCGAAAGTTTTTATATCATATAGTCATCAAAATACTAGCTATGAAGACAAAGTATTGAGTTTTGCTAATAAACTTCGGTCTGATGGTATTGATGCAAATGTAGACTTATATGAAGAAGCTCCGCCTGAAGGTTGGCCTCGGTGGATGGAAAATCAAATTAAAGTAGCAGATTTTGTTTTGGTTATAGCCAGTAAATCGTATTATGATAAGTGTTATTCGGATAAAAAAGGTAAAGGAATATCATGGGAAGTTAATATTGCTTATCAACATATTTATGATGCGAGTTCTGAGAATACAAAATTCATCCCTGTCTTTTTTACTGAAGATGAAGCTCAATATATCCTCACGCCCATTAAGTCTTCAACATATTACAATATAGGAAACAATGACGGTTATGATAAGTTGTATTGGCGCTTGCGTGGTGTAACTCAAAGACAAAAACCACCACTTGGTAAATTAAGACCTCTCCCAGAAAAAGAAAGAAAGACAATGTTTCTATCATCCCCCATTGATTTGGATAAGTGGAACGCTGCAGGTTGGAGGGGCATGCTTTATTTATTTTCTCCAGATCATTGCCCAGTATTGGGAATACTCTTTAGAAAAAGATATTCAGCAGCTAAATCCATCTTTTCAGAATGGAAGAAGAATTCTAATAAATCATTTGCAGATGAATTTCTAAAAATAGATTTTATTATTCCGCCTTTTCCCAAGGACTGTTGGGTATATTCTGATCCAGAACGAAATTATGGAAAAGGCTATTTTGTACACATAGGTCCAAATATAGATGAAACTATTCGTAGAGCCAATGAAGTTGGTATAACGCGAGAAGAAATGTTATTAGCCATAATATGCAGATATCAATGGATGGATGAATGTAATGGTTCGCAAAACAGAGATATGTTCAAACATTATGTGGATAACGGATCGGAATTTTTATTAATGCCGATTGGTGTTCGTAATAATGCGAAACCCATTGAAGAGAAGAATTTAATAATTGATTTTGATTATGCAGTTAAGTTGAAAAGTGCAACTTTTCAAACAGGTGTTGATATAAAGGATAACGACCATTGTAAGATCGTACTAAAAAAGGCGGATAATTAATAATAAAACGCTGATTAGGTTAAGAGTAAAACGCAGTTTTTTTAATGATTGAGGTTTGAACACAAATTCAGTTTCTCATCCCTCCATATCCTATCTTTCTCCTTGCGCCTCACCTCGCCCCAATGCTATAATTTTTTTTATCGAAAAAAAGACAGCAAGGAGCCATTTCATGATCAGCATTGCCAGCCAAATCGCCAAAGAACTCGGCATCAGAGAAGAACAGGTTAAAAGCACCATCGCGCTCATCGACGAAGGCAACACCGTCCCCTTCATTGCGCGCTACCGCAAAGAAGTCACCGGCTCTTTAACCGACGAACAGCTGCGTGACCTCGCCGACAGACTGGCCTATTTGCGCAAGCTCGAAGAACGCAAAGAGGAGGTGATTCGCCTCATCGACGAGCAAGGCAAGCTGACCGAAGACCTCCGCGCCAAAATCAACGCGGCGCAAAGCGTCACCGAAATAGACGATATCTACCGCCCATACCGCCCCAAACGCCGCACCCGCGCCACCATTGCCAAGGAAAAGGGTCTTGAGCCGCTGGCCGATATCATCTGGCAGCAGCAAACAAGCGACGCGGACGTGCTCGCCCTGGCGCAAGACTATATCAGCGAAGAAAAAGACGTGGCCTCGGCGCAAGACGCGGTGGCAGGCGCGCTCGATATCATCGCGGAGATGATCTCCGACGATGCGGATCTGCGCGGCAAGCTGCGTGAGTTCGTGCGCCGCAACGGCGAAGCCATCAGTAAAGCGCAAACCAAGGAAAGCTCCGTCTACGATATGTACTACGATTTCAAAGAACCGGTGAATAAGCTCGTGCCGCACCGCGTGCTCGCATTAAACCGCGGCGAGAAGGAAAAGATATTGAGCGTTAAGCTCGACGCGGAAGAGCAGGACGCCGTGGCGCTGATGCACCGCGTCATATTTGCGCCGCGCTGGCAGAGCGCGTATCTGCAATCGGCCATTGAAGACGCTTACAAGCGGCTCATCTTCCCGTCTATCGAGCGCGAGATACGCAATGAGCTGACTGAAACCGCCGAAGAACAGGCGATACGCGTGTTCGGAGAAAACTTAAAAAACCTGCTTCTTCAGCCGCCCGTCCACGGCAAAACGGTGCTCGCGCTGGATCCCGGCTTTCGAACAGGCAACAAGGTGGCCGTGGTGGATGCCACGGGCAAGGTGCTCGAAACGGGCGTTGTCTACATGACGCTCGAACATCACGACACCGTCAAAGCCAAGGATTATTTGAAGAGGCTGATAGACAAGCACAATGTGGATATCATCGCGATCGGCAACGGCACCGCCAGCAAGGAGACCGAAGCTGTGGTTGCGGAGCTTATTAAAACGCTGCCGAGGCAGGTCTACTATCTTGTGGTCAGCGAAGCGGGCGCGTCGGTTTATTCCGCGTCGGCGCTCGGCACCGAAGAATTCCCCGAGTTCGATGTGGCGCTTCGTAGCGCGGTCTCCATCGCGCGGCGCCTGCAGGACCCTCTGGCGGAGCTGGTGAAGATAGACCCCAAGGCCATCGGCGTGGGGCAATACCAGCACGATGTGAACCAAAAGCGCCTCGCGGAAATGCTCGGCGGCGTGGTGGAAGACTGTGTCAACGCGGTGGGTGTCGATTTAAATACGGCATCGCCGTCGCTGCTCAAATACATATCGGGCATATCGCCCGCCGTCGCGAAGAACATCGTGGAGATGCGCGAAACGGGCGGCCAATTTAAAAGCCGTGCGCAGCTGAAGAAGGTGAAGGGGCTTGGCGGCAAGGCGTTTGAGCAGTGCGCGGGCTTTCTGCGCATCCCCGGCGCGGCGAACATACTTGATACCACGGCGATTCATCCCGAGTCTTACGACGCGGTGACGCGCCTATTTGAGACTCAGGGCGTAAAAGTGAAGCAGGAGAAGGATCTGGAGCCGCTGCGCGCGCAGATAAGCGGGTGGAACGTGAACGCACTCGCAAGCGCGGTCGGCATCGGTATCCCGACGCTCAAGGATATACTCGAAGAACTGAAAAAGCCGGGACGCGACCCGCGTGACGCGTTTGAACAGCCCGTGTTCCGCTCCGACGTGATGCACCTTGAGGACCTGAAGGAAGGCATGGTGTTAACCGGCACCGTGCGCAACGTGATTGATTTCGGCGCGTTTGTGGATATCGGCGTGCATCAGGACGGTTTGGTGCACATCAGCCAGATCGCCGACAGATTCGTGAAGCATCCGATGGATGTGGTGAAAACGGGCGATATCGTCAAGGTACGTGTGCTGAGCGTGGATGTGGGTAAAAAACGCATCGCGCTGACGATGAAAAATATAGGCAATTCGTTAAACTAAGGAGGACTATGAAGCTCGCGGTGTTCGATTTTGACGGCACGCTGTTCCCGAAGGACACGCTGCCGTTTCTGCTAAAACAGTGGAGCAAGCAGCACATGGGGCGGCGGCGTTTTATCCGCACGTGTGCCTCGGTGGGCGGCATGTTCGTGCGCTACAAGCTGGGGCTTTACAAAGGCGATTCGCGCGAGTATGTGCGCCGCAGGGCGATGGACCTGTTCACACCGATATTTCGCGGCATGAGAAAGGATGAGGTCGATGCGTTCTTTGAACGCTGCGCAGCGCTGATACTGCCGCAGCTCAACGAAGCTGTGGTCAGCGAGATGAAAAAAACACAGCAGCAGGGCTTTCATACCGTGCTGCTGTCGGGCGGGTATCAGAGACTGATGGATTTTGTGGGTGCGTCGCTCGGCTTCGATACGATTATCGGCACGGCGCTGCATTACAAGAACGGGCGCGTGGACGTGTCGCAGCCGCTCGATATCGTCTGCGGCGATGATAAGGCGACGCATCTGCGCGGCAAATTCAAAGGCGCGGATATGGACTGGCAGGCAAGCACGGCCTATGCCGACAGCCTGTCTGATTTATCGATATTGCAGCTCGTGGGCACGCCTGTCACCGTGAACCCGGAGCCGGAGCTGAAAACCCATGCCATGAGCATCGGCTGGCGCGTGCTGACCTGCTAGCCGTTCACTAACGCCTGCCCGGTACGCTGAATCGGTTTGCCGTGGGCGGGGCACAGCCACTTAAAATCGAGTGCGGCGGCTTTTTTCACCGCTTCGCTCATCATATCGTCGTTCCAGTTCCACGGGGCGGGGTAGGGGATCAGCCCCTTTTTTTTGTTTTCGAACAGATCGCCCGCGAACAGCACGCCGTCGAACAGGAAGCAAACATGCCCCGGTGTATGGCCGGGTGTGGGAATCACCTGTATGCCGCAGATTGTGTTGTTTTCAAACGCGCGGATATCAGTTGGTTTGTGTCGCTGCAGCTTGCCGATATACTTTTTGAAGCCGTAGCGCGGCGTTTCGCCGGTGATGTACGGAATATCGTCGGCAGAGGCCCAGAGCGCCGCGCCGGTCAGACGCTGCAGATGCACCGCGCTGCCGATGTGGTCAACATCGTGGTGTGTGAAGAGAATGTGCTTGATGTCGGTGAGTTTCACGCCCAAGGCGTTTAGTGCGCGCAGCACGTTTTTACGCTGAAACGGCATCCCGGTGTCAATCAGCACCGGCTCAGGTGTGAAAACGAGAAAAACATGGCTGAAATGAGTGCCGTCCAGCATGTGGACATTGTCGGTGATTTTCATGGTTGGTTACCTCATTATTAAATATTGAATGCGCAAAGGTATTGCTGACTTTTAAGTGCGATGACGCAATCCTCCGTCACGCTGGCGCGTGCCACCTCCTTTCATAAAGGAGGCTAACCGAATTTAGCAGTTGCTCAAAAATGGCTCCTTTTGAAAGGAGCTGTCAGCTTTGCTGACTGAGGATTGAGCATTTTATCTCTCGAATTGTAGGGAACGACCTCTGCCTGTGCCCCGAATGGGGTATGTCGTTCCGTCAACGAAGCTGACAGAGATCCGATCTTAACCCTTCTTCAGCGCCGCGATGCACTCATTCGCCCAGTCGATCGTGGTGTTCAAATTCATTGCCGCACGGCGCAATATGAACTTCCAGTACAGTTCCTCGCCGCCGAACAGCGTGAGCTTCTCCAAATAATAATCGGTCAGGTTCACGTAGTTTTCTATCTGTTTGAGTTCCTGTCTTTTTTCCGCTATCAGCTTTTCAAACTGCGTGATCAACTCCTCATTAGTCAGCTTTGAGCCGAAGAACAGCCGCAGGCTAAACTCATCGCGCTTCTCCTTGCTGTATTTTTCGGGGAAGGTCATGATCCATTCTTTAAACGCGGCCTGACCTGTCTCCGTAATGCTGTAAATCCGCTTGTCGGGCCTGTCAGACTGCGGCTGTATGACCGATGCCACATATTCTTCCTTATCAAGTGTGTTGAGCTCGCGGTATATCTGGCTCATGCTCGCATGCCAAACATTTCGGATGGATTCATCAAACATCTTTTTTAATTCATATCCGGTCATGTCTCGGTAGTTCAGCAGCCCGAGTATCGCGTAGCGCAGTGCCATTCGTCGTTGACTCCCGTCTTATAATATTCTACAAGTGGGATAATATTCTACATGTAGAGTATTGTCAATATCGAAGTTGCTTTTTTTCTTCTTCAGTCTGTACAAGCAGCGGCGAGTGTGATAGAATCTGGAACTGGAAAGATATTACGGTAAATGGAATTTTAATACCTTTACGCGGTTTTTGCTTATTAGCGGTGTTGTGGTGGCAATACATAAAAAAGGCTGGAGTTTAAGAATGCGTCGAAAAATTCTTATTACGGTTATTTTCATATTGGCGCTTTTGCTTGCCACGGTCAGCACAGTGTTCGCCGCCGATGAGCAGTATCAAATTGTGCGCATCAAGCTTTCAATTGGCACACCCGCCGAATTCTCGTTCTTTACGGACGGTAACTACACAATCGGGGCTGACGGCGCGGGGCTGGAACGGCAGCTTCACACCGTGAAGCTGGAAGGCGGCGTGCTGAATCTGTACAACGGCTCCGAGAGAATCGCGAGCGGCGCGTCGATCAAGCTGGTGCGGCATGCGGAGACAGCCGGAAGAAACAGTTTCATATGGATGTACAACGAACGCGCGATGCAAGTGACGGGCGATCAAACGGATAAATTTCGGTATCTTGGTGACATGGAGTTTATCATTGAGAGCGGGCATATTGCTGCCGTGAATCATCTGTATATTGAAGATTATCTTTATGGCGTTGTACCATGGGAGATGAGCGATTCGTTTCCAAAAGAAGCGCTGAAGGCACAGGCTGTTTCGGCGAGAAACTACGCGGAAAAGCACATCAACAGTGCCAATCCGTACGATATGGTCGATACGTCGATTAATCAGGTTTACAATGGCTACTATTACCCATTAAAAGCTAATTCAATGGATGCCGTGGATAAAACCAAGGGCAATGTACTCACATTCGGCGCGCCTGAAAACATCATTGAAGCGTTTTTCAGCGCGTCCAACGGCGGCTATACGGATATTCCGTATCACAGATGGGGCAGCGGCTCCGACTGGGCTTATTATCAGTTCTCCGAAGACACATATGATAGGGATAACCCAAGCAGTCTGTATGAAACAATCACGTTTCCCACGGCATTTGCAAGCTACGATGGCGTGACGGTTGCCGATAACGTGACGGGTACTCCGGATAAAATGAAAGCCATTGCGTGCATTAAGCAGGCCATTTTCGATAATGCAGCGTTCCGTGCGGCGTACCCCACTTTGGCTGACAGAAACGGATTTGAACTGACGGGCGTGCAGAGCCTTGCCACAATGCCCGGGGAATACGACAAAAACGGCAATGAAGATCACAGCCGCATACCGGCGACAGGCCCCAACAATTGCGTTGACATTGTCAAGGCGAAAGGAACGTTTAGAGTCACCATTCCGGGCGTTGTTGACCCTGTAACCGTGAGTGATGTTGAGATTGATTTAAGGTACCTTGATGGCTCGACAGCAAGCCCAAACAACGAGTTCAAAGCGTTTAATGCGGACGCGCTGACGTTGTTTGTCGTTGCGCCTGTTACGGTCGAGGGGTCGACAACCGGATATTCAATCTCACAGAAACGCTATGGGCAGGGAATCGGTCTTTCGCAGCGTGGTGCGGAGCAGCGCGCAAATACGGCAGACGCTGCCGTGAACACGTTTGATAAAATACTCGCGTTTTATTACCCAGGTACAACGCTGACAACCCAAGGATATACAGCACCCACACTGACATCTGCATCCGTGCCGGATCATTCAAACGCTACCTTAATAACCGATCTTGTTCGCGTCAGGAAAGGGCCCGGCACCACTTATGATACAATAAACAGGCTGCCGCTTGGCGCAAGGATTGAGGTTGTCCCCTTGGAACAGCCTATAATCACAGGCAACATTACTTGGAACAAGATTTATTACGCGGGACAGTATGCTTATATTGCCGCAGTACAGAATACCAGTCAATACGTCCAGCTGGACAGTCCGCTGATAAGACAGCCGCTGACCGTGAATTTCGTGACCAACGGCGGCAGTGCCGTATCGGCAGGAACCCTCTATCACGCGGACAGCTTCGCGACTGCGCCTGTATCGACAAAGTCAAATTATGATCTGGAGGGATGGTATTTTGATGAGGCGCTGACATCGAAGATGGCATACCCATATATACTGACGCAGAACATGACGTTTTACGCGAAGTGGGTGCCCACACCGTATTCAATCGGTTATGACCTGCGCGGCGGTGCTGCGAGCAACCCCGCCTGCTACACGGTGGAAAACGGCGCGATCACGCTGAACAATCCGACACGCAACGGCTACACGTTTGCGGGCTGGACCGGAACAGGGCTGTCGTCTGCCACGATGACGGTAACGATACCCGCCGGTTCTACGGGTACCAGAACCTATTATGCAAACTGGTCGCCCATCACGTATTCGATATCGTATAACGTCAATGGCGGAAGCAGTGTGAGCAACCCGGTTAGCTATACCATTGAAAGCCCAACTTTCATGCTTTCCAATCCGACCATGCCCGAATATGCGTTTGTCGGCTGGACTGGGACGGGACTTTCGGGAAACACAATCTACGTAACAATACCTTCGGGTTCAACCGGCAACCGGGCGTATACGGCCAACTGGGCACCGTATGTATGCACGGTAAACTTTGATTCCCAAGGCGGCACGCCAGTCGCCGCCATGCAGAGAGGGCTGTGGGGCACGCTGCCGACTGAACCGGCGACGTCGAGATACGGTTACAACTTTGCGGGCTGGTTTAACGGAGCGGGCCAGCGTGTTTCGTTCCCGTACACCGTGACGGACAATACCACGTTGTACGCGAGATGGAACGCACAACCGCAGACGAACGGCCTTGCGGGCGTTTCTCTTTCATCCGGCAGCTTAAACCGCGGCTTCGTAAGCTCGGTAACGAGCTACAAAATAACAATAGGCGAGAACGACGGCAGCTTTACGTTGGTGCCGTATAAGCAATTCGACGGCGCATCGATGACGATAAACGGCAAGGCGTATTCAAGCTATACCGTGAGCCTTGCCAACGGCAAGAGCGCCACCATCACCGTGAAGGTGACATTGGCGAAGAAGGCCAAGACCTATAAGTTCACGGTCACCCGATCAAAATCGTCCAACAATTATTTGAGTGCGCTCTCCACCGCGGGCGGGGTCTTGAGCCAGCCGTTTAACCCAAATGTGCAGAATTATACGTTGTTCCTCGATGAAAACACCAAGAGCACAACAATCAAGGCGGTGGCTGCGGCGGGCAAAGCGGCCAGCTTGTCGCCCGCGTCCTCAAAGGTGTCGCTGAACAACGGGCAGAGCAAAGCGGTGAAGATCACCGTCAAGGCGCAATCGGGCGCGAAACGGACATACACCATTAATGTTGTACGTGCGGCATCCTCCAATGCCAACTTGAAATCTCTCAAAGCGAGCGGTATGTCGCCCGGCTTCAGCCCGGGTAACACGAATTACACGATTGTGCTGCCTGCGAACAAAAGCACTGCATCCATATCGGCGAGCGCAGTTGGGTACAAGGCTGTAGTTTATATCGACGGGGCAAAGAAATCGTCTAAGAAGGTGACACTTGCTAACGGGCAAAGCACGGTTGTGCGCGTGACAGTCGTTTCACAGTCAGGCATAGCGAAGGACTATTGGATCACGGTGATCCGACAGTAGCAGGATGAACAACATCTGATATATACAAATGATATACACAAAAAGGTCGCTCAATCCGAGCGGCCTTTTCAGTCCATCGATAAAGCCCGCCTTAATCGCCTGACGGTGGTAATTAACCTCCCTCAGCACCTATCGGTGGGTCTGGATGACAGACTAATGACTTTACATAGCAATGACTACTAACAAAAAAGACGCTATGCAAATAACAAAGCGTCTTTGATTAACACAGTGTTTTACGATATCACCTTGACGATGTTATAAAGACTGTCAAGGATAAGCCAGTTCTGCGGGAAATCAAGCCCGAGCACCCAGTAGCTGACACCGCGCAGATCGTATTTGTTAACGAGCAGCAGCTTGGCACGAATGCTTCTCGCGTCTTCAAACCACACCTCGTGCTGCACACCGTTGCTGTCATAATATTTAAATGTGGGGGCTTGCGTCTGCTCGTTGTAGCTGATTGTCGCGCCCACCTCTGCGGCCAGCTTCAGCGCGTCCTGAGGGCTCAAGCGTTTTGCCCATTTGCCGCCCGGCATGAACGGGAGCATCCAATCGTAGCCGTAAAGCGGCATGCCCATGAGAATTTTCCGGCTCGGTATCACTGAAACGGCGTAGCGCAGCACCTCTTCCACAAGATCAATCGGCGCAACGGCATACGGCGGCCCGCCCGACCATCCCCATTCATATGTCATGAGGATTACAAAATCCACAATTTCGCCGTGCGCCTTATAGTCGTGAGCGCCGTGCCATGCGCCCGTTTGGTAGGCAGCGTTTTTGGGTGCAAGCGCTGTGGAGACCACGAACCCAAGCGGGTGCAGCGCCGCCACCACCTTGCGCAGAAAATCGTTGTAGAGCTCACGGTTTTCGGGTGATATACGTTCAAAATCAATGTTCACACCGTAATAGCCTTTTGCGCGCATTGTCTGAATCATGTTGTTGATCAGCGTTTGCTGCACGGCTGCGTCACCCAGCAGCGCGTCTACCAGCTCGGTGTCAAAGGTGCCTGTGCCAAAGTTTGTAAGTACGAGCAGCGGTGCAATGCGAAACTCTTTGGCTGCTGAGAGCATGGCCGCGTCGTTAATCGGCTTAAGGCTGCCATCGGCGCGCACCTGATAACTAAACGGGCTCAAGTATGTGAGATATTCGCCCACATCGCGTACAATTTGTGTTTCCTTCTCGGGTGTGGATGGTTCAATGTAGCCGTTCACTTCAATAAAGCCGTAGTTTTTCTCTCTTATCGGAATGCGCAGCGTCGTGCCGGGTACCAGTGCATCGGGATTGGCAATGCCGTTGAGCGCAATGATGTTGCCCGTCGTGGTGCCAAAGCGCCGTGCGATGGAGAAGAGCGTATCCCCGGGCGCGACGGTATACACGGTTTCCCGTGTGGGAATGACCAATGCCTGCCCGACGACGAGATATGGAATGTCGCTGAGCTCATTGGCCTTGAAAATCTCGTCGGCCGAAACGCCATATTGCCTCGCAATGCTGTAAAGCGAATCCCCCTGCTTTACCACATGTATATCCAAAATAAACTCACTTCCTTAAAATAATAGTTTTCTGGTTGGTTTATTATATGGAAACTGTATCAGTAAAGTTTATTTTTATATGCAAAGCTTTATCACTTTTTCGATTGAAACAATATACTATATTGTATGTGCCAATAGGAAAATCAAAAATGGAGTTGGTGATCTGATGGAATTATCCGCGAGAGAGCTTTTTGCAAGAATGATAAAGTGCGAGGCCGGCGGAGAGGGTCTAAACGGTATGAAGGCTGTCGCGACAACGATTATGAACAGGGTGCATGTTTCATACGGAGAATACTTGAGAACCGGGCAGGGAGATCTTCGGCGAGTCCTCACACAGCCGGGCCAGTTTACCTGCTATATGGATACGATAAACGGCGTTTACAATCCGCAGAATGTGTGGAACATGGTTCCTGAGCAGATACATTACGACGTGGCTGACTGGGCTTTGGCGGGCAATGTGCATTCGGGTGCCATAGAAACACTTTGGTATATGAATCCGTTTGTGCTGGAATGTCCGCCGTATTTTCCGTATAACCGTACAGGCGTTCAATTCAACAGGGTGGTACAGCATTGCTTCTTCCAGCCGACAGAGCTTTATGCCTTGACATAGAAATTTACAGAAAGGAGACATTTTCAATGAATTGCAGTCAATACACTTACGGACAGACACAGCCGATGGATCAAATGCAAAGCCGGGATATGACAACAAGACCCATGGGCAGTATGGATATGAACACCGGGAGAATGGGAATGCAGCATACCCCGATGAACGCGGGGAGAATGGCAGGTATGCAAGCGCCGCCCATGAGTGCAGGCCGAATGACCCAAGGGACCATGACCATGCAGGGGGCTGCCGCTCCGATGAGCGCACCACCCGGAGGCTGGAATTTGCCGAGCACCAATACGCAGCCGCTGGCATTGCAAACGCCGACGACCGTTGAGAGCCCGTATTATACAGCTGGTTTTTTGCGTAACTTCATCGGCAAAACGATGCGCGTCGAGTTTATAATCGGCACGTCCGGAACTCTGGTAGACAGAACGGGCGAGCTTGTGGAAGTGGGCGCGAGCTATATCGTGCTGAAACCCGCATTTACGGATGACCTGCTCATGTGCGACCTGTATGCGATCAAGTTTGTGACGATTTACGGATAAAGAACATAGCTTTTTAATTGAGAGTAAGCCGCCGGTTTTGGGGCTTATTCTTTTTTGATGAAAAGGCGCTCGCATATTGATATTGAAGAACGCATAGCCTTGAATAGAAAGAAAGAAGGGGGCGGGCTGATGAAACGCAAGAAACTCATCGTTTTGGTTGCGGCCTGTCTGGATGCGGTGCTGATTGCGCTTTCGCTGACATTGAACTTTAACACGCAGGTTTGCTTCTTTACAGCCGCACACAGTGAAACAAGCGAATACAGCTGGTATTTCGTGCCG
>JAEZIW010000028.1 GCA_023436525.1 Bacillota bacterium | reverse complement strand
CGGAGAACACGGCAAAGCCATAGGGTGCGCCTTCGTTTTCCGAACCGTCAACAATCTTCAGTGCCAAGTCGGCGTCTTTGATGGAAGCAGCCATGATGGGAGTGTCTTCAAAGCAGGCCACTGCTTGTCCGCCCAAAACTGCCTGATACATGGTGGGAGAATCTTCAAAGTAGTTGATCTCGAAGCCATACTGTTCCTGCAGGCTTACAGCGTAGTCAGCGCCGGCAGTGCCGGTCTTGACAGCAACCATCTGACCGTTCAGATCGTCAAAAGAAGCGATGGTAGAGTCGGCAGCCACGGTCATGCACTGAGTGGCAGTGAAATAGCCGTCGGAGAATATCCAGCCGGAATCAATACGTTCCTGCTTGATGGAGGCGCCGGCGATCATGCCGTCAGCCTGACCAGCCTGGCAGGCAGCAATAGCAGCATCCCAACCCAAGCTGCGCAGTTCATAAGTAAAGCCCTGATCGGCAGCAATGGCAGCCAGCAGGTCCACGTCGATGCCCACGAATTCGCCGGCTTCATTGGTGTATTCAAAGGGTTTGAATACGGTATCAGTAGCGATGAAATAATCCACCGCACCTTCCTTTCCCTCAGCCGGACTATTTTCCGGGGTAGCATCCTGTGCAGCGCAGCCCGCGAATGCCAGGACCATCATGGCTGCAACTACAAAAAGCGCAAACAGCTTTTTCATAAATATGTTCTCCTTCTAACTTTTTCTTCATAATTATCACATTATATAATAGTCATTTATTATAGGCTTTTTCCATCCTACTGTCAAGAAATCGAATTCTCTTATTTCAGCTTCTAACTGTTTTTTCTGCTGCGATGAGTGCCAGTATTGTTTATAATGATATTCCATCAATAGTCCACTCTACATTCTCGTTAAAGTAGAGTGGGTTATTGATTTTAAAACTTTTAATTTTGCCCTATACAATTTAATTTTGCCTCAGATACCGTTTTATGAGGGGTGCATATTTTGCAGGTCAACTTTGGAGCACAAAATCAGCATCAAATATAATAAAAGCGAGACTGAACGGGGGTTTTGCACCCCCTTGTCTCGCTTTTCCCTTGTATTACGGGTTTTTCTGATAGGCAAAATTAAAAGGTAGGCAGTCAACTTGTATCATTGACTGACCACCTTTGTGGTGGAGAATACCGGATTCGAACCGGTGACCTCTTGACTGCCAGTCAAGCGCTCTAGCCAACTGAGCTAATCCCCCAAAAGTATTCATTTCTGCCGAAACGGACAAAAACAATTGTAACGGCTTAAGACGCGTCTGTCAACACCCAAGTTTAGATACAGCGGCTCCCCAAAATTAGCAGAGCCGCTGCGTTATATCAGCCTTTTACCGTTTTCACAATCTGCGCAACCGCTTCGTCCACGGTCAGTTCCCTGGCTTCCTTCTCGCGGCGCGGCTTATACTCCACAAAGCCTTCCGCGGCCCGCCGGCCCACATTGATGCGATGCGGAATCCCGATCAAATCGGCATCCTTGAATTTCACGCCCGCGCGCTCGTCGCGGTCGTCCAGCAGCACGTCGATACCCTGTGCTTTAAGCTGCGCGTAAATCTGCTCTGCCAGCGCCATCTGCGCCTCGTTCGCGGCGCTCACCGGCACCACAATCGCGTTATACGGTGCCACGCTGTCCGGCCAGATGATGCCGTCGTCGTCGTGAGACTGCTCGATAATCGCCTGCATGGTGCGGTTGAGCCCGATGCCGTAGCTGCCCATGATGCACGGCTTTTGTTTGGCTTCCTGATCAAGGAATAAGCATTCCATAGAAATGCTGTACTTGGTGCCGAGCTTAAAGATATGCCCGACCTCAATGGTTTTGTCCAGCTTCGCTTTTGCGCCGCACACCGGGCACGGGTCGCCCGATTCAATCAGACGAATATCGCACACGTCCGCGGAGATGAAGTCGCGGTCGTAATTCACGCCCGAGTAGTGGTAATCCGTCTGGTTCGCGCCCACCAGGAAGTTGCGCATCGCGGGCACCTCTTTATCCACGATGAGCTGGTCTACATCAAGGCCGATTGGCCCCGCAAACCCGACTTCAGCGCCCGTCGCTTGTCTCACTTCGTCATACGAAGCCAAATCAAGATGCGCGCATTTCAGATAATTTTTCAGCTTTGTTTCGTTGAGTTCGCGGTCTCCGCGCACCATCGCTGCGATGATCTTACCGTCCGCGTTGTAGAGCAGCGTTTTCACGAATTTATCCGGCGTGGTGCTAAAGAAGCCCACCAGTTCCTCAATCGTACCGGCATTCGGCGTGTGCACCTTCTGCACAGCCACCATCTCTTCGGTGCTTTCTGTCGGTTCGGGGCAGGCAGCTTTTTCAGCGTTGGCTGCATAGCCGCAGCTGTCGCATGACACGATCGTGTCGTCGCCAATGTCTGATTTTATCATGAACTCCTGCGATCCGGAGCCGCCCATCGCGCCGCTGTCCGCGTGAACCACAACATAATCGAGCCCGCAGCGGTCAAACACCTTGCAGTATGCGTCGTACATCTTCTGATACGATACGTCAAGGCCCGCTTCATCCACGTCGAACGAGTATGCGTCCTTCATCACGAATTCGCGGCAGCGAATCATGCCAAAGCGCGGGCGGCGTTCGTCGCGGTATTTGTTCTGTATCTGATAGATGGTTTTCGGCATGGCTTTGTAAGACTGTAGCTCAGGCTTCAGTACATGCGCGAAAATCTCCTCGTGCGTGGGCCCGAGGCAGAAGTCGCGGTTGTTGCGGTCTTTAAACTTGATCATTTCGGTGCCGAAAACGTCCCACCGGCCCGACTGCTGGTAAAATTCCGCAGGCAGAAATGCCGACATGATGAGCTCCTGCGCACCTGCCGCGTCCATTTCCTCGCGAATGATATTTTCGATCTTTTTAAACACCTTAAAGCCAAGCGGCATCAGCGCGTAAACGCCCGCCGCCAAGCGGCGGATCATGCCGGCTTTTAACAGCAGCACATGGCTTTGCGCCTCGGCCTCCGAGGGCACCTCGCGCTGCGTGGAAAACAACATCTGTGATAATCTCATGAGAAATAAAACTCCTTCAAAGTCAGTTCGCCTGTCAGTATACCACAATAAAACAAGCTGTACAATGCAAGGAGAAACGCATTTTTTCGGATATATAAGTGGTTTTTTCGCCAATGTCACAGCCATGATAAATAGTGATATCAGAAAACAAGTTCTTTACGTAGTGGGAGCGAAGCGACGACTACGACGTGAACCAGACTACTCTTCTATTGCCGCAAGCGGCCAAAAGGGCTCTTTTTTTGTAGTGCTTGAATAACTAAAAAACAATTCCCTTTACGTAGTGGGAGCAAAGCGACGACTACGAAGTGAAGCAGAATCACCTTCTATTGCCGCAAGCGGCCAAAAGGGCTCTTTTTTGTTAAGTTCAAATCATCAGCTGTATCTCACATCGGAATAACTAAAAAACCATTCCCTTTACGTAGTGGAAGCGAAGCGACGACTACGATAACGGATCAGGATCTGATGCGACAGGTAGCATCCCATGGCTTATCGCTATTTTCATATCATCACTGGCAGTATGTACGTCTTCCCGCCCTGTTCAAACGTGTTCACGGCTGTGCCGTAAACGCTCTCTATGTTCGCCTTCGTCAGCACCTCACCGGGCGTGCCCTGCGCAAATACCTCGCCCTTTTTCAGCAGCACAATATCATCGCAGTATGCGAGCGCCAAATTCAAATCGTGCAGCACGCACACCACAGAAATGCCGCGCGCGCTTGCCAGCCGCTTGACCGTGCCCATAATGCTCACCTGATGCTTGATATCGAGCCCCGTTACCGGCTCATCGAGCAGCATAATATCGGCCTGCTGACACAGCGCGCGCGCGAGTATCATCATCTGCCATTCACCGCCCGAGAGTGAGGTAATCAGCCTGTCCTTCAGGTGCATAATGCCGGCCGTCTGCAGCGCCTCGTTCATCACCGCGTAATCCCTGTCCGTTTCGCTGCGCCAGCGCTTCATATACGGATTGCGCCCCGTCAACACAATATCGCCCACGGTAAAATCATATTCCAGCGTGGTTTGCTGCTGCACCAGCGCCATGCGACGCGCAAGCTCGCGCACGCTCAGCTTCGTCACATCATGAGCACCGATGCTCACCAATCCATGATTCGGCGTTAAGTGCCCGGAAATACACCCGAGCAGCGTGGATTTGCCCGAGCCGTTCGGCCCGATAATGCCGCAGAAACGCCCCGACGGAATATCAAAGCTCACATTATGCAGCGCCCAAATCGGCGGCTCGTAGCTGTAATGCACGCCGGTGATATGAAGATCGCTCATCGCTTCACCCCTCTGCCCCGCCGCAGCAGAAATAAGAAGAACGGCACGCCGATCAGCGCCGTAACCACACCCACCGGAATCTCCTGGCTTTGCACCACCACGCGCGAAAGCGTATCCGCAATCAGCAAAAAGATACCGCCGTCGAAAAACGAAACGGGCAGCAGCTTCCGATGATCGGGCCCTAATATCAGCCGCATGATATGCGGCACAATCAGCCCCACAAACCCGATGATGCCGCTGACCGATACCGCGCTCGCCGTGGCGACCGTGGTCAGCAGTATGAGTCTGCGGCGCACTCTGCCTGCGTCCACACCGAGATGCCGCGCGGCTTCATCACCCTGCAGCATGATGTTCAGATCGCGCGCGAAGAACAAGCACAGCACCGACGAAACCAGCATCGCGGGCACACCGACGATCACCTTGTCCCACGAAGCCGATGAAAAGCTGCCCATTGTCCACATCACAATATGCTCCATCTTGTCGCGAAACAGTATCATGATGCAGTAAACAAGCGCTGAGCATAACGTGCTCACTGCCACGCCCGCGAGCAGCAGCGAGAATGTGGACACCTTGCCATGTATCTTTGCAAGCCTGTACACAACCGAAACGGCAGCCAGCGCACCAAGGAACGCCAGCAGGCTCACCGCGCCAAACCCGAGGAACGCCACCGCCGAACCGAAAGCGAGCGCAACCGTTGCGCCAAGCGCCGCGCCGCTGCTCACGCCGATCACATAGGAATCTGCCATCGGGTTTTTAAACATACCCTGCAGGCATGCGCCCGATATCCCGAGCGCCCCGCCCGACACCAGCGCAAGGATGGCTCTTGGCAGCCGAATGCTGAAAAAAATAATCGCCGTGTACGGCTCAGCCGTACCGGTTAACAGCGCAATAAGCTCACCGAGGCTGACGCCCGAGCTGCCAAACAGAAAGGCGGACAGCGCCGCAATGATGCCCAGCGGCACCATCACGGCTCCTATCAGTATTGTTTTTTTGTGCCGACCTTCGTTCAAGTTTATTCTCCCGCAAGAAAATTTTCAATATGTCCCTGCACCGCCGACAGCGCCTCGCCGATACGCGGGCCGGGCAGTTCAATAACACCGGCATCAACAACATAGTAATGGCCCTTTTTAATCGCCGTCATGTCACGATAGCCTGTCGCCGCTTTTAAATCATCCTCTGCCACACGGCTCGACACGAGCAATATATCGGGATCTTTTTTCACGAGATCCTCCACCGGGTATTCCAGCCATTCGGAAGCCGCGTCGTTTGTAATGGGATTTCCGCCCGCCATTTCGATGATGGTGTTGATAAAGCTGCCTTTTCCGGAGGTCCAATTGCCGTATTCACCGATGCCCATCACATAGTACACAGACGGCTTTTGCGTGAGTGCCATCGTTTTTTCTTTCACGGTTTTTTCCACATCGGCAATCTGCTGATTGAGCGCCGCAGCCTCGTCTTTCTTCCCGACCACGTCACCGATCATTGTGATGCTTTTTGCGATATCGTCGTAGTACGTGGCCTCCACCGCCACCACATTGAGTCCCGCTTTTTCCAGCGCTACAATATCCTCATGCTGCAGACCGTTACCCGCAAACACGACAGAAGGCTTCAGCGCAATCACCTTTTCCACATCAAATCCGTTAAAATCGCCGACCTTTTCGATAGCCGCCGTCTCTGCGGGATAGGTTGAGCTGATATCGACGCCCACAATGCTGTCGCCGCAGCCGAGCGCAAAGAGTATTTCCGTTGCGCTGGGGGCTGTCGATACAATCGTCAGCTCGGCTTCGGGTATTGCCGACGGTGGCACCGCGTTACCCATTGCGTCCACGTTTTCACTAAGAATATCCTTGGGAACAGGTGTACCGGACGGTTCTGATGTACCGCCGCCCGCAGCACATCCGCAAAGCAGTCCCGCAATCATCACGATCACGAGCAAAATTTGCATCCATCTTTTCATTTGTCTTTCCTCCGTTTTAAAAATATCCCCCGAAACGAAGAAAGAATCAGGCCGGTTTCACCATGACTTGTCTGACAATTAAAAAACGCCTGAAGCGCTGATGCTTAGGGCGTCGATCCGTCAATAAACGGCCGTCTGCATCCTTCCCTCCGAAGAAATCTGACATAACGCATCGGGCAGGTTTACCGGCTCGGCTTCATTCCGCTAAAAACGCCTTCCCAAAGCACTTGGCTTCAGTGGCTCATTTGTTTTTAGCAGTCTGCCATACGGTAGCGGGGGCTGCAACGGCATTTCACCGTTTTCCCTATTATCCTTTTTGAAGCATCGTTTTCAACTGCGGCTTCAACAAGGCACCAGATGGTTCATATTCGATTTCAGTCAGCATATCATATGAGCAAAGCGGGGTCAATATATAGGCACAGGCGTGATTGAGCCTGCGCCTGTTTATCGCCAAAATTCTTTATAAAATGACTTTTTGTTTTTGACATGACTGGCAAAACCAAGTCATTTCGTGTATGATAAATATGTTGGGCATAATCGCCCTGTCATCATATTCTTGCTTTTAGGAGGGTAATATGTTTTGTGTAAAATGCGGTGCACAGCTCCCGCCGGACAGCCAGTTCTGCACGGCTTGCGGCACCAAGGTAGAAAATGCCCCTGTTGCGGCCCAGCCTAACGTAGCGCCGATTGCGCCTATGGATCAGGCTTCTATATCCGGTCAACCGCCGAAAAAAAAGGGCAAAGCCCTGCTGTGGGTTCTTATCGGAGTCGGCGTTGCGCTCATCGCAGCCGCTGTTCTCATTTTTGTGGTTTTTGCCCCGGGCGGCAGCGCAGGCCCGTTCAGCGGCAGCACGGTGCAAACGCGGTTTGCTAACGATGTTGTGGGTGTGTTCAGCGGAGCCGTCAAAGGCCTCGAAGCTGAAAACGATATGAAAAAAATTCTGGATAAACCCTTTGAGCTGACCATGAACTCCGCCGTGGATATGTCCGGCGTGAAAACCGACGCGGATGTTGCTTATGTTTATGACGAAACGGCATTGGGCATTAACGTCAAATCCGTGACCGATTACAGCGCCAGCGAGTATGCCGAATTTTTCGGCGATCAAGCCTCGATGGAAAACACCATCAAGCTTCTGCTGCTTGAAGACACCCTTTATATCGATCAGGATGGTTCCGTGACCGGTATTAAGTTCAATTCAAATTCCGATTTATCCAAGCCAATGCCGTTAAAAGACAGAATCGCGGCGTTTTTTGAGAACAAAGAACTGAACAAAATCGACTTTCTGAAACTGACGGAAATGTTCCTCAACAGCATTGACGAAAGCTATTTTGACAAAAGCGCGACAGAAACCACGCTGACGCTGGATGGCAAAGCGCTTGCGCAAACGCTCGATACTTTTGCAGAAAAGCTTGAAGATAGTGACGAGCTTAATGACACCTTATCCGACATAATTTCGGAGATCAGTGATACGCCGATTGATGTTGCGAGCGCAATCAAGCTGGCCGCGCCGATGCTTGAAGAGTCCGAAACAGTGCTGACGATGACGGTTTCTTATGAGAACAATCGGCCCGTCGGCTTACAAATCGCCGCAGAAGAATCCGGCAGCGAGCTGTTTTATGTTGATTTCGGCTATGAAAACGAAAAAGACGGCAAGTCAATCGCACTTGAGGTGTCGGCTTCAGGCAGCAATGTTTTATCGCTGGATTTTAACATCTTAAAAACCAAGGACGGCTTTGATTTTGAGGGAACCTTCAGCATACCGGGCGCTGATGGCATAACGATGAGCGGCAGCCAAACCGTAGACGGCAATAGTGTGTCCGCCGAAGTCGAGATGACTTTGGCCGGCCAAACCATACTCATCAATACCGATGAAACGGTTAAAATCGGAAAACCCTCCGATGATGTTGCAGACGACCCCCGCTTTGATATCGACACCAGCCATGCCAACATCATCGACGTTAATGACATATTCAGCGGTGGTTTCGGCATGAGCACGACTGCCTTGCCTTCTTTGA
Organism: Bacillota bacterium; assembly: GCA_023436525.1. Classification (GTDB taxonomy): domain Bacteria; phylum Bacillota; class Clostridia; order Christensenellales; family SZUA-584; genus SZUA-584. Next base: position 1,428 of record JAEZIW010000028.1, on the reverse strand, counting down.
CAGATTGATCACACGTTAATCTTTGAATTCACGGGGCTGAGCTAATCGGCCCCGTTTATTATTTTTCCAAACTGATGACAGTGGTTTGAATACTGACGCACCTGTTTATAATAAAGTGTATAATACAGCTGAATTGTTGTATAATCTCTAAAACCAAAGAATCATCTATTAAATTTTTTATATAAACGGAGGACTACCCATGGCAAAGCGAATTGGAATACTGACGAGCGGCGGGGACTGCCCCGGGCTCAACGCCGCCATACGCGGCGTCGCCAAAGCGTCGTACCAGTTTTTTGATGACGCTGAGATTGTCGGCATTATGGACGGTTTCGGCGGGCTGATCGATGCAAATTATCGCACAATGAACAAAGAGGAGTTTTCGGGCATTTTAACGCTCGGCGGCACAATCTTACGCACCTCGCGTCACCGTGATCAAACAATGCGCCAGAACAGCGGCAAATATCTCGACGCGTTCAAAACGATGGCGAAAAACTATGAAAAAATGGATTTGGATTGTCTGGTCACGCTCGGCGGTAACGGCACACACACGGCTGCCGGGATATTGGAGGAACACGGTCTCAACGTGATCGGGCTGCCCAAAACCATCGACAACGACATCTGGGGCACCGATGTCACGTTTGGTTTTCAAAGCGCCGTTGATATTGCGGCGGATGTGATCGACAAAGTTCACACCACCGCTTTCTCACACTCGCGTGTGATCATCGTGGAACTGATGGGCAACACGGCGGGCTGGCTCACGCTGAACGCCGGCATCGCAAGCGGCGCCGACGTGATACTGCTGCCTGAAATTCCGTACAACATCAATTCCGTTGCCGAGACCATCAACGACCGCTACGAGAGCGGCAAGCATTTTTCGATTATTGCCGTGGCGGAAGGCTCGCGCAGCGTTACTGATGCCGAAGACCAGGATCTCAAGGGCAAGCACTATTCCATCGGCTACAAGCTGGCGGATGAACTCAACGCCGTGATTGATATCGATACGCGCGTGGTTGTACCGGGGCATTATCAGCGCGGCGGCCCGCCGTGTCCGTATGACCGCGTGCTCGCCACCGAAATGGGTGTGTACGCCGCCAAGCTGATTGAAAAACGCCAGTTTGGGCATACCGTTGCCGTGAAAAACGGGCGCGTGACCTCCAATCTGATGAAGGATGTGGCCGGTAAAACCAAGACGATTCCGCTGGATTCGGAGCTGCTGCGTGTCGGCCGGGAAATGGGTCTGAATTTCGGAGACAAATAGACATGGGTTTTCGAAGGCGGTCGGTATCCGATCGCCTTTTCTGTTGTATAGTAAACTCGGCAGCACGGAATCCATTCATGAAACTGAAGACTTCACGTCTGTTTGTTGACATGCCTGCTTTCATCTACTAATATCTATATAGTCAAACAAAGACAATTGATTGGAGACGA
>JAEZIW010000004.1 GCA_023436525.1 Bacillota bacterium | reverse complement strand
GTCAAATTTCGTAATTGGAACATGCTCCACATCGGATCTGCCGCAGTCTTATATCGAAAAGCACGAGCTGCTGCTGCTTAAGTTCTCCTATACTATTGACCATACGGAATACAAAGACGGGGATATGGACACCAAAACGTTCTTCGATTTAGAACGCGACGGCAAAATGCCCACCACATCCCAGCTGAACCCAGCTGACATCATTCCCGCTTTTGACAAGGTGCTTTCCTCAGGCAATGACCTTTTGTATATTGCATTTTCGTCCGGCCTATCGGGCAGCTATAACAATTTGAGCCTGGTGGCAGGCGATATGCGCGTGAAATACCCCGACCGCAAGATTTACGTGGTGGATTCGCTGTGCGCGTCCCTCGGGCAGGGGCTGCTGGTGGATTACGCGGTGAAAATGCGCGAGGCCGGAAAGTCTATCGACGAAACGTTCAAGTGGGTGGAAGCGAACAAATTAGGGCTTAACCACTGGTTTACCGTGGATAGCTTAAGCCATTTGCGGCGCGGCGGGCGTGTGACGGGCGCGGCGGCATTTGTGGGAAATCTGCTGCACATTAAACCGGTTCTGAATGTGGATTTTGAGGGGCATCTGATTCCGAGAGAAAAAGAGAAGGGCAGAAAGCGCGCGCTCAAGTGCCTGGTTGAGAAGATGGAAGAATACATTTATCAGCCTGACGGGCAGACGGTATTCATCAATCATGGTGATGACATTGAGGCAGCGCAGAAGCTGGAAGGTATGATAAGGGATCGTTTCCCCACCATCGGAGAGATTATGATCAGTCCTCTCGGCGCGGTGATTGGGGCGCATGCGGGTCCCGGGACGATTTCAGTGTTCTTTATGGGGAAAACAAGATAGGACGATAAGATTCTCAGGGCTTCGGCGGTTTGCCGAAGCCTTTTTAGTACCCGCTTCACCATGCTTTATTTATTATTTTTATGTCTAAAGTATATGTTCTTTTCGCTTAAATCTACTGACCGATTCTTCAGATACTTTAAATTAAAGATTGCGTTTTACTTGTGTCAATGGCACAATACTAAATATATAGTTATGTTTTCTATCTTTTTCCACAATAACGTTTGTTTTACTACGTAGATTAAGTTAGTCTATAAGGAGATCCTACTATGATGCGTGCTGATATAATTTCAACGGTGGGTAGAGAGTTTCTCGCAAGTAATATCGAAAACGACGAATTCAGCTATCAGAAAGCCCTCAAGGGGATTGGCAAAGAAATAGCTGATTTCCTCGTTTCTGGCGCACGTCGCCAGTATAAGGACATTGACTTGCGCTTTTCTAACGATAGAGTAACCGTCCTTATAGAAACGAAACAACGACTTGTTCGGGCAAGCGCAACAAATGACTTAGAGCAACTACAACAATATGTAACTTATGAAAAGCAACTTACCGAGAATAAGGTCGTAGCTATATTGGCGGGTACAGTGACAGATGAAATTCGTGTATGGCTCGATGATACAGGAATTATTGACGATGAACATGAAAGCAAGGGCGAACGCGTTATCCGTCCTTTTAGCGAATATATAGATGTGTTCTTTGGTACTAAGAATGATAAATTAACAATCATACAAAGCACCTATTCACTTAATGAATTGCTTCACGGTTACGGGATTAATGAAAAAATCCGCAGCCAGTTTGTAGGCACTTGCCTATTAGCCCTAAAGAATGGTTTAGTCTATAAAGGACTAACCACAAAACAAATTCGCGCGGGCATAGAGGGCATATTAACTAACTTACTCGACAAAGACCTGAACAAAGCCAATAAATTAGTTGTGCTTAAAAACAAGGTTATTGATTCGCAAGATGTCAGAGATTTAAAAGACAAAGAATTTCAGCACCTGTTAAACGATATAAATCAAAATATTTTACCCTATATAAATGACAAAACCACAATGGGGCAGGATTTACTAAACTTGTTCTTTACAACGTTCAACAAATACGTCGGAAAAGCGGATAAAAATCAAGCATTTACGCCAGACCATATAGTGCAATTTATGTGCAAAGTCGTTGGCGTTAATCGTCATTCTGTTGTATTAGACCCATGCTGTGGTAGTGGTGCTTTTTTGGTACGTGCAATGACGGAAGCAATGGACGATTGCGACACTGAAGAACAAAGAGATAACGTCAAGCAGAAGCAGATATACGGAATAGAATATGAAGAAACTGCTTTCGGGTTGTCTACAACAAATATGCTCATACATAGTGACGGTAATTCAAATATTGTACAAGGAAATTGTTTTAAGGTCGATAATTACGTTGACGCAGGTATTAATGTTATTCTAATGAACCCGCCTTATAACGCACAAAGAAAGCATTGCGACCCCGAATATGTTAAAACATGGAAGGAAAAAGCGAAGGAAGATCCTTCAAAAGGATTTCACTATGTTTATGAGATTGCTGAAAGAGTAAAAACAGGCAGGCTTGCCGTTTTGTTACCTATGCAATGTGCTATTGGTTATGATGCGGAAATTAAATCATTCAAAAAGAAAATGCTTGAAAAACACACACTTGACGCTGTTTTTTCCTTCCCTCCGGATATGTTCCATCCGGGGGCAAATGCTCTCGCTTGCTGTATGGTTTTTAACCTCGGAACAAGACACGAAAACGCGCCCATTAAAGAAACATTTTTTGGATACTTTAAAGATGACGGTTTCACAAAAAAGAAAAACCTCGGAAGAATAGAGAAAACCGATGAACGCGGGTTTGGCATTTGGGCTACCATTGAAACCGATTGGCTGGATTTATATAGAAACAGAAAAAACAGAAACGGCATTTCTATTACGCGGCAAGTATCTGCTGATGATGAGTGGTTAGCAGAAGCCTATATGGAAACTGATTATAGTAGTCTTAATCAAGATGATTTCCAACGGGTTCTTAATCAGTATTTAGGATATCTTATTTCCAACGGGAGAAGAATGCAATGAAAGTTGATGACTTGTTTTTTGTATATAACGGTAGCAAGCTTGACTTTGAAAAACAAGTACAAGATGATGCAGGCATCAACTTTGTATCACGCAATTCAAATAATAATGGTGTTGTTGGCAGGGTAGCTGTCGATACGACTGTCAAAATATATAGAGCGGGCGATATCACCGTCCCCCTCGGCGGCTCTTATTTGCTCTCTTGCTTTGTGCAAGATGAAGATTTTGTAACAGCACAAAATGTTGCGGTGTTGCGGGCAAAAGTTCATATGTCCACATTGGAAAAGTGGTTTTATTGTTACGCTCTTAGAGAAAATCGCTTTAAGTTTTCTGCTTTTGGGCGGGAAGTAAATAAGTACATTAAAGATATTGAACTTCCCGAGTCAGTTCCTGCTTGGGTTTCAAACGGAAACATTGATAATATTCCAACAGATAATAATGCTAATGCAACACCTCTGAAAATTAGCGAATGGGTGGACTTTTCTATTACTCAACTATTCAATACTACCCGTGGAAAAATGGGAAGTGTTACGGAATGCGATATTGGTGACACACCATTAGTTTCAGCGTATACACAAAACAACGGGGTAAGCAATTATATTTCCTGTAGTGATGAATATGTTAATAACGGAAATTGTCTTACTGTTGCCAACACCGGGCAGGGGTCTGTGTTTAGAACATTTTATCAACCAACCAAGTTTGTACCATCAAATAATGTTACCTGCTTAACAGCAAAGAACTTTAATATGAATAAATATATAGGACTGTTTATTACAACACTATGCCGGCTTGAAATTCCACGTTATTCCTACGGTCGAATAGTGAATAATAAGCGTTTAGAACAAACCGTCTTGAAATTACCCGCTATTAAAGATGAAAAAGGAAAATTTGCGCCAGACTGGAGCTTTATGGAGCAATATATAAAATCGCTACCATACGGCGACAGATTATAACGGATTCAAGCACTAATTAGAAAATTATGATCTTTGGAATGAAACGATTAAGCTTTTCTTTTTATCTTTAAACTTTTTTATTACAATTCTATTTCTTAATCATTTTGATTAAGCTCTAAATAATTCGAAGTAAAATCATAATATCGAATCTATACTTTCTTAGAATATATCGAGCCAAAACATACAATACTGCATCTTTCCAAATATAGATGAGTATATCAACAATAAGCCCTTTTCATATTTGTCCTCCCCCCCTCATATAAATTCTTAAGAAGAATCTATCAATACGGAGGAGAAACATGAGATACTCACGAATGATGTCCCAGCCACCCCAAAGACAGAAAAAGCGATACGGCAACCTCATCCTCATCGCCATCATACTCGGCATCACCGTCTATTTCGTCACAGCCGGCGCCGCAGGCGGCTGGCTTGCCGAAAACGTGATCAACCCGATATTCAACAGCGACCCCGCCACCGCAGTCGCCGCCGAAGCCACACCGGAAGCCTTAATAAGCCCGGCTGCCACTGTGGAGGCCAGCGCTTCCGCCAGTGCCACCCCGCAAAATGTGAGCCTGCCCGAAATATCCGGCGCACGCGCCGAAGAACAGATCAAGGTGGATAGCGTGGCGCTCTTCACGCTGCAGGCGGGTGCCTTTGCCGACGAGGCCAACGCCAAAGCCGCTGCAGGCGAAATCATCGCGCGCGGCGGTGCGGGCTATGTCGCTTTCGACGGCAACCTCTACCGCGCACTGATTGCGGGCTTTGCCACCGAGGCAGACGCAAAAAGCGTGAAAACCGAACTCGAAACGCAGGGCGTTGCCAGCACGGTGTTTAAGCTCGAATCGGGCGCGCTCGAATTCAAGGTAGGCGCAGAGCAGTCTCAAATCGACGCAATCAAGAGCTGCTTCACGCTCGTTTCCGACACGGTCAAGAACTTGCAGCAGATTATCTACGATGCCGACAAGGGCACGAACGTCGACGATCGAATCACCGCTCTGAAGGCGAACGCGCACACCGTCACGGACAGTTTTAAGAGCGTTGTCACCCCCGGCACCGACGCAACCGACAAGCTGACCGCCTATATGGACAGCTTTTGCACCGCTCTTGATAATATTCCGTTATCTGCTGGTATCACAGCCGTAGATTTTTCCTCAAAGTTGAAGTATAATATTATCAGTATTGTTGTCGATTATTCGGCATTCTTAGATAAACTCAGCAGTAATTGACGGAGGATAAAAATGACAATAGCTGAAGCAGCTGCGGCGATCGGGGCTTCCCTGGTCTGCGGCGGCGAATACTTGAACAAGCCTTTAACATCCGGCTGCGGTGCAGACCTCATGAGCGACGTGCTCGCTTTTGCCAAAGACGGCAGCATACTGCTGACCGGTATGGTCAATCAGCATGTGATCCGCACAGCGGAAATGCTGGATGTGCTGTGTATCACATTTGTGCGCGGCAAAAAACCCACTGAGGATATCATTGACCTTGCGAAACAAACAGGCGTCACGCTGCTCTGCTGCGACGATACGCTCTATGAAGCGTGCGGCAAGCTCTATGCAAAAGGCCTTCCCCCGTGCAAAAGGTTGTAGGCTATGGCAGACGTTTTCAAAGAAGTGTTCACTATCTCAGCCGGTGATTTCGCTTCCGCGGGCGAAGCTTCAGCCAAAATTAAAGGCATATTAAGAATGATCGGTATTGACCCTGCGCTGACTCGTCGCGTGACAATCGCGTCGTACGAAGCTGAGCTCAACATGATCATTCACAGCCAAGGCGGCGTTATTACGTTCGAAATCTCCCCCGATACAATAGGGCTCAATTGTGCGGATACCGGCCCCGGCATCGCCGATATCGACCTCGCCATGCGCGAAGGCTATTCCACCGCGTCGTCAGACGTGAGGATGATGGGCTTCGGCGCGGGCATGGGCCTCCCGAACATGAAGAAAAACAGCGACGAGTTTTCGATTGATTCGGATTCAAACGGCACTGTTTTGAGTATGAGGTTTAGTATTAAATCTTGAAGGCGGCATTTCCATGAATACATATTTTCATTCGGTGCGGCTGGACCGTGACAAGTGCAAAGGCTGTACCAACTGTATCAAACACTGCCCCACTGAAGCCATTCGCGTGCGCGGCGGTAAGGCTCAGATTATTGCGGAACGCTGTATCGACTGCGGCGAATGTATTCGCGTTTGCCCGTACCACGCGAAGATCTCGTATACCGATCCCTTTTCGGACATCGGGCGGTTTAAATACAAAATCGCTCTGCCCGCGCCCGCGCTTTACGGTCAGTTTAAAAATCTAAGCAGCATCGACCGCGTGGTGATGGGCTTAAAGCTGATGGGCTTCGACGATGTGTATGAGGTGGCTCGCGGTGCCGACATTGTGACCTGCGCGATACAGGAAAAGATTCAGGAGAAGGAGAATCTGCCGGTGATATCCTCGGCCTGCCCGGCCATTGTGCGGCTGATTCAGGTACGTTTCCCGAACCTCATCGACAACATCATCGATCTGCTTTCGCCGATGGAGGTGGCAGCCTCGGTTGCCAAACGTGAATACGCGAAAAAGCACGGCGTGAGCCTCAAGGATATCGGCACGTTTTTCATTACGCCATGCCCCGCTAAAATGACGAGCATCAAAAACCCGTACGGTATTGATAACAGCAACGTGGACGGCGCGTTCTCGGTGATTGATATTTACGGGCTGCTCGCGGGCCAGCTTAAAAAACCGGGCATCGTCACACTTGAAGGGGCAACGGCCTCGGTGTGCGGCGTCGGGTGGGCGAACTCGGGCGGTGAAGCCGCTTCTGCGGGCATCACAAATTCACTCGCTGTGGACGGCATCGGCAATGTGATTAAGGTGCTGGAGGAAATCGAAAACCTAAAGCTCACCGACCTTCAGTATTTCGAAGGGCTTGCGTGCCCCGGCGGCTGCGTGGGCGGTCCGCTCACGTTTGAAAACCCGTATGTGGCGCGTACACGTATCAAAAACCTGTCCGCGAAAATCGAGAACAATGGCCCCTCATGCGACTATGCCAAAAAATATATCAACGACGGCACCGTCGGCTTCCGCCAGCCCATAAAAGCAAGGCCCGTGATGAAGATCGACGCCGACATGGTCACCGCAATGAGGAAGCTGGAGGCCATCGAAGAAATTGCCAAGCGCCTGCCGGGGCTCGACTGCGGCTCGTGCGGCTCTCCCTCGTGCCACGCGATGGCTGAGGATATTGTGCTGGGCGACGCCAAAGAGATGGACTGCGTGTTCAAGCTGCGCGACAAGGTCACAAGCCTCGCCGAGCAAATGGTGGAGCTGACCGGCAAAGACAAAAAGGAGACAAGCCGATGACAACGGCCGAACTGATACAAAAAACAGGCTGGAAACCGCTCAGCGACGTGACGGATGAAACTGTTTCTTCCGCTTATATATGTGATCTGCTAAGCTGGGTGATGGCGCACGCCCAAAGCGGCACCGCGTGGATCACCGTGATGGCGCATATTAACGTGGTTGCGGTCGCGTCACTGACAGGCTGCGCCTGCGTGATCGTACCCGAAAACATCGAAGTTTCACAGGAAACGCTTGCCGCCGCGCGCGACAAGGGTGTCACGATGATCAGTGCCCCGTGCTCATCCTACAGCGCGGCACTGACGCTCAATTCTTTGGGTGTCGGCGACGTGAAATGAACCGGTTTTACGATCTGCACATTCATTCATGCCTTTCCCCCTGCGCCAGCGATGACATGACGCCCGCTAACATTGCGGGCATGGCGTATTTAAAGGGACTCTCGCTCATCGCGTTGACTGACCATAATTCCGGAGACAACCTATCGGCTATGGCCAAGGCCGCCGCCGAATTCGGCCTTGTTTTTGTGCCGGGTATTGAAGTGACCACCAGCGAAGAAGTGCACATACTCACCTACTTTGCCGATGTTACCACCGCCGCCGCATTCGGGCAAAAGCTGTATGAGGCGCTGCCGGATATTGAAAACCGGCCGGATATTTTCGGCAGTCAGCTGATGATGGACACCGAAGACAACGTGACCGGGTCTCTGCGAAAGCTGCTGCTGCAGGCCACCCCACACACCGTAGACGACATTGCGCGTTTAGCGAGAGAACTGGGCGGCTGCGCGGTTCCCGCCCATATCAACCGCGATTCATTTTCATTGCTTGCCAATTTGGGTTTCGTGCCCCCCGGCCTTTTTCATTGTGTTGAGGTGACAAAAAGCCTGCCATGCCCCGATATCGGCACAGATTACCGGCTGCTCCATTCATCTGATGCGCATTCTCTCGGCAATATTGCCGAGCCGGCCGAAGCTCTTAACAACATAGAATGTGCCAAGGATTTTATAGATTATGTTAACAAATTCTAATATCTGTTTTATGCGGTGTCTTTTCTTTGGTTTTTTCTAACTTTATTAATTATTTCACAAAGACATATGTACATTCATGTATATAATGTGTTAAAATAACCGCTGGATGATTTGATACTTTTTTAACAAACTATTTTATTATATTTTCAGGAGGGGTAGCCATGACCAACGTGGATGATAAAATGATGCGCGAAGAGCTTATCAGTTTTATCGCAGAGCAGAAGAAAAAACCAGGCCCGCTTATGCCCGTCATGCAAAAGGCGCAGTCCATTTTCGGCGCGCTGACGATTGATGTGCAGGAACTCATTGCCGAACAGCTCGGCATTCCCATGAGCGACGTTTACGGAGTCGCCACCTTTTATTCACAGTTTGCACTTGAACCGAAAGGAGAGCACGTCATCAGCGTCTGCATGGGCACAGCCTGCTATGTCAGAAACATTGACAAGATTATGGAGAAGCTGGTTGAAGAACTGGGCGTTGAACCCGGCCAGACCACGCCGGATAAAAAGTTTACACTGGAAGCCACGCGCTGTATCGGATGCTGCGGGCTCGCCCCCGTCATCATGATTGACGATCAGGTTTATGGACGGCTTGTTCCTTCGGATGTTGCGGACATACTCGCAAAATACTAAGGCTTATGCGCGATATTTCTTTGCATCTTCTCGACATTGCCGAGAATTCCATCCGGGCGAAAAGCACACTGGTGCGCATCGATTTGAGCCTTGATAAAGCCACTGACGACCTAACCATTGTGATTGACGACAACGGCACAGGCATGAGCAAAGAAATATTGGAAAGCGTAAAAAGTCCGTTTACCACATCGCGTACCACAAGAAAAGTCGGCCTTGGAATACCGCTGTTTACGGCAAGCTGCGAAGCAACGGGTGGACACCTTGATATCGAATCGGAGCCGGGCAAGGGCACAAAATTGACCGCGCATCTCAAATTCTCACATATCGATCGTCCCCCGCTCGGAGACATCGCAGAAACCATCGCCACGCTGACGATTATGAACCCTTCTATCGACTTTGCATTCTCGGCAAATTCTACGGAAGCGTTTGAATACGACACCAGGCAGATCAAGGAGACTTTGGGGGATGTCCCCGTCACGCATCCAAGCGTGATGACGTTCATCCGTGAATATTTACAGGAAGGACTCAAACAGGTTTTTGGAGGTAACGAAATATGAAATCTTTACAGGAACTCGAAGCAATCAGAAACAAGACGTTGTCTGAAATAGATATCCGCACAAAAGGCGAAGGCATACGCATTGTGGTCGGCATGGCCACCTGCGGCATTGCTGCGGGCGCACGCCCCGTGCTCACCGCACTGGTGGAAGAAGTTTCGAAAAGAAACTTAAGAGACGTGACGGTTTCTCAGACAGGCTGCATTGGCGCCTGCCGTTTGGAACCGATCGTTGAAGTGTTTGCACCGGGCAAGGACAAGGTGACGTATGTGAATGTCAATCCCGATATGGTCGGCCGTATCATCGCCGAGCACATCGTGAACGGCAACCCTGTCACCGAGTTCACAATCGGTTACGACGAAGAGAATACGAAATAGGAGGGCAAAATAATGGATATATTCCGTTCTCACGTACTCGTCTGCGGCGGTACCGGATGCACATCGTCCGATTCGCCGAAGATCATGGATAAATTTACTGAAGAAATCAACAAAGCCGGCCTTGATAAGGAAGTCAAGGTTGTCAGAACCGGCTGCTTTGGCCTGTGCGAAGCGGGTCCCGTTGTGATCGTGTATCCCGAGGGCAGCTTCTATTCGCATGTGAAAGTCTCCGACGTCGCTGAAATCGTCAACGAGCATCTGCTTAAGGGCCGCATCGTGCAGCACCTTTTGTACCACGGCGATACCAAAGAGGTGGAAATGTCGCTTGACAACATCGGCTTTTACAAAAAACAAAAGCGTATCGCGCTTCGCAACTGCGGCGTTATTGACCCGGAGCGCATTGAAGAGTACATCGCATTTGACGGATACCAGGCACTCGGCAAATGCCTCACCGAATACACACCGCAGCAGGTGATCGACGTGATCAAGCAGAGCGGCCTTCGCGGACGCGGCGGCGGCGGCTTCCCCACCGGCTTAAAGTGGCAGTTCTGCGCAGCCGAAAAGAACGAACAAAAATACGTGATCTGTAACGCCGACGAAGGCGACCCGGGCGCGTTCATGGACAGAAGCGTGCTTGAGGGCGATCCGCATGCGGTGCTTGAAGCCATGGCGATTGCGGGCTATGCCATCGGCGCGAATATGGGTTATATCTATGTACGCGCGGAGTACCCCATCGCTGTCAAGCGCATTGATATCGCTATCGGCCAGGCACGTGAAATGGGCCTGCTTGGCAAAGACATTTTCGGAACCGGCTTTGAGTTCGACGTCGAGATCCGTCTCGGCGCAGGTGCGTTTGTCTGCGGCGAAGAGATGGCGCTGATTTCGTCCATCGAAGGCCATCGCGGCGAACCGACACCCAAGCCGCCGTTCCCGGCACACAAAGGCCTTTTTGGCAAGCCGACAATTATCAATAACGTTGAAACTTTTGCAAACATTCCGCAAATCATATTAAATGGACCCGAATGGTTCGGTTCCATGGGTACCGAAAAGAGCAAGGGCACCAAGGTGTTCGCGCTCGGCGGCAAAATCAACAACACCGGTCTTGTGGAAATTCCGATGGGGACCACCATGCGCGAGATCATCTATGATATCGGCGGCGGCATCCCGAAAGGCAAAGCCTACAAAGCGGCGCAGACGGGCGGCCCCTCGGGCGGCTGCATCCCCGCCAGCCATCTTGATACCCCCATCGATTACGATTCGCTCACAGCGCTCGGCTCGATGATGGGCAGCGGCGGCCTCATCGTGATGGACGAGGACAATTGTATGGTGGACGTGGCGCGTTTCTTCCTCGATTTCACAGTGGATGAATCGTGCGGCAAATGCCCGCCCTGCCGTATCGGCACCAAGCGCATGCTCGAGATCTTAGAACGCATCGTATCGGGCCGCGGCGAAGAAGGCGACATTGAAAAGCTCGAACAACTTGGCGAAAGCATCAAGAATGCGGCACTTTGCGGCCTTGGTAAAACGGCCCCGAACCCCGTGCTCTCAACGATCAAGTATTTTCGTGATGAGTATGAGGCGCACATCCGTGATAAGAAGTGCCCCGCCGGCCACTGCAAAGCTTTGCTCAACTACATCATCGATAAGAGCAAGTGCATCGGCTGCAGCGCATGCGCGAAGGTCTGCCCGACCAATGCGATATCCGGCAAGGTGAAAGAGCCGTTTGTCATTGACCAGAGCAAGTGCATCAAATGCGGCGCTTGCATGGAAAAATGCAAGTTCGGCGCGATCGAGAAGAAATAAGAAAGGAGCAGACAGGTTATGATATCTTTAACAATAGATGGAGTCAAGGTGGAAGTTCCTGATAATACTTCGGTTCTTGAAGCGGCCAGGGCTGCCAGCATTAAAATACCGACGCTTTGCTATTTGAAAGGCGTCAATGCCATCGGCGCATGCCGTATGTGCCTTGTCGAAATGATAGAAGGAGGCCGCGGCCTTCAGGCGGCCTGCGTGCTGCCCGCTGCCAACGGTATGGTGATATCCACAAAATCCAAAGCCGTACAGGAAGCACGCCGTGTGAACTTAGAGCTGATACTCTCCAACCACGACAAACGCTGCCTATCATGCGTGAGAAACCGCAGCTGCGAGCTGCAGCAGCTTTGCGAAGAGCTGAACGTTGAAGACGTGCCGTATGAAGGCACCACCTTCGATCGTCCGCTTGATACGGGTTCCCCTTCGGTCATCAGAGACCCCAACAAGTGTATCCTTTGCCGCCGCTGCGTTGCGGTATGCGGCAATGTCCAGAAAATCGGCGCGGTGGGCGCAACGGAACGCGGCTTTAAAACCATTGTGGAGCCGGTGTTTGGCAAATCCTTAAAGGATGTGCCGTGCGTGAACTGCGGACAGTGCATCACGGCCTGCCCGGTGGGCGCACTGACCGAAAAGAGCGAAATCCAGAACGTTTGGGATGCGATCAACGATCCCAAAAAGCATGTGGTTGTGCAGACGGCTCCCGCTGTGCGTTTCGGCCTCGGTGAAGAGTTCGGCATACCTGTGGGCACCAGCGTCACAGGCAAAATGGCCACAGCATTGCGCCGCATTGGCTTTGATAAAACGTTCGACGTTGATTTCAGCGCTGACTTAACCATCATGGAAGAAGGCACCGAGCTGATCGGCCGCATTAAGAACGGCGGTAAGCTGCCGATGATCACATCGTGCAGCCCCGGCTGGATCAAATACTGCGAGCATTTCTTCCCGGATTTCCTAGATAACCTCTCAACCTGTAAGTCTCCTCATCAAATGGGCGGCGCGATAATCAAGAGCTACTACGCGCAGAAGATGGGCATTGACCCGAAGGACATCTACGTGGTCTCCATCATGCCGTGCACCGCGAAGAAGTTTGAGAAAGAGCGTGATGAGATGGCTGTGAACGGCCTGAGAGACGTGGACGCTGTGCTGACCACGCGTGAGCTGGCTCGTATGATCAAGCAGGCGAATCTCGACTTTGCTAACCTGCCCGAATCCGATTTCGACCGTGTTCTCGGCGAATCCACAGGCGCGGCGGTTATCTTCGGCGCAACGGGCGGCGTGATGGAAGCTGCGCTTCGTACAGTGGCGGATGTTCTCTCCGGTCAGGACTTAAAGGACATCGACTACGAATGCGTACGCGGCATCGACGGCGTTAAGGAAGCCACGGTCAACGTGGCAGGCATGGACATTAAGGTGGCGGTGGCCAGCGGCACAGGCAATGCTAAGAAGCTGCTGGAAGCCGTTCGTAAAGGCGAGAAGGAATATCACTTTATTGAAGTGATGGGCTGCCCCGGCGGCTGCGTGACGGGCGGCGGACAGCCGATCGTCTCGGCGCAGGACAAGCTCAGCGTTAATCCGTATGTGCTGCGCGCCAAAGCAACCTATGCCGAAGACGCAAGCAAACCCAAGAGAAAATCGCATGAGAATGAAGAGCTCAAGCTGCTCTATAAGGAGTTCCTCGGTGAACCCAACGGCCACAAGGCGCATGAGCTGCTCCACACACACTATCACGCGAGACCGAAATATCAGTAAGAGAAACACAGCGGCCCCGGACAATTCCGGGGCCGTTTCAATTCACTATTCAACTTGATCGTCTTTTCCGCAGCAATTCTTGTATTTCTTGCCGCTGCCGCAAGGGCATGGCTCATTTCGCCCTGTCTTCCTCGAAAACGCGATTACATTGCTTTTTTTCGATGCTGCACTCTGTGTATCGGTTTTAAACGTTTTATCAGCCAATTCTTTAGGCGTAAAGCCCTTGTTTATCCAAAGCGGTGTATCGCTGTAATATTCCATCAGCAGTTCGAAGAATCCCTTAATATCGTCATCCGAATCCCATTCCAGCACATGCATAAACTCGGGAGCGCTCTCGCCGATTTCGAGCCGGCTGCAATAATCCACCGCTTCCATGAGAAAGC
>JAEZIW010000253.1 GCA_023436525.1 Bacillota bacterium | reverse complement strand
TTTTATTCTGCCGCGCTCCGTCTCAATCTCAATACCGCCGACCGCCGACAGATCCGGCACGCGCCCGACAGACAAGAGCACATAGTCGGCCTCGAGGTGCTGCTTATCTGTGAATACCGCTATCTTGGTTTTTAGTTCTTCAACTTTCTCCAGCTTAACTCCTGCATGGATTTTAATATCTTTTTTCTCCAGCGATTTCCGAATCGTCTCAGAAACGTCACTGTCCATCATTGGCAACAGACGATCTGCCAGCTCAAGAATCGTGACACGGCTGCCGAACGCCGCAAATACACATGCCATTTCGACGCCGATAACACCGCCTCCGACGATCACCAAATCGCCCGGCACATGATCAATATCAAGAATCTCATCGCTGGTCAGCACACGTTTGCTGTCCATACCCGGCAGCTTCAGCTTTGCCGCCCTGGAGCCGCCCGCGAGTATCACCTTTTCAACGGCAAATACGTCGTTGCCCACGCTCACTGTTTTGTCGGCGTTGATTTTGGCTTCCCCGTGGTAAACATCCACACCGTTGTTCTTAAGCAATGCCGCAATGCCCGAGGTTAACTGCTTAACCACCTTGTTTTTCTCATTGACCGCAACGGACATATTCATTGTTATATCAGAAGCGGCCAGCATGATGCCCCGCTGCTTCGCGCTGTGAATATGTGCGATAATCTCAGCGGTCTTCAAATACGTTTTGGTGGGAATGCATCCCCTGTTCAGGCATGTGCCGCCCACAACCGATTTTACAAAAAGCACGGTTTTCGCGCCGAGCCGTGCCGCCTTGATGGCTGCCATATAGCCTGCAGGCCCGCCGCCCACAACCGCAATATCATATTTAATCATTTCGCGCTCTCTTTTGTTGATACATGCCGCCCGCTCATCAGAGCAGCAGCAGCAGCGGATTCTCAAGCCAATGCACGACTCTGTTCGAGAAGATGGCTGCCTGAGCGCCGTCGATGCACCGGTGATCATACGTCAGCGACAGCCCCATTTTGTTTTTCTTTATTACCGTTGCGCTGTCGTCCATTTCGAGCTTCTGTTCAATGGCACAAACGCCTAAAATGGCGATTTCGGGCTGATTGATAATCGGCGTAAACGATGTGACACCCAGCATACCAAGGTTGCTGATGGTAAACGTTCCGCCCGTATAGTCATCCGGATTCAAACGGCCTTCTCTGGCCCTGGCCGCAAGCTCTTTGGCTGTATCAGAAATTTCGGAAAGCGTCATGCTGTCGGCGTCGCGAATCACCGGCACGATCAGGCCTTCCGGCAAAGCCACGGCCATACCGATATTGATATGATTTTTAAGCAGCATCCCGTCTTCTGTGTACGACGCGTTGATATCCGGCTGCTCTCTGAGGGTTTTGGCAACAGCCATAATGATGAAATCGTTGACGGATACATGCATATCCTGAACGTTGATTCTGCTTCTGAGTGCCAGCAGCTCTGTCACATCCGCCTCGCAATTTTGCGTGACCGGCGGGATGTCTAAATGGCTTTGCAGCATGCGTTTGGCAATCACCTTGCGCATCATCGAATGCGGCTTCAATACCGTTTCTTCGGCTTGGCTACCTTGAACGGCCTGCAAAACATCCGCCTTCGTCACTTTGCCTGCAAAACCGCTGCCGGGTATGGTGTTTATCGGCAGATCATACGCATTCGCCATAGCCTTGGCTACGCCCGTGGCTTTGGCTGCTGCTTTTTCAACATCCGCCGCTTTAATTTGGCCCATGCTGCCACCCGGCGCAATCGTGCGAATGTCAACGCCCTTGAGCTGCGCGAGCTTCTTGGCGGCAGGCGTGGCTTTCACACGTCTGTCAATGGCTTGTGACGTTTGCGCAGCAGCAGGGCTGTCGATCGTTTTTTCCTGCTCTGCTGTTTTAGGTGTTTCATCTGCGGCCTGCTTGGGTATTTCATCGCCGGGCTCACCGATATAGCCGATCGTCTGCACAACAGGAATCTCGTCGCCTTCTGCCGCGAGTATTTTCAGCAGCACACCGGCATACATCGCTTCCACTTCCATGTTGACTTTGTCGGTCTCAATTTCGAGCAGCGGGTCGCCCACGTCCACCTTGTCGCCCTCGTTTTTCAGCCAACGAATCACCTTTCCGGTTTCCATCGCCATACCGGCTTTGGGCATTATCACTTTGTTAACCATGCGTTGCCCCCTATCCGCGTATCAGCGCAATGATCTTCTTCTTTGTGTTCTCGAGTGTCGGCACCACGTTCTTCTCCAGCTCAGGGCAATACGGTATCGGTACATCCATACCGCCATAGCGTGCAATCGGCGCATCCAGATAAAAAAACGCTTCACTGTCGGCAATAACGGCGGCAAGCTCTCCGCCAAAGCCACCCGTCTGGCAAGCCTCATGCACAATCAAAACGCGCCCCGTCTTCTTGGCCGAAGCAATAATCGTCTCTTTGTCGAGCGGCACCAGCGTTCTTGGGTCAACCACTTCTACACCGATTCCCTCTTCGGCTTCCAGCTCCTGCGCCGCTTTCAGGCACATCGGGAGCATTCTGCCGTATGTGATAACGGAAATATCCGTTCCTTCCTTATGTATGGCTGCTTTTCCGAGAGGCACCGTGTAGTCGCCTTCCGGCACATCGCCTTTTATGCGGTAGAGCAGCTTCTGTTCTAAAAACACCACCGGGTTATCGTCCCTGATGGCCGATATCAACAGCCCTTTGGCGTCTGCGGGTGTTGACGGAATAACAACCTTTAACCCTGGGATATTGCAAAACCAAGCTTCCGGGCTCTGGCTGTGCTGAGCCGCCGCCCCGGTACCCGATCCGGCAGGCGCGCGCAGCACCATCGGCACTTTGGCTTTGCCGCCGAACATATATCTGATTTTCGCAGCCTGATTGACAAGCTGATCCATAGCTATCGTAATAAAATCCGAAAACATGATTTCGGCTATCGGGCGCATTCCGGTTACCGCAGCACCGGCTGCCGCACCCGCAATCACCGCTTCAGAAATCGGCGTATCTTTAATGCGCTCGGTTCCGAACTCGTCGACCATACCGACAGAAACACCAAAAGCGCCGCCGTACTGGCCGACATCTTCTCCCATCAAAAAGACGTTTTCATCCCGGCGCATTTCAAAGCACATGGCTTCTTTAATCGCCTGCGCGTATGTTAACTCTCTCAAAGCTCTCCCCCTATTATGCGTACACATCGTCCATAATCGTATCAATCGACGGGTATGGGCTGTTCTCTGCAAACTTGACAGCGTCTTCAATTTGCTTTTTTGCATCCGCTTCCAAAGCGGCTATCTCGGCCTCCGTAAAGAGCTTGCTGTCAAGCAGGTGCTGCCTTGCGCGTTTGATTGGGCACTTGGCTTTCCATTCTTCAATTTCCGCTTTGGTTCTGTAAACATTCGCGTCGCTCTTGGAATGCCCTAAGAAGCGGTATGTATCGCACACCAGCAGCATCGGGCCGTTCTCTTTCACATACTCTCGGGCTTTTTTCGTTTCCTCGTAAACTTGAAACACATCGTTTCCGTCGATGGTTTTTCCAGGGATTCCGTAGGACGACGCACGCACGGCGATATCGTCGATGTTCATTGATTTGTAACGGCTCAGTGATATGCCGTATTTATTGTCTTCACAGACGAACAGAACAGGCAGCTTCCAAATGGATGCCAGATTTAAAGACTCGTGAAACGTTCCTTCATTGGTGGCGCCGTCACCGAAAAAGCCGACGACAATACGATCGATCTTTTTCATTTTCGTGGTGATACCCGCACCCACAGCCAGCGGAATACCGCCGCCGACAACGCCGTTCGCGCCGAGGTTGCCGCCTTCCAGGTTGGCAATGTGCATCGAGCCGCCCTTACCCTTGCAATAGCCTGCTTCTTTCCCAAGGAATTCAGCCATCATCTTGTTGATGTCAATGCCTTTTGATATACACTGCCCGTGCCCGCGGTGTGTGCTCGCAATAAGGTCTTGCTCCTCTAGCGCGCAGCAAACACCCGTTGCAGTAGCCTCCTCACCAACATACAGATGCGTTGTACCATGAACCATGCCCATTGAAAAGAAGTACGCGACTTTTTCTTCAAAATATCGCGTTAGTAACATCTTTTCATACATGTCTGCAGCTGTTTCTTTTTTGAACTTTGCCATGGGATTCCTTCCTATTCTGTCTTGCGCTATATCGCTTTGGATATATCGCTCCCGGCTGCTTCGTTGTATTTATCCAAAAGGAACTCTCTTGCTGTTTTAATATAATCGATAGATGATTGCCTGTCTTGCGTCGCCCACATTTCCGCCACCAACAAGCCTTTGAAGTTTATCTTAAGCAGGTATCTGAAAAAGGCCACAAAATCGACAGTTCCGTCTCCGTACGGAATCTCGCGTATCTTTCCGGGTATTGTGTCTTTCAAATGTATCGCCATGATATGCCCGGAGCCGCTCATAAAATCACGTTGAACATTGATGCCCACCGAGGTTAGATTCCCCACATCGGGGTAAACCTGCAGGTAAGGCGAATTGACATTGTTGACAAACTTCATTATCTTTTTGATGGAGTCCATCATATCAGTTTCCATTGTTTCAAATGCCAGGTTGACACCACGGCTTGCCGCATAGCTGACCACTTCTTCAAGTGCATGCTTGAACAGCACACGCGTCTTGCTGTTGGGCGTGTTGTAGTATTCGTCATAACCGGCCAGCTGCACGATCCGAACACCGACTCTGATAGAAAAATCGACAGCATTTTTAATAAGAGTGATGCCTCTGCTCCTTGTTTCGGTATTCTCTGAGCCAATCGGAAAACGCCGGTTGCCGGAAAGGCACATCGTTAATATGGGCATATTGTATCGGTGTATAGCGCTGATGATCTCTGAAACTGCCGTTTCGCTTTGAACTCTGGCCATTCTTTCATCGGTTTCGTCAATACTGATTTCGATGAATTCATATCCTGAATCCTTGGCCGCTTTTAGCCGTTCGTCCCAAGTCATATCCGCAGGCAGAGCTTTTTCATAGAGACCTAACAGGCAATCGTTGATACGTGCCGGTTCTTGTCTTCCTTCATGATGCATTTGACTCTTACTCCATTCTGATTGGTTCTTTGATATAGGGCACTTGCCGACGGATGCTTTATTTCTGCCCAACGTCTTTAAAGATTTCCGCAGCGTGGTCAGATTGTTCCTTTGTCAGAATCGAGGGCGTACCGGCCGCTTTGGCAGCCAGATAAGCTTTTGCTGAGTCTTCCATATAAATGGCCGCGTACATGGCTTCCTTTAAGTTGCCGCCAACTGTCACCACGCCATGATGCTTTAATATCACAGCACGCTTGCCGTTAATGTGGTTGACTGTTTCAATGCCCATGTTGAGGCTGGCCGGCGAGCTGTATGGTGCGACATTGACTTCACCGAGTGTCACATTAGACAGTGTTGTTG
>JAEZIW010000163.1 GCA_023436525.1 Bacillota bacterium | reverse complement strand
ATTGCTGTTGATTCCGCAGTGGCCGTATTTAATCGCGCTGATGTATTTATTTTTCATGGCCGTGCCCAATATTTTTTCAATGGCTAAAGCGCAGGGCGATATCGATTTCTCAGCATCATTGCCGGTGAGGCGCGGCGATATCGTGAGAGCCAGAATACTGTCCATCGTGATTTTAGAGGTGCTTCAGGTCATTATCGCGGCGATATTCGCTGTTATCAACCTGTCGATTTATCCCCAGGGCAATTTTCTCATGGATACCAACGCCGCTTTTCTCGGCATTGCCTTTATGATGTACGGCATTCATAACGTGATTTTGTTCCCGATGTTTTATAAAACCGCTTACAAGATCGGTGTGCCGACAATAGCCGCCATCACCGTTTCGGTGCTGTTTGCCGTAGCCGTTGAAACCGCTGTTCAGCTTGTGCCGTTCTTGAGGGTACTTGACGGCACATTGAATACATGGGTGCATTATGCCACGCTTTTGGGAGGCATCATCATTTTTGTACTGCTCAATCTGCTCGCTGCCAAAATATCCGTGAAACGGTTTGAAAGAGTTAATATCTGATGAACATTGTGATATCCAACACTTCCGACAAGCCGATTTATCAGCAGATGTTTGAGCAGATTTCGTCGCAGATCATCAAAGGCGAGCTGGCGGTAGACACATGTCTGCCGCCAATTCGCACAGTGGCCAAGGAGCTGCGCATCAGCGTGATCACCGTGAAAAAAGCGTGGGAAGAGCTGGAGCGTATGGGCTTCATCTATTCAATGGTGGGGCGCGGCTGTTTCGTGGCGCCGCTGCACCGCGACGCCATCGACGAAAAGCGCGATGCAATGGTGCTCGAAAAGCTTGAGAAAGATATTGAGTATTACAAAGGCTTGGGGCTTAACAAGCAAGATTTCATAAAGCTGATAGACCGCCATTACGACGACGCACAGGATTAAGCCAATGCGGCATTAAGCGCTGTTTACTCATCTATGCTCGGTGCTTTGTCGGCAGACGCCTGCGAATAATGCGAATTTAACGGGTACTTTTCTAGCGTGCCCGTTTTTTCATCATCGTGCAGTTTTGCGCTTTCAAGCTGCGTCATCAATGAGTTGAGCACGGTACCGATTTGCCCGATTTCATCTGTTCTTCTGCTATTATAGCGCAGCGAGAAATCGCTCTTCCCCATCTTCGCGGCTGTGTTGCTAAGCTGTTTTAATGGACGCGACACGCGGGCGGAAAAAACACAGGCGAATATCACAAAAGCCGCCGCGACAGCGAAACCGACGTATATAAAAAACTGCCTGAACGTTTCGGTAATTCTATTCATGCTGGCGTATGAAACGCGGCCCAGCAGCAGTGCGCCGTCGTTAAGCTGCGTTAAATAAGAGAGCCATTTGTTCGTACCCTTCGCCGAGGTTGTCTCAAAGAAAGTGCCGACCTTATCCTGTGTCATGCTGGCGTAAACGTTCTGGCGGCCCAGCATGCCGTGTGTGTTCTGGCCGCTGAAAATGCCCTTGGCTGCATTGGCATAATGCAGCGCCACGCCGTACTCGTTATCAAACGCGTCAATCACCACGCTCATATCGCCGCCGTCATCAATCTGCTGCGCTGCTTCATTGGTGCATTCCAGTAAAATCTGCCGCTGCTGATTCTTGTAATAATCGGGAAGAACCCATGCGCTGATAAGATACCCCGCCAGACAGACAGCAGCACAAAAGCCCAGCATGCCAATAATCATTCGTTTGAACAGCGTCTTTTTCATATGCGACCTCAGGAAAACAATCAGTAGATTCGTATACAGCGATAACATGCTGTCTCTTCCGCTGCTCATTATAACATAAATAATAACAAATCGGTTATGACGTTTTCAGCTCGTCTGCTGTATCAACGCAGATTTGAAAACATCAAACGCCGATTCTCGTGTCTTCCATTCGGGGCCAAGCGCTGACGATGCTGCCATCCAGCGCATTCACCACGAAAGCTTCGTAGCCATACCTGAATTCCGATGCATCAGAATCATTCTTCTCATAAAATCGTGTGACAAACACCCACATCGGCACCATCAGCGCCTTGTTGATATCATCCTTCACACCGATATAGCCAAGTTGAAGCTTGACCGATTCTATCTCGCAACGCAGCTTCGCATTAGCGTTTTGTCTGAACGAATACTTATATTTTATCTGATTGAGCGCCGCCTTCTTGATCTCCTCAAACGGCTTAAGCCGGGCGTTCTCATGAATTGTTTGATCCTCCGTCGCAGCACCGTCCCAATAAAAGCTGTGTATCCCATCTTCGTTCAGCATGATTGTCAGCTTTTCCTGACTAAACGGCGGTACATATGCGGGCGCCGCCTCTCCCTGGTCTCCGCTGTCAAACATCCATAAAGACGTGTCGTATCCTGTCAGCTTGCCTTTGCTGCGCATATACGTCAGCTGATACCCGCCCTTACAGGGATAGCCGCCGGCATCAAGCATGGCCGCGCGGTCAACGCAGGTTAAAGCCAAGCCGTCAATATGCAGAGCCTGCAAAACGGCGTCCCCCTGAGCAATCGCTTCATCTTGTGACATGCTCGTGTTCTTGATCTGATTCTCCCAGTCCCTGAAACTGGGGTCTGTTTCCACATCAATATCCGTCGCATCGAGGTCTTCACGATAAATTGTTTCTGAGTAATGAACCGAGCCATCACTATAACCAACTATCGAGTTATGATATAGATTATTTGCGTTCATAATGCTAAGCGATTCATCATTACCAGTGTCGTTTTCTATGTTGACATCTAGCGCTGTCTTTTCTCCGCTTTGCAGCTGTTTGCCGTTGTAATCGCGGCAATAATCAAGTGAGGAATCAACATACTGCTTTTCAAACGATTCCGGTGCCTCCTCATACTGCTGTTCGAGCTGTTTTAAATAATCCTTATCAACCTGAGACGCATCGTAAACACCGTTCACCAGCGGCCCGCGCTTAACCTGCGTGATCCAGTCCAAAATCTCATCCTTGGTCTGTATCATTTTACGCTTATACATTTTGCGGCCTTTCGTAAAAAAGTTTACGATATTGTCTACCTCATCCTGAGAGAGTATCCTATGCTTGACCATCGTCACCGGAAAATCCGTCGTCTGCGGCAGCTCAATCGATACATCGGCGTGGATGGTCAGCTTGCCATCTTCAATGCTCTCCGTTAACCGTTCGGGCACTGTATATGGCTCAAGGCTTTCCTCAATTTGCCCCATATCGGCGCTGATGATATCATCATAACTTTGGTTTTTGTTCACAATCACCGGCTTATCGGGCGTGGGCTGACACGCGGTGGTGAAGCAGCACACAACCATCACGCCTGCCAGCAGCATGGCGGTGAGCTTCACATGCCATTGGCTTTTCTGCTTCATATAGATCCCTCTGATGCGCTTTTCGGCGCCTTTGCGCGTGCCGCCCAGCGCCATACCCAGTACCATCTGCGTTTCATGTGCGCTGTTGTACATCGCTATCAACGCGCGTGCATAAATCCCCTTCTCAGCCGCGCTCAAGCGCCTGACCACGCTGCTGTCGCAGGCCGTTTCGATATCGTCCCGAATGATTCTTTCCGCCAAATGCACCACGGGATTGAACCAATAGATGATTCGCAGCGCGAGCAGCAGCATCGCGAAAAGCTGATCCTTTCGCTTGTAGTGCATCAGTTCGTGCATCAATGTTAATTTGACTTTCTCATGTTCCATATCAAGCATGCTGATCGGCACCAGTACCATGGAGGGGAATAAAAGCGCGGGGCTCTGCGCAAAGCGCTGCACACTGAGACGCACACGCCCGCTAATTTCCAGCTCACTCCGGCACTCATGAAAGAGTGCCTCAAGGGCTTCGGGGGGCTGCAAAGCGTCGCGCTTCAGCTTTCTGCGAATTCGGCTGTACCCGTATACCGCCATACCGGCACAAACGATCATGCCCGCAATCCATACCGCCACGAGCACCGCCGTCCAGTCCATTTTTACCGGTGCGGCTGCATTGGCGGGCAATTTCATGGTCTCATGGCTTCTTTCTTGCGCGGTGGATGTGCCGGACGACGCGGTCGTCGGCTGGCTCGCGGCTTCGGTCTTTGGCCGCAGGCTCTGCACCGTTTCATTCTGAGCTATATCGTCTAAACTGCTGTCAATCTGTATCGTTTCATCCGGCAGCGTAAAAAAACGCACCGCCGTATCAAATGTAACCGGCAGCATCAGCCTTACAATCAGCAGCATCCAAACAGCCAAATGCATTGCCGGAGACAGTTTGCCTTTGAGCAGTTTTTTAAACAGCAGGGTCACAGCGAATAAAATGGCTGAGTACGCCGTTATTTCCAACAGAACATTTAAAATAGTCATATCACTTGTCCTCCGGCGCTTCGCGCTCCGCTTGTTCAAGCTCGTCGATCAGTTTTTTTAAATCATCCCTGTCCTTCTTGGTGAGGCTTCCTTCCTTGATCATGTTGGATAAGAAAATGCGCGCGCTGTCGTCCGTCATGCGAGACATCAGCGAGCGGCTCTCATTCACGGCGCACTGGGCGCGCGCCACGAGCGGATAATAAGAGCGGCTGTTACGTATGGTGTCGTAGCCGACATACCCCTCGTCCGTCAGTATTTTAAGATAGGTTGAGAACGTACTCTTTTTCCAATCGACTTTGCTGCTCATGGTGTCCATGATTTCCGACAGAAACATCGGGCTTTTCTCCCACAGTGTTTCCATCACCAGCCACTCGGCTTTAGATAGACTCTCTTTCACATCTATCCCTCCTTATTACAAAGCATCGTCTAACCTATTAACCATCACGTCTAATACTTTAGACCCTCTTTCTTTACTTGTCAAGATAATTTGGTATTTTTATTATTTTTTCTTAATATATGTTTTAATTATACGATATTACATATATAAGATTGATATATATATGGAGGCATTGTTAATATGGGCATTAACGCAATTTGCAATCAAATAAATGATGTAAAACTATATAGAAACGATACTCAACCGTCAGCCGCTGAACTGCAAACAGAAACCGCTGTCCAAAGTAACGACGATGGTATAATAGTTGATATCGTCGATATTCAGAATGCGGAAAATGCACAGGTCATAGATACTCAGGATATCGGCAAAACTAAGTTTAATTATAAATCATTTTACGCTGGTATAACGGGGGCAATAAATGCGTCGCAGATTCTGGACACTTTTAACCGTAATGCCGCAATATACGCCTATACCAAATTTCAATTGCAGGAAAATTATACGGGAGATGAACTAACACAGCAATTGGCTGACTTTGATCAGTATTTTTCAGATATAATAGATACATATTATACAACTAGTTACAAAGAACTAGATCGTCTCAATAAATATGGAGAAGTTATATCGGACGATACCATTAATGACCTGGTCCAAAGCTATCGCGACTTAACATATCAATTGGCGGAACAATACTCAGCATATATTGATTCGGACTTTGATTATGACAGTTTCAATAATACATCTGTCCAATCAGGCTATAAGAATCTTTTTATGATCAATTCATTGTCTAGCTCTTTTTCTGAAAGTGGACAATCCACGAACCTCGTCAGTGATAGCGGATACACGATGGAGGATTTAGCCGCTATTGAGCTTTTTAGACAACAATTCACTTTTAATCACTTGATGAATGCAAACATATATTATGGGATGTCGGCAGAAGAATACGGAATGAGCTTCGGGCTGCTGACCGCCAAGGTGAATTATATCGCTGATCATGTCGCTGCAAGCAAAGACACCAGCGAGATGATTCGCTCCATGATGAAAGGGGTAACGACCAATGTGGTGAATAAAGCCGTTACCTGGTATGCGAGCGACGCGTATACGGATAAATCATATAAGCTGGACGAAGCAGCCTTCTGGGATACGTTGAACAAAACACAGGCAGCCTATCAGAATAACGATCATGGGGTTTCCCTGAAAAATGTTTATTCGGATGCCGCAAAGAAATATTTTTCCGGAAAACAAATCACAAAAAACAGTTATTACGTTGATCAATGGCAGAAGCTAACTGACGCGCTGACTGTGGGCTGGAATGATTTCATAGACAAGATTACCTCCGGAAACAGATCACCATATTATATTGATCCAAGCAAATTCAGCATAGACGTAAGTGTCTAACATTGAATACTACTATGCCTAAAAAAACAAAAAGCCCTCACGTTTTAAACATGAAGGCTTTCCTCTTGAACTCTTATTCGGCCCCGTACTGCGCGCGCAGCGCATCCACCTCGGGGTTTTCAATGTATTCGTCGAAGCTTTCTCTACGGTCAATCAGGTATCCGGGCAGAATCTCCATCACGCGGTTCGCTACCGTCTGCATGATCTGATGGTCGTGCGAGGTAAACAGCATCACGCCCTTGTATTCCGTCATCCCTTCATTCAGCGCAGTGATCGCTTCAAGGTCTAAGTGATTTGTCGGTTCGTCCATAATCAGCACATTCGCGCCCGAGAGCATCATTTTGGCGAGCATGCATCGCACCTTCTCGCCGCCTGATAACACCTTGGCCTGCTTCATGGCTTCCTCGCCCGAGAACAGCATGCGCCCGAGCCAGCCGCGCACAGTGGCTTCGTATTTGTCTTCGGAGAACTGGCGCATCCAATCGACGAGCGACAGCTCCACACCGTCAAAATAGGCCGAGTTGTCAGCAGGCAGATACGCACGGCTGGTGGTGACGCCCCATTTATACATACCTTCATCCGGTTCCATCTCGCCCATGAGAATTTGAAACAGCGTGGTGCGCGCGACCTCATCCTTGCCCGCAAACGCAATTTTGTCTCCGGCCTGCACGATGAAGCTTAAGTTATCGAGCACCTTGCGCCCGCCAACCGTTTTGCTGATGCCGTTTACTTCGAGTATGTCGTTGCCCACCTCGCGGTCAGGCTTGAAGTGCACGAACGGATAGCGCCGTGACGACGGGGCGAAATTGTCCATCTGCAAATTATCCAGCATCTTTTTGCGCGACGTGGCCTGCTTCGATTTCGAGGCGTTCGCGCTGAACCGGCGGATGAACTCCTCCAGCTCCTTCGCTTTTTGCTCGGTGCGCTTGCGCTCGTCCTTCAGCTGTCTGGCGGCGAGCTGCGTGTATTCGTACCAGAAGTCGTAGTTGCCCACGTACATCTGTATTTTGCCGTAGTCGATATCCACGATGTGCGTGCACACCTTGTTTAAAAAGTGGCGGTCGTGCGAGACCACGATCACGGTGTTCTCAAAGTCCATCAGGAAGTTTTCGAGCCATGTGATGGCGTGCAGGTCTAAGTTGTTCGTCGGCTCGTCGAGCAGCAGGTTATCGGGCTTGGCAAACAGCGCCTGAGCGAGCAGCACCTTCACCTTGCGCGGGCCGTCGAGCTCTGCCATTTTCATATCGTGGTATTCGCCTGTAATGCCAAGGCCGTTTAATAGTATTTCCGCGTCGGATTCGGCGTTCCAGCCGTCGAGCTCAGAAAATTCGCCTTCGAGCTCCGCAAGCTTTAAGCCGTCGTCATCGTTAAAATCCTCTTTGGCGTACAGCGCGTCCTTCTCTTTGATGATTTGATGCAGACGCTCGTGCCCCATGATGACCGTTTCACGCACTGTGAATTCATCGAACGCGAAGTGATCCTGCCGCAACACCGCGATACGCTGACCGGGTGTGACAGACACGTCGCCATTGTTAGGCTCAATTTCGCCCGACAGGATTTTTAGGAATGTGGATTTCCCGGTGCCGTTTGCGCCAATCAGGCCGTAGCAGTTGCCCGCTGAGAACTGTACGCTGACATTTTTAAATAGCGCCCGGCCGCCGTATTGAAGGGATACCCCTTGTGCACTGATCATTGATTCTTTCTTAGTCTCCTCTTTTAAATTGCCGATTTATGATAACACAGGAAAGTAGATTTGACCAGCAAATCAGGGTTTTAATAAGATTGAAAATATTATATTTTATAAGATTTTGGACGAAATAGTCGGTCTATAAATTAATTTTTCGCTCTAAAACGCTCTGTTTTCAAGGGGGGTGGAACTTTTTCTAGTTGTGAACTCGTGACAATCGAGGATAATCATAAATGTTCAGGTTCAACATAAAGGACAAAATATTTTCCAATTCGTGTGTTTAGATTATTCTCATAATGACCATAAAACAAATTCAGCATTTTCTGCACAACTCATTGCTTTTATTATTTCATTGTAATTTATTGTGAATGACTTGGAGATTTTTTCGAATAATAATTCTTTAAAGTTTTTATGCTCAGATGGCAGTATTATAACAATTGTATCGAAAAACAATGCTAAAGCTACGTCGTCGCTTATCGGTCCTTGATTACTGGTCAAAATTGAAATTTTTTTATTTTTGAAATATCTAATCTATTTGATAAGAAATAATTCGTTTTATAAATAAGCTTATCCGATTCAAGTAACAGCGTTTCCATAGGACGAATTGTTTTTAGCTTCATTATATACTCCAATATATAAATAATCAGTTACGGCTTTTTAAAGATGTACCTTATCAACATAAAATGGCATACAGATTGCATCATGAGGCGCAACATTTAAAGCAACACAACATACAAAGCTCGTCCAATTTTGGCGTCCAGAGTGTGCAAAGATGTACAAAATAAACCCATCATCGCTGAACATTATGCAATTCCGCTTCGTTTTGGTGTCCAAACAGCATTTTGAATAATATTCTAAAAATACTGATAAAAATTGCACCGGATGCTGCCGTTATAAAGCTTGCGTTTTTTCGTGGCTCTCTTGCCGAAGAACCGCTCAAAATCATCGTCCGCCGATATGATAGACTTCTTCGGCACGCTCGCAAACGCCTTGCCCATCTCGCCGTAGAGCTTATGCACCTCGTTCTTCTCACCGAGCCGCACCGCATACGGCGGATTCGTCAGCACAGGGCAGTTCCTCGAAAAATTTCGCACATCCGCGTGGAAGATTTTTAAATCCACGCCTGCCGCCAGCGCGTTTTTGTCTGCCGCGCTCAGCGCCTTTTTATCGATATCCGAAGCGAATATCACAGGGCTCTGTGTTTTTTGCTGTACTGCTTCATCACGCGCCGTGAGCCAAGGCTTTTTAAAGCGCGGCCAGTTTTGCGCATCAAACGCGCGGCTAAGCCCCGGCGCGATGTTGGCCCCAATCATCGCGGCTTCAATCGCAATCGTTCCCGAGCCGCACATCGGGTCAGCCAGCTCATTTCCGTCCCACCCGGAGAGCATCACCAGCCCCGCCGCGAGCGTCTCGCGTATCGGCGCGGCCACGTTATTCGCGCGGTACCCGCGTCGGTTCAGCCCCATCCCGCTGGTATTCAGGCATACCGAAACCTTGTTGCGCAGTATCTTCACATGAATGTCGTAGCGGTCTCCCGTCTCGGGCAGTACCTTTACCTTATGCGCTGCCATCAGCCGCACGACCGCGGCCTTTTTGCTGATCGACTGGATATCCGACACGCTGAACAGCGCACTGCCCACCGAATCCGCATTGACCGGAAAATTCGCGTCTTTCGGAATATAATCCTCCAGCGGCAGTGCCCGCACGCCTTCAAAAAGCTCATCAAATATGAGCGCTTCAAACGTGCCCAGCACAATAAACACCCTGTCTGCCGTGCGCAGCCAGAGGTTTGCCGCCGCAATGCCTTGTTCGTCGGCATCAAAATAGACCCGTGCGTCGCGAGCGCTCACGCCGCCGAGTCTTTGCTTTTTCAATTCCGTGGTTACAAGGGATTCAAGGCCGAACGCACACGAAGCAAAGCAGTTATACGTCATTCGCTTCGTCCCATCTGTTGAGCTTTACGCCGTTGATATGCAGCGCGAAATTGCACCCGAGAAACTGGGCGCTCTTTTCGCACATTTGCATACGCGTCATGTAAATGCTTAAAAACTCCATCGGCGAAGCGCCGTTGTTCATCGTGTATTCCATGGCTATTGTGCCGTCTTTCACCGTCATGCTGGTCGACTGTATCGAGTAATTCACACGGTCGTGTATATCCGAGGGTAAAAACTGCTTTTTTCTCACACGTGCACGATGGGCGTCCACCTTGTCCGCAATAATCAGCGCAGCGGATATATCGCTGATAGGCCGTCCTGTTTCTTCCTCATGAGACCCCACTGCCGCGCAGATGTCGCACGCTTCGGAAATATCCATTCCCATCTCGCAGAGTATCGGAAACAGCAACGTCGCGCCGTTGAGCCCGTGCTGTTTTCTGTTGACCATGTTCCCCACGTCGTGCACCCAGCCCGCTATTTTTGCCAGCTCTACAATCCGTTCGCTTTTGCCGAGCTTTTCGAGAAGCTCTCCCGCAATACGGCTCACATACCCCACATGGCGCGGGCCATGATCGGTATACCCTATCACTTCGAGAACTTTATTCGCGTGCTCCACCAGCACCTTTATCTTTTGGTTCTGCTTCACTTCCGCTAATGTGATCACTTAATCCTCCCTGCCGATCAACGATTCGTAATCCTTGTCTCCCGTGAAATCGCGATCGATCATCACCTCGCCGCCCAAGGCCTCAACCGCGTTTTTGATACTGATATAATCAAAGTATTTGATACCGTCCTGCCTCAACGCTTCTTCCAGATACGGCAGCGCCTTTTCGCAGCCGAGCTTGCCAAGGCAGCTCGCGTAAAATGCCTGGTTCGTGTCGCTATAAAGGAATCTCTCAAGCGTCAGCTCGTAAGCGCGCTCATCTAACGGCATATCGGCAAGTATATCCAAAAAGCAGTCGGCGGCATATACCGATACCGCTGCTTCGTACGCCGCGATCACCTTGTCCAAAAAATCCGCCCCAGCGTTTTTCAGTTCCTCCACGCACGCTTCGGTAAAATCGCTCGGCCCCGAAGCCGAAGATACCACCTCAATATAATACGCAAACGGGCGCGGCATATCCATCTCTTCAATCAGCCGGACAACCGCCGTACGAATCTCGTCACTTTTGTCCCCTTCGTAATTCTGCATCAGCGAAACCAGCAGCGGATAAGTCTCATTGCTGCAGTCGGCAATTTGGTTCAGCAGCGGCCCCGGTATCGACATATCCGAAAGCATGTAGCGCCCGAGCTCGGTAACAAGCTCGCCGGAATCCATCGCCGCAAAGAATCCGCTCGGGGTGGCACCCGAAAGCCATTCCTTGGGGCTGTCGAGCCACTCCAAATAAAGCTCCGGTGCACGCTCTTCAATTTCATCTTCATTCAGGCCGCTGTGGTGCAAATATTGATGAAGGTATTCTGAGAATCGTTGTTCAAAATCAATCAACATATACAATCACCCTATTCTTTTTCATCAAACATCAGCCGGTAATACTTCTTCAGCGTGAGCGGCGATATGCCGTACACAGCCATAAGCTCGCTGGTGGTGGGTGTCTCTTCCTTTTTAGACTTTTCGCATGCGCGAAGCTCCAGCGCCGCGGCAAACGCACTGACAGAACGCACCCATTTACCGTCATCTTTTTTGGCTTTGACCACCGAGAGCATCAGTTCCACACCCAGCGTGACGAATTCGTCGCTGTAACGCGGCCGTGTATGCCCAATAAAGCTGGTCAACGCTTCCGCATACAGCTTTGGCAGTGTTTTTAAATCTTCGGATACCGTCCCGACACGCACCTCAGCGATTGACCCTTTGATATATGCCACATAGGGTTCCTTCGCGCCCATTTTCTTAAGATACATAAAAACGTCGTTTTTAATCTCATCCGATTCCGAGCTTTTGAGCAAAAAGTCGCGAAAGATCTCTTCGGCCTTTTTATCTGCGAACATGCTCATCACTTCGAGCACGATCTTTTTTATATACTCGTCGCCGTAATGCAGCCCCCAATACATGATGGACTTAAACAACTCGTCGCTTTCCCATTTATGCGAGAGGCTCACATTCTTTTGCCGCAAGCATTCGTTGAGATACCCGATACGGCGCTTGATCTCGTCAAACTGCACCTGATAAACGTATTCGAGCTCTTTTAAAGCGCCGTTTTGCTTCGCCTGTTCCGCCAGCGTTTTGTAATACAGCGCAAGGCTGTTATCAGGATCAATCTTCAATATCTTGACGAAGTTTGAAAGTGCCTCGGTATACAGCCCGCTGTTATATGCGGCAACGCCGCAAAAATGCAGTATCCTGATATCGTACGGCTGAAACGACACGATTTTCAGAAACATCAGATACGCCTTTTGATGATAGCCAAGCTCGCAGTAAGTGAGCGCGATTTTGTGCATATCCTCCGGCTCCGATTCTCCGAGACTGTCGAGCTTCTCCAAGTATACGGCAGCGTTTGCATGGTCGTTCAAATCCGAATAAAAAAGCGCCAGATTGCAGCAGGCGTGCAGATTCAGCGGCTGCGTAACCAGCACGCGTTTGGAGAGCGTTACCGCCTCCTGTTTGCGCCCCTCAAAGAAATATGCAAGCGCCAGGTTGTTCATCGCGCTCACCATTGTTTCGTCGCGGGCTGTCACCTTCTCGAGGTGTGTGATGGCGTTTTTATAATCGCCTTTGTCAAGGCACTGCTTTCCCTCATATGCTTCTTCATAAAGCATCCGCCGGCTGATATCATGAAGGGTAACGTCGTCGTCGTAATCTTCCTCATCCATAATATCAAACAGCTCGTCGATATCCTCGGCATATTCGCCTTCCGGATCAACCGCGAGATATTGCTCAAACGCTTCGTCTGCAAGCTCGTAGTTTTTTAGCCCCATATAATTGCACCCGAGCGCAAACAAACACTCGGTGGGTGTGTTTCCATATTTCGCGATTTTGAGCAGCACGTCGTTGGATTCGGCGTAAAGGCCCATTTCCGAATAAATCTGTGCAATGCTCAAAAGATAGTCTATATTTTCGGGCTCCATGCCCAGCACACAACGATAGAGTGCCAGCGCTTCCAGAAAATTGCCCGCGTCAATATGCTTTTCCGCTTTTTTGATATAGAACTCCGCCGGCTGATGAAAGCTGAGTATTTTGTTGTTTCTTTTGTCCTTCATGTCATCTCCTCTGCCCTTATTATATCATATGCGGCATCAAAAGCATACGCCAGTTATTTGCGGCAAACGAACTGCGCGCGCTGTGCGCTATCCGGGCAGGGTGTTTTCGATAAAAAATTATAGGTGGCAACGTCCTTAAACCCGGCCTGCTCCAATGTACGGCACAGCAACGCTGTATCGTGTGCATGCTGAACATGCGTTTCGCCTGTGCGTTCAAAAAGGCTGCCGTTTCTGACAAACAGCGTTAAATCCATCGTCAGCGTATCGCTGCGCGTGTCAAACGTGTTTTTCCATATGCACGACACGTCGTCCGAGTCGTCAAAATACACTTGGCCGTCCATCGCCTTAAGCTTTGCTTTGGTGCTGATATCGAATAGCAGCATGCCGCCATCCTTCAGCGCGCGAAATGCCGAAGCCGCGAACTGAGAAAAGCCCTGTGCATCCAGATAATTCACGCCGTCGCATGCCGCTATCACGGCATCTGCCTTTTTCCCCGCTTCAAAGTGCCGCATATCCTGCTGCGCAAACGTGATATCGCGCCCGGTTTCGCGCGCGGTCTGCGCGGCCTTTTGCAGCATATCGGCAGAGATGTCTGACGCCACGATATCAAACCCCATATCGTAAAGGCGAAACGTGAGGCAACCCGTGCCGCACGCCGTTTCATAAACGCGCGCATCGCTTTTACCGATGAGTTTGCCGATATAGGCCGCCCACGCGTCGTAATCCACATCTGCCATGAGCTCGTTATACGCTTTTGCGAGTGTACTGTAAGCTTTCAAAAAAGTCTCCGCTCTCTCGTTTTCCAAATACTATACTATACAGTTGTATCATACACAATCATGATATGATGAATTTTTGGGCGATAAATGGTTTATATTGTAGCTTTATGTATGTTATTGTATGATTGATATATCATAACCAAAGGAGTTCGATTATGTTTTGCAGGATATGCGGAATAAGTATTCCCGAACACAAAGCTTGCTGTGACTATTGCGGCACCCCCGTCCAAACAACTGTTCCTAATCAGACGCATGTGCCTGCTCATGTTGGTGCAAGTGATTCTTTGTTTCCGTCAGCCACGCCGTCGGATGCATTTCCCGAATATACGCCTTACAAGAATGATTTGTCCGATAAATCTGCGACAATACAAAAGCCGGATAAAAAAAGGAACCTGACCGCCATTATCTTTGCAGCTGTATCAGTGCTTTTGGCTGTGGCATTATTACTAACATTGTTCGGAGTCATCCCGGCGTCGTCTGTCCATGCTTCAAATGGGTCAGCGGTTTCTTCTCAAAGCTTTGACACACCTGAAGACGCGATAAACAACTTTATCGTATATTTGAAAGCCAATGATATTGACGGCATTTTAAGCACCAGCGCCATTAACAACATGGCAAAAGGTTTTGATTACACCTATTTTTCTAATTTTATGGGCGAGATTAATCCCATCGGTGAAGGCTACCTCCCCACAGTGCGGCCCGATTTTATAAAGTACAATGAGCTTGGAATGACTGAAGCGTTATTGAGCGATGTTTATCGTTTTACCGTATCTTTCAATGTGCCGATGGAGTTTTATAGTGTTTTTGAAGGACATCCTTCAGAGCTAAATGATGAAAAATATCCTGAATTGCTCAATTCGTTCGACACATCCTTGATGGCTGACCTTGAAATTATCCATATAAAAAACACTGTTATCCATACACCTGACGGTGACAAAGAACGCCGAAATATTTTGTCGCAAATATTCGGTGCCCAGGATGTGCAATACAGAGCCGTATTGTACCAGTACAACGGCAAGTTCTATGTCGGTGGCTTTGCAGTGATGAAATATAACGGTAAATGGCAAATATACCGTATGCAATCAAGCGTTCCCGGAGTTCCGGCGATACCAATTGATGACCCGTCTGAATTCGATGATTGGAAATAAATCATCAAAATCAAGCAACGTACAATTCAGGTCGGTATTTACAGATTGGGCGGAGACCTTTATGTCTGCGGCTTCACACTGCTTGAGTATGATGGCGCGCGGCAAATATAGAACATGACCGATTCGACTTTTGGGACTTCATTTACCGGTGTACCATTAACCATCCGATAAATCAGAATCTGAGGATATGCTTAGCTGAGTTCTGATCCGCCAAATAACAAATTCAGTTCAACAAAAACCTGTGTATGCCATGCACGGGCTTTTGTTCTTTACCCGCCAATTTAACTATGGGCGGGCTATATTTGGTTGACGTGCAAAGTTTACGATGGTATAATCAAGCACATAAATACCATTACAGTTTGAGGCGCGGTTTTCAAGAGTATCTGTGCAGAGGCAGCGGGTGCCCGTGAAGCACATGAAAAAGGGGAAACTGCCGAAGGAAAACCGTCCGCGAAGGTTTTGCCTGGGGGTATGGCGAACAGCCATGCAACTGTCGTCTTTTTTAAGACGGAGCGCTGCTGTAGTCCGGCATTGCATTAATTTGCGGTATTATGACGGTGGTGCGCTATGTTTTGGTATGCGCACTATTTTTGTATATAAATACTTTTAATATATCTGGAGGACAAACAGATGAACAAATTCAAGGTAGGCATCGTTGGGGCAACAGGCATGGTCGGACAGCGTTTTGTATCGCTGCTCGCTGACCACCCTTGGTTCGACATCGCACTTTTGAGCGCGAGCGAACGTTCCGCAGGAAAAACGTACGGCGAAGCCGTAGAAGGGCGCTGGGCGATGACAACTCCCCTTCCGGACAGCATTGCCAAGATGACCGTCTACGACGCGTCGGATATCAAAAAAGCCGCTGAGACCGTAGACTTTGTGTTCTGCGCAATCAGCCTTGATAAAGCGCTGACAAAACAGCTTGAGGAAGCATATGCTAAAGCAGAAATCCCGGTGGTTTCCAACAACAGCGCGCACCGCGGCACGCCGGATGTGCCGATGCTGATGCCCGAGATTAACCCCGGACACATTGCGATTATCGACAGCCAGAAAAAACGCCTCGGCACAAAGCGCGGCTTTATCGCCGTGAAGCCGAATTGCTCGATACAGACCTATGTGCCTGCGCTGCAGCCGTTGTATGATTTTGGCATTGAGCAGATTGTAGCCTGCACATATCAGGCGATATCGGGCGCGGGCAAAACCTTCGACTCTTGGCCGGAGATGGTTGATAATGTGATTCCGTATATCGGCGGCGAAGAGCAAAAGAGCGAACAGGAACCCTTAAAGATTTGGGGTGCTATTGATGGCGATGTGATTGTGAATGCCGATGCGCCTGTGATTACAACACAGTGCATCCGTGTGCCCGCATCCGACGGACACATGGCCGCCACGTTTGTGAAGTTTGCCAAAAAACCGTCAATGGATGAGATCAAGCAGCGGTGGCAAAGCTTCAAGGGCGTGCCGCAGGAGCTGAAGCTGCCGAGCGCGCCCGAGCAGTTCCTCATGTATTTTGAGGAAGATGCACGGCCTCAGACCAAGCTGGACCGTGATAACGGCAACGGCATGGCTGTTTCCATCGGTCGTCTGCGCGAAGACCCGATCTACGACTACAAATTTGTGTGCCTCAGCCACAACACGCTGCGCGGTGCAGCGGGCGGCGCTGTGCTAATGGCCGAGCTGCTGGCCGCCAAGGGCTATTTTGACAGGTGATTATAACCTGAGGAAGGGAGCTTAATGTATGAGCATTTTTAAAGGAGCAGGTACCGCGCTGGTAACGCCTTTTGACGACAACGGTATCGATTTTGCCGCTTTTGAAACGCTGATTGAGTATCAGATAAAAGGCGGAATCGACGCACTTATCGTTTGCGGCACAACCGGCGAATCGTCGACGATGACCAAGGAAGAAGACTTGAGCGCGATCGAGTTCGTCGTTAAACAGACCGCGGGGCGTGTTCCGGTTATTGCCGGAACGGGCAGCAACAACACCCTCACGGCGATAGAAATCTCCATGGAAGCTGCCGACCTTGGCGTAGACGGCCTGCTGCTGGTAACACCGTATTACAACAAATGCACCGACGCCGGGCTGATTAAGCACTACCATACCATTGCGGACGCGGTGAATCTGCCCATTGTGGCTTATAACATACCGGGCCGTACGGGCGTGAATATCAAGCCTTGTGTGATGAAGGAAATTGCCTCTCATGATAATATCGTTGCCGTGAAAGACGCTACCGGCAACATCGCTCAGATCACCGAGACGGCGCGCCTCTGCCCTGATATCGATATCTACTCCGGCTGCGACGACCACGTGGTGCCGCTGCTCGCACTCGGCGCCAAGGGCGTTATTTCGGTCGTGTCCAATGTGCTTCCCGGCATGACGCACGATATGGTGATGAGCTTTTTGAACGGTGATGTGGCGCGATCCAGAGAGCTGCAGTTTAAGCTCAATCCGTTGATCGACGCGCTGTTCCTGGAAGTGAACCCGATCCCTGTCAAGATGGCGCTTAACATGATCGGCATCAACGTTGGTGTGCCGCGTATGCCGCTGACGGAAATGAGCGCCGACAAAGCCGTGATACTGAAAAAAGAACTGATGACACTTGATTTTGACATCGCCTGAACGGTGTGCTGGCGCACCGTGGATAAACCAAAGATAAAGAGGTAAGCATGGTTAACATACTTTTATGCGGCGCAAACGGAAAAATGGGTCAGACTGTTGCAAAGTTTGCATCCATTTCCGATGATATGCGCGTTTGCGCGGGCGTTGATAAAATGCCGGACGCCGTGGTTAACGATTTTTCGGTGTATGCCGATATATTTGATTGCCGGGAAACCCCCGACGTGATTATTGATTTTTCGCGGCCCGAAGCGCTGGAAGCCAATCTGCGTTACGCGTTGTCTCGCGGTATTCCCATTGTGATATGCACAACCGGCTATACGGACGAAGAAAAGACAAAGATAAAAAATGCATCGGCGCAAGTTCCGCTGTTTTTTTCCGCGAACATGTCGCTCGGCGTCAATCTTCAGATGGAGCTTTGCCGCCGCGCCGCCGCTTTTCTCGGCGAAGACTGCGACATCGAGATTGTGGAAAAGCATCACAATCAGAAGGTGGATTCCCCGAGCGGCACCGCGCTTGCGCTAGTGGAAGCCATCAACGATGCGCTGATTGCACC